>CAYPJR010000044.1:6074-11643 GCA_964411115.1 uncultured Candidatus Bathyarchaeia archaeon | reverse complement strand
TGGAGGACCTAGCTGGCATACTTCTTGAGGCTGAAGCAGCATGCGTGAGATTTTGAAACGTAACGTTAAAGTATTTCCAGCCTAAAATTTTCCATAGCGTTCTATGAGCGGAGAAATTAACCAAACATTGGCAAGAGCTTATTGCCTTAAAGTTCCGAAAAATTTAGGTGAAAAGGCAATTAGAGCAGTTTCAAAACTGTCCATCGGGGATAAAAACCTAAAAATATTAAGGGTTAAGGACTTTTTACTTATACCGATTAAAGGCGAGCTTTCAGAGGAGCAGATGAATGAGGTTAGAAGGGAGATACCTCAATTCGAGATATTAATTCAGAGCTTCCCTAAACGTGAAGAGCATGCGCGGAGTATCCTGGATTTTCTTGAAGATAAAATGCCGCCTCATCTTTTGGCAAGCCTCCCGCGTTCAATAGACTTCGTTGGGGAAGTAGCCATCCTAGAGATTCCGGAGGAACTCGTAGGCTATAAGCATCTGATTGGTGAAGCGGTTCTGCAAACATTTAAACGTGTTAAGTCAGTCCTCGCTAAGTCAAGCGGAATAGGAGGCATTTACCGCATAAGAGAGTATGAAATCATAGCCGGCTCGGAGGACACTGAAACGGTGCATAGGGAATATGGCTGCAAATATTATTTAGATCCGAGAAAGGCCTATTTTTCACCCAGACTCTCCTATGAGCATTATAGGGTTGCATCTCAAGTTAGAGATGGCGAAACAATTATAGACATGTTTGCCGGTGTAGGCCCATTCTCAATACTTATTGCGAAGATGCATGCCAACGTAAGGGTTTATGCTATCGATATAAACCCTGACGCCATAAGATACTTGGAGAGGAATATTCATGCAAATGACGTTTATGGAAAAGTTACGCCGGTTTTAGGGGATGCAAAGGAGGTCGTAGAGAACAAACTTAGGGGCTTAGCTGATAGAATCATAATGAATCTGCCGGAGAAATCCATAGAATATATTGATGCCGCATGCGCAGCCCTCAGGAAAACCGGCGGCATAATTCATTATTACAGATTTGCTGAGGGACCGCACGCCGTAGAAAACGTTAAAGCCGAATTAATTAAAGGGATAGAAATTTCTAAAAGAAAAGTTGAAACAGTACTTTCAGAAAGGATCGTAAAGGAGGTTGCACCATTCAAGTGGCAGATAGTTATAGACGCGAAGGTTAAGTGATTAAACCTGCATCCCCGGATGCTGCACGCAGCATGAATTATTTAAGGTAAAAATTAACTGTGCTCAACAGTTTTAAATAAGAATTAAACCTTAATAAGGGTTATAAAAATAAAAATGCAGAGTGGAGGTTGATTGATTTTGGATAAACATAATTTGGATAGGCAATGGCTTTTCAGTTTAGGCGCAACCCACCTCCTGTTTGATCCCTTAGCGAAAAGAGCTGAACGCATCCTTGTGGATTTACCTCACGATTTCAGCATAATCCAGAAACGCGATCCTAATGCCCCCTCAGGTCCAAGAACCGGCTATTTTCCCGGAGGAATAGCAACCTATGAGAAGACAATCTTTATCCCGGAGAGTTGGAAGGGAAAGAAGGTCATCCTTGAGTTTGAAGGAGTTTATATGAATGCTGTTGTACACTTTAACAATAACATTGTGGCTAAGCATCCCTACGGTTACACTGGCTTTCACTGCGACTTAACTCCTTATCTGCTTTATGGCCGGGAAAATAGAATCCGCGTCTTCGTGAACAATAGTGCTGAGCCGAACAGCCGCTGGTACAGCGGCTCAGGCATATACCGCCATGTATGGCTGCTGGTCGGTGAGAGCGTCCATATACCTCCCTGGGGTGTTTATGTTACGACGCCAAAAGTTTCCCCCGAAGCCTCCACCGTTTCCGTCAGGACCACTGTTGAAAATTCCGGTCAGGAGATGGCTCACGTAACGGTTCGTACAACATTACAGACTGCTTCCGGTTCAGAAGTTGCCAGGAGAGAAGATGAGCTGAATGTTCCAGCTGGCAGCTCAGTTGAAACTGCTCAAGAACTTAATGTGGATTCTCCGAAACTTTGGTCAGTGGATAATCCCTACCTTTATGTTCTGAGAAGCGAAATTATACGTGACGGCGTAGTTGTTGATCGAACCGATACTAAAGTAGGAATACGCTCCATATCTTTTGATGCGCATAGCGGTTTCCGGTTGAACGGTGTTCCCATTAAGCTTAGGGGCGGCTGTGTACATCATGACTGTGGGCTGCTGGGAGCCGCTGCATATGACCGGGCCGAGGAACGCAAGGTTGAACTGCTTAAGGCCAATGGCTTCAATGCGGTGCGCTGCGCCCACAACCCACCTTCACCGACCTTTCTGGACGCTTGCGACAGACTTGGCATGCTAGTAATAGATGAAATCTTTGATTGCTGGCGTGAGGCGAAAAATCCTAATGATTATAGCTTGTACTTCGAGGATTGGTGGCAAAGAGACTTAGCTTCCATGATACTTCGTGACCGCAACCATCCGTGCATCATCATGTGGTCAATCGGCAATGAAATCCCAGAGTTAACAGGTTTTTCTGAGGGTTATACTTATGCCCGAAAATTGGCGGATTTCATCCGCAGCCTAGATAATACGAGGGCCATTACATGCGCTCTAACTGAGTTTTCTCTCCGCCCATTAATCGCCGAGGGCTTCGGTTTAGAAAGAAGAATCCCCGACGATCTCTGGATAGAGTATTCTTCTAAGTTCGCGGAGCCCTTAGATGTTGTGGGCTATAATTATATGCTGCATCGCTACGACAGCGATGGAAAAAACTTTCCCGGCCGCATAATATGCGGCACTGAGAGCTTCCCATCGATGGCCTACGACTATTGGGAAGCCGTTGAGAGGCTGCCTTACGTCATCGGCGATTTTGTTTGGACAGCCATCGACTATCTTGGTGAGGCTGGCATTGGGCGGGTTAGATATGAAGGAGAGGATCCTTCGTTTCTTGGGAATTATCCCTGGCATCAAGCATTCTGCGGTGATATTGACATCTGCGGCTTCAAAAGGCCACAGTCTTACTATCGCGACTGCGTTTGGGGCATATCGAAAGCTCCCTATATCGCAGTTCACAAACCAGAAAATTACGGCAAGAAAACCCGCGCTTTGCTCTGGAGCTGGCCTGAAGTTGTATCCTCTTGGACCTGGCCAGGTTACGAGGGAAAGCCAATATTAATAGACGTATATAGCGCCAACAGCGAGGTTGAACTCTTCATAAACGGTAGATCCCTAGGCCGCAAACCAGCCGGCAAAGCCAATAGGTACATTGCATCCTTCGATGCCATATATGAACCCGGCGAACTGGTGGCTATTGGATACGAAAGAGGCATCGAGGTATCCCGCACCGTATTGAGAACTGCGGGAAAACCCGCAAATATCCGTCTGAAACCCGATCGTGGCGTTTTAAAGGCAGAATTTGGTGACCTTTCCTATGTAACCGTGGAGATAGTGGATGCCGCAGGAAATGTTTGCCACAACGCCACCAACAATGTTTATTTCACTACCTATGGTGTTGGCTCCATAGTGGCTGTGGGTAACGGAAATCCCGTGTCTGAAGAGATGTACGTTGGTAACCAGCGCAGGGTTCATGAAGGACGCGCAATGGTGGTTGTTCGCGCGAATGGTGAACCTGGCGAGATTGTTTTAACCGCAGCCGCCGATGGGATCCCAACAGCAAGCGTAACCATTAGAGTAATGAGATAAAGATGCAAGACTAAGCATGTAACCCATAAAAATCACGCATAGCGCTCCATCAACCAATTCGACTTTGCCTAAAAACTCAATAACCATTGAATCTTTACTCAAACATTTAAATCATTTCAGCAGACGATTTCGTAAAAAAATAGATGGAAATGGAATGGTTGTAAATCCCTTGAGTAAGAGTAAAATTCATTCCGTCCCTATTGATGTTTTAGCGATTACTAAGCAGTCTCCGTACACTGTTAAACTGTTCTGGACGCCTACAGCGTTCACTATGCCGAAGTCGAGACGTTTCACATTTCCATATGGAGCAGTATTAACGTTGGTTACGCTGATTATTTTTACACCGTCCACGTAGAGTTCCATGAGACCGTTTGATGAGTCCATTTTCCAATGAATTTCAATGCAATACCACTTTCCAACTTGTGGGAGCGGACCATTAGCCGCGTCGGTCCATGAGCCTCCCTTATCAGTTCTCAAGTAGATCGTCCATTTATCCACGCCGTTAACCCTGCGAATACCAGCATAGGCTATGGCTATGCTTGAGCCTTGGAGGCGAAGAAGGTAGAAGCGATCCCCATTATCGATTAGAGGCAGCCCGCCTCCAATATAGAAGTAGCCGCGAACATAAACCTCATTCATATCGATGCTTTTGTAAATATAGGCATTTTCTGAACTAGTTGTACCCCCGCCGTTAGTGGTGAATTTAGCGCTGTAGGAGCCATGGTGACGTAACGACGTAACAACAGCTGCGTTTTCGCCGGAAGTGAGGCTGATTCCACTCCAAGCATTGAAGTTGCCAGACTCAAAGCCGTCGTTAAAAACTAAGCTTGCCTGCGACGTTTGCGATGCATAAGCACCCTGACGAAGAGTGCTATACCAGGCTGACCAGGCTTTAGGAGCCGGGTTTGGACGTTTCCCTAAAGTATCATAGCACCAAATGTTACCTTTATGACTGCCGATTAGAACTTCATTGTATCCATCGCCATCGCAATCGACACAGTATGGTTCCCAAAGCTGTTCTCCATAGGGGTAATCATTGATTATTTGTAAAATTTTAAAGTTTCTGTTATAAATATAGAACATTCCTTGCCCAACGTCGCCGTGACCTAACTCCGTACTTGTTGCAACAAGTATTTCCACGTATCCGTCTCCATCTACATCTCCCACTGTTGGAGGATATGTTATCCAATTATTTATTTCGGAGGCTCTATAATCAATATTGCCTGTCACGAGATCAAGAACTGTGAAATCCTTTGTGCATGAGGGATTATCGCTGTATCCCCAAGCTGAAATTAGCTCAACATGTCCATCGTAGTCCACATCCCACACTGTTCCTTTGGCATGATTATTTATCTTTTTCCCCTTCCAATTGTAAATGTCTTTACCTGTGATTGCGTCAACTACGCAAGCGCCGTTATTCAGAATGTTGTTTCCGATAACTTCCAGTTTGCCATCTCCAGTAACGTCTATCAGAACGGGAGCTGGAGTGCTGTGGTATAAGTCAGGTCTTACCCATAGGGTTTTCAGGGTGTCAGCATCATAGCAGGATAATCCTCTTGCTGGATTATTCGGGTAAGGATTGCTGCTTCCTCCCGGACCGCCTCTTGATGCTCTGTCTCCTAAATAGATTTCAAATTTGCCATCAAAATTTGCATCAGCAAGAGCTAAACCGCCCCAGCATGGTTTGTAGCAGATTTCAGAACGGGCTAAAATTTTTCCCGTATGGTCTAGCTTCGTTATGCAGCCTGTATAGGGTTCTGTTGTATCAGCTGTCACCACATAGATTTCTGGATATCCATCATGATTTGTGTCTCCTGTAACAATCGGCGTTCCAGGCCAAGATTCTCCGCTACTTCT
>CAYPJR010000044.1:0-5974 GCA_964411115.1 uncultured Candidatus Bathyarchaeia archaeon | reverse complement strand
GATTTGTGTCTCCTGTAACAATCGGCGTTCCAGGCCAAGATTCTCCGCTACTTCTGCCTACGCTGTTGCTTTTCCATAAAAGATTACCCAATCCATCTCGAGCATATACGCTGAGCCCTGAGCCGCAGTATATTATCTCTGGAGTCCCATCCCTGTTTAAATCAGCCAGCTCTAGGACGGTTCCCGCTGCATCAGAGGGGCTTTTCCACTTTATCGCGCCTGTTTTTCCGTTCAATACATATACGCAACTTCCAAAAACTACAACGATTTCTTGCACACCGTCTTTATCTACATCTCCCATACATGGATGGAAATGTCCATAGGAGGATGGAAGTTTTATGTTCCATTTAAGGGTTACAAGGGAAGCTGCGGAGACTGGTTTAGGAATGGATGACCCGATTGTTAAGCCTAGTAAGAGTAGGCATAACAGTATGCTTATGATGGGATTAGCGGTAGGCTTTGGCTTTCTATCAAATGCTTGTGCATTTTTGAAGCCAGGGTTCATAGGCATCACTCCCAGAAAAATATAGAGGGCTGATTTTTATCCCTTCTTGAGAAGAAATTTTTCGTTACTGGGAAAAAATTATTGGGAGCTGTATGCCAATTTAATCTAACAAATTAGGAAGAAGATTTAGTAAGCTGCGTGTTAAAGGCGGCTTGAAGGTCAACAACAGTTGTGCCGGCGAATTTGTCAAAGTATCTGATGAATCTTTTATCGTTAAGTTCAAGTCCAATAATTAAGTCGAATGGTAAGAGGAAAACCTTGCCGAAATTTCTTATCGCCGCGTGGTCATAAAAAAGCCTTTTGCCGTCTACTCTAACAGTTCTAATTCCAATGATGCGTTTTCCTAAGGTTTGCCCCGCAAAACCTTCAAGGAGAGTTAGGTATGTCCAAAATAGAACTAGAAAAAGTATGACGTTAACGTTTAAAAGAACCATCGATGTGAATGGATAGAAAATGTTTGGTAATCCTAAGAAAAGCGCAGCGGCGATTCCAAGGTCTATTAGAAAGGCAAATGTTCTTTTCTTGAAATCAGCTAATGGTAACGCTGAAGCCCTCATCGCCATTCCTGTCTCATCCGCCCAAGCTTCCAGATCCTTTATTAGAACTACAACGTTTTGACCAACCTTACTTAGCCTATATTTCCCTGTGGATGTACGTTCCAAAAAGGCCTCTAAATTGCGGAGGTGAAAGCTTAGTTTCCCAGTATCTATGTTAAGGGCGTTCATTAAATCAGTAAATGAGCATTCCTCTTTTTCGCTGAGATATAAAAGGATCTCTCTTCTTAATGGGTGAGATAACGTAGAGAATATTTTTGATACGTTCTCCTGCTTTTTCGCCATTAATAAACCCTGCGTCATATGGTTTAATCCAGCCCTTGAATAAAGATATGGCTATAAGCGTATAAATATGCTTTACGATGATTTCAGTCTTACGCGAGGTATAGAAAGCGTTAGCGAAGAAGAAATCTTTGCCGGACTGAATGCGCAAATATGGCGCATCTTATCCAGAAGCCTTCTATTAAAATAGAAAGTCTACTTCTCTTTTCCGCTGGTGAAAAACTTCACCATATGCTGTAGCCGCCGTCTACTACTAGGTCATGTCCAGTTATGTAGTTCGCTGCATCTGAGGCCAGAAATATTACGGCTCCAACGATGTCTATGGGTTCAGCGAATCTTCCTAGGGGTATTAGCGCTTTCCAGCGGTTTGCGTAATCCGGCTTAGCCCTCAACAGATTGTCAACTAACGGTGTTAATGTGTATCCTGGACTGACGCTGTTAACATTTATGTTGTGTTCAGCCCATTCGGCTGCAAGGCTTTTCGTCAACATGATCACGCCGGCCTTTGAGGCGTTATAGTGGGCTTGAGGCTGAGGCCTATTCACGATTCTACCTGACATTGAGGCTATGTTTATGATTTTACCATATTTCCTTTTTATCATGTAGCGTCCAACAGCCTGACACATTAGGGCAACGCCTTTCAGGTTGACATTTATCATCCTATCCCAGTCGGTTTCACTCATGTCTTCGAATGGAACCCACTGCCCGACACCATGACAATTCACCAGTATATCAATTTGGCCGAAGCTTTCAAAAACAGCGTCAACAGCCTTCTCAACCTGCTTGCGGTCGCATACATCCAAAGGTATAGCTAAAACCTTAACTGGAAAATTCTCCTCCAAAACCCTCTTGAGGCTTTCTATACCCTCAAGATTTGAATCAAATAATGCAACATCAGCGCCAAACTCAGCGAAGCCATAGGCTATAGCGCTGCCGATTCCTCCAGCTGCACCCGTAATAATAGCCTTCCTCCCATCCAGCATGAACATGCCCCTTATGGATCTAAAAACGCTGAAGCACAAAGCAACCACCAAAAATCAGAAAGGCATCTTCAAAATATAAGATTTTTAGAAAATAGAGAAGTTTAATTTGGAAGTTAGGTTTCAAGCCCTATATGGCGCCCTCAGGAACCTTTAGCATGCCAAGCCGCAAAGCATTTAAGAAATTATTCCCTTTAGGGTTTGAAAAGATATGGCTGATAGTAGGCTCACGCTTAACCATGTGCTGCCCAGATTGAGGGAGTTATTCAATAGGTTTGAGAATGTTGAGTTAGCTGTGCTTTTTGGATCAATAGTTAGAAAGGGGTTCAGCACCCACGACATTGATATAGCCCTTAAGATGGCTGAAGGAGGAAACCTATTAGATGTTGGATACATTATATCTCAGATTGCGAAAACCCTTAATGTTAACGAAGATTTTATAGATGCCACAATCTTGGATCAAGCGAATCCAATATTGCTCTCGAGGATACTTAATGAGGGCATTATAATTAAGCTACAGCCTGAAGTTTTAAAACAGCAGTTAGAGAGAGCTCAAAGAGCGCCGGATGCTTTAATAGAATTTAAGATGTGGTCAGCCATCGACCCTAAAATTGATAAAACAATTATTACATCAAGGGCGGAGGAAATCAGGAGAAACGTCGCATTCGTTAAAAGTGAAATTCTACCTAAGAGGGTTGAAGACCTAGATTACAAAGAGACCCTAGCATTAGAAAGAGCCATGCATAGAATTGTGGAATCTATGCTTGACATATGCAGACATTTAGTCTAGATCAACTCCCTCGGGCTAGTTGAAAGCTACGGTGAATACCCGCAGAAACTGGCTGAAGCGGGTAAAATGCCCAGAGACCTAGCGGAAGACCTAGCAAAACTTGCGGGTTTAAGAAATATACTTGTACACCGCTATCTGGAGATTAAAAGAGAAATCCTCTATGAAACAGTTGAGGAAATAGCGGGCAAATTTATAGAATGGCTGAAAACAGTAGATCCATGAAAACCAAGCTGCAGGTTCATTAATTAGACCCCATCTTAAACTCCTCATTAAAAGGGTGAAGAAGATCTCATTATTTAATGAGGCTGCTCATTAAAGTGTCAAACCGCTTCAAATTACCTATTCACTGGGTCAACTTAAAGCCTTAATCTCTCAACTACATGAAATCCAAGCATTTCGTTATCGTCTTCTTCAGCAAAAACGACAACTATGGTAGCTCTCTTCCCGCGCATTCAATAACGTCCTAACTAACATAACGGCTGCATTATCTAAGCTCTAAACTTCACTCCTCTCTATGCTCGCAGCGAGCCCATAATACTTTTATATTTGCGAACATGCAATAAACACATAGAGAGCCAATAAAAAGAGTTAGGTATGTCCGAGCCGGGTTACCCTAGCCTATAACTGACTGGTGATTTCTCCCGCAAATCCCTTTCTTTTTTTGTTTTTGCTTGTTGGCTTGGGTTATTGAGGTTTAGAGTTTCTTTATTACGTCTTTTATTCTTATGTGTAGTGTTCCGTTTACTCTGTATAGTTCTGCTATGGCTTTGAATCTGCTGTTCTTCTTTATGAGGTTTCTCGGCCCATTGTAGTCTTGGGGTTCCAGCCTTGCCCTCCACTCTTCGTTCACTATTACGACCGCTGAGTTGGGGTATATTTTCTCTATTCGTATCTCGTATGATCCGCCGTCGGGCTTATGTTTTGCGGCTGATGTTGGGGCGTATTTTCCATGTTTAACTTCGGCGACGATCTCGTTCTTCATCAGCATGGCTAATGCGGCTTTCGCTATTTGAGGTGTTACGCCGTTTGCCTCCATTTCTGAAGTTATTTCGTTCATGGTCATTCCCTCGGCTCCAGCCTCTAGGAGCTTCATGTATATTAGCCTCGCAGCCCTTGAGGCTCTTCTGTTGATGTCCCTTAGCATTTCGGCTTCTAACTCGATTTTGTACGGCTCTTCTTCCCCGGCTCTCTCGGCTTCCCTCTCAATCTCCATTATCTCTTCAGGCGTCATTGGGTTTGGCGGTGGTTTTATATGCTTTCTAAGTGTGGGCTGGAGCCTTAGGCTTATTGCGTCGGCTATTCTCCTCATTTTCTCCGCCCTCTTCCTGCTTGCGTACAGGTATATCATGTCTAGGCTTTCGTTGGCTGCGAGTATTGTGACTTTCCCGGGCGCTTTTCTCCCGGTTCTTCCCCTACGCTGTATGTAGCGTATCTCGCTTGGGATCGGCTCATAGAATATTACGTGGTCGACTGATGGGATGTCTAAGCCCTCCTCAGCTATGCTTGTTGCTATTAGGACGTTCAGCCTTCCATCTTCAAGCATCCTTATTCTCTCAGCCTGCTCCTCCTGGCTTAAACCCCTATCGCCGTTCTTTGAGGCTTGACCTATGAATCTTTCAGCCCTAACTCCTGGAAGCGTGTGGAGTTCGTTGACAAGGTGGTTTACAGTATCCCTGTACTGTGTGAAGACTATTATGCGTGATGATGGCTTACTTATTAGCTGCCCGCTTATGATCTGCTTAAGCATTTCAACCTTTGGGTGCTCAGGTAGGCTCCGCTGGACCAGCATCTCCAGCGCTTTATATTCCTGGTCGCCTGCCAGTATCGCGTAGCTCTGCTTCTCACGCCTCTCAAGCCTAATCCTATCCATGAAGGCTTTCAGCGTGTATGGTCCCTGCGTTTCCAGGAGCTCAAGCATGTGGAATAATGTCAGCGCGATTGACTGGTTCATTATTGCGTTGAATATGCTTCCCCTCTCCTCCTCAATGCTTTCGGCTTCAAGCATGTACCTCAGCTCGTCTCCGGCTTCAATAATCTTTTTTCTTGTGGCGTATTCGGGCTTACATTTCAGTATTCCCCTCTCGTAAAGCCACCTCAGCCTCCTGTCAAGCATGCTTCTTATATGCGCCTTCACAGCCGCATACTCCGGCGGTAGGTTAACGCGCCTCCACTCCACGTCTATCGGGTGGATGTAAGGCTTAACATCCGGGTCATCCTCGCATCTAAACTCTATGTGCTCAATGTATAGGTTTCTGCACACCTCCTGGACGCGGCTTAAGTCTGAGCCCGGCGAAGCGGTCATGCCCAGTATAAGCGGGTATGATGCTTGGGCAACATATATTCTCGCTATGTCAGTGTAGGCGTACTCCTTAACTGCCCTGTGGCATTCGTCGAAGACTAGGAGCCCGTAGTCTTTAAGGTTTAACCTGCCTTCTAGCAGGTCGTTTCTAACAACCTGAGGTGTTGAGAAGAAGACTCTAGCATCAGCCTCCCAGAATATCCGTCTGGAGGAAGCCGGCATCCTGCCCGTTAAAACCACCGTGTCCCTAGCTCTCAGCTTGAGAACCCTTAGGAATGTCTCCCTATGCTGCATTACAAGCGGCCTGGTGGGCGCCATAACCAAAACTTTCATGTTCCTATGGTTGTATAGGATGTTTGCCGCTGCAAGCGCCGATATTATCGTTTTACCGAGGGCTGTGGGGAGAATTACAAGCGTGTTTCTCTCGGACGCTGCGTCGGCTATATGCTTCTGGTAGAGCCTAAACTCTACCGTGCTGGGCCATATGAGCGGGTGCTCAATATACTCTGGCTTAACCGGTTCAGCCGGATGCATAGGCTACAGCTCTATGACTTCCTCGCCTCT
>CAYPJR010000043.1:0-12025 GCA_964411115.1 uncultured Candidatus Bathyarchaeia archaeon | reverse complement strand
TCACGATATCTATCGCCCTCTCAAGATCAGCATCGCTTTCAACATATATGTGGCAGTTGCCTGTTCCAGTCTCGATAACCGGCACCTTAGCATTTTCAATTACGGCCTTTATTAATTCAGCTCCACCCCTAGGTATTAAGACGTCAATGTAATCCCTCATTTTCATGAGTTGAAGGGCTGCGCTCCGCTCAGTTACTGGCACGACCTGTATTGCGCCATCAGGTATGCCGGATTTGACAGCAGCCTCACTTAAAATTCTCCCAATAGCGATGTTGGAGTTTATTGCATCCGACCCGCCCCTCAGTATTACCGCGTTGCCTGATTTCAGGCATATTCCGGCAGCATCAGATGTTACGTCCGGCCTAGACTCATATATCACAGCTACGACGCCGAGCGGAACCCGGATCTGACCAATTATTAATCCGTTTGGCCTAATCCATGCCCCAACTATTTCACCTATTGGATCAGGTAGCTCAGCAACTTCTCTTAGGCACTGAGCCATCTTCGCGATTCTGGACTTGTTTAGTATCAGCCTATCTATTAATGCTTCTTTAACACCCCTAGATCTGGATGCTTCAACATCTTTCTTGTTTGCTTGAAGAATTTCATCTTCGTTCTTTTCAAGAGCTTCAGCCATGTTATATAGGGCTCTATTTTTCACTTCAGTAGGCAGCCTAGCCAGAATATATGATGCTTCTTTCGCCTTCTTACACATGTTAAGGATCAGTTCACTTTCGCTCATTTCCTCCTAATTCACCTCGCCAATTATATGCATGAGCTTTCTAACAACAACTTCTTTACGTCTGATGTAGCCTAAAACTTTTTTTATTTGTGTAGTTTTCAGACCTTTTATTAGGTTTATTTCCTCACTTGAATAGTTAACTATTCCACGCGCAAATTCTTTGTCATCGGATCCCACTATGCTGACCACATCGCCTATTTTAAACTGTCCGGAAATAGATTCTATGCCCGCTGCTAGCAGGCTTGCGCCCTTGAGGATTGCTTGCTTCGCGCCCTCATTAACCTTAATTTGACCTTTAGCGCCAGCACCGTAAGCGATCCATCTCTCTATGCTTGACATCTTGCCGTATGGCTTGAAGTATGTTCCAACCTGCTTTCCTTCAAGTATATCTATCAGCACATTCCTTCTTCTGCTGTTTGCTATTATAAGCGGTATACCGCTCTGCATAGCTATTTCAGCAGCCTCTAGCTTAGTTTTCATCCCTCCCCTTCCAAGAGCGCTTTTCCCCTCAGCGATCTCTTTCAGCTCAGGTGTTATTTTCTCTACAATTGGGATCACCCGTGCCCCCTTCTTCTTAGATGGGTTCGCATCGTAGAGTCCATCAATATTCGATAATATTACGACCATGTCCGCCTGGACAGCGTTGGCTATTAAGACGGATAAAATGTCGTTGTCGCTGAAGTTAACTTTATATCCCTTCATGATGGGCATTATTTCATCAACCGATGTGACATCGTTCTCATTTATTATGGGCACAACCCCTAGGCTGAGCAGCTTATCAAGAACGTTGCATGTATGAACATAGGAGATTCTATTAGCTAAGTCCTCTTTTGTCAGAAGGATCTGCGCAATCTTCAAATTATGCTGTTTAAAAAGCTCACGGTAATGCGCCATTAGAATTCCCTGTCCAACAGCGGCGCATGCCTGCTTAAAAACTATATCGTTTGGGTTAGGTTTTATGCCGAGCTCCGCAATGCCGGATGCTATCGCCCCGGATGTGACGAGGATTATCTGGTATCCCCTTTTAACAGCCTCAGCTATCTGGCTAGTTAACTCATGCATCGTGTTGAGATCTAGGGTTCCGTCGCTTTTAGTTAAGCTGCTTGTTCCAACTTTTACAACAATAAGTTTTCCCATCATAATTATTCAACAGTAATTTAAAATTGAGGAAATAATTTTTATTTCTTTTGCTTCCGCTAATAGGAAAAATAAATTATTGAAAGGTCTTGATTAGCCATTTTTAACGTTCATCCCAACTAAAGTGGGGGCTTTTCCGGCGTCAACCTGTAAACGCTCTATTTCATCTCAATATCTATGTAAGCCTCCTGCAGATCTCCATTAATCATTCGGTATGCTGCTACTTCATAATTAATTGATGAGATTATGAGCCATATCGTTTCAGGCCAGAGCTTCATATATTTTATGTCAACCATGGATGGATATGGGCTTGCTGAGTGTGAATGAAAAAAGCCTATATGCTGCAAGCCCTCCATTTCGGCTTCAAACAGCGCTTTTAGGAAATCTTCCGGATCTATCTGAAATCTCAATGTGGATTCAAGTGTGTTTCTAAATATCACAATCTTTTTTATGCGCACTTCGCCGCCGCTTAATTCTCCGAAAAGCGCGCCGCATGCCTCAATCGGGTATCTTTTCCGCGTCTCTTCAATTAAGAGGCGTATTTGATTCATGCCCATTTTAACCTTTATGTTAACCCCCCCTTAGAAGATTCTTGATTCCGGAATTCCAAGCCTATCAACTATTAATTTTGAGAATGAACTGTAGGCTTCCATCTCATCCCCGGCGCCCTCAATCACTGCTATGCCGCTTTTCAATATGCTGGTTTCTCCTCCAAATTCGTTGCAAAATGTTACGCCAAGTTCAGCCTTAACCTTGATTTTAAATCCCATTTCAGCGACCAGCGAGACCAGTTCATCCATGTTTAATTTTAAGTCTTCCCTAGGAGTTATTCTGAAGACCTTTCTCCTCCCCCTACTATGAGTTTCAGATATTGTTTTTCTCACCAGAGGCATAGGCGGCCTGAGGGACTTCGAACCGCATACAGGGCAGCTTTCAGCCTTCGAGATCTCTATCTCCTCAAAAGTTAAATCCCTAACGTCGCAATGCAGCAGCCTCTTTGCCAGAAGCGGCTCTTTGCCGAGCATTATCCTAACAGCTTCAGATGTCTCTATCCCGGCTATTATGCTTAACAGGGATGTGTGGACGCCTACGGATGCGCATGTTGGTAGGGCTTCATCTTCAAGGTCTCCTTGGAAGCACTCTAAGCAGGGGGTTTTACCCGGCACTATTGTTGTTACATTACCAAATGTCATGATGGCTGCGGCGAAAATGTAGGGCACACCTATTTTCTGGCAAGCCCTATTTATAGCGTACCGGGGGGTTATGCGATCTAAACCATCAACTATAACGTCCATGTCTCTAACCACGTCTTCAGCATTATTGGCATTTATCGAAATCGGCAGGGGCTCAATTTCTATATGCGGATTCAGCTCCTTTAGCCTTTTAGCTGCAACCTCAACTTTCGGGTAGCCGATAAATTTTGCTCCATAAATTATCTGCCTATGCAAATTCGATAGCTCCACAACATCCTGATCAACCAAACGTATATATCCAACGCCCATGGCGGCAAGTTGCAACGCTACTGGTGAACCTAAGCCGCCTAAGCCAGCGATGCATACCTTTGACTTTGCAAGTTTTAGCTGCCCCTCATATCCTATTTCTGAAAGAGCTATTTGTCTTGAATAAAATTCAAGCTCGCTCTCTGAAAGTCCAAAGACGTTAATATTGGGCCCCATTTAAGCATAGAACCTCCATTTTAAAAGGTCTTGATTCATAATCCCTAATATCATTATGCTCCTAAAAATTCTTTCTTCCCGGAGGCTCTGCGCTTAATTATCCGGCTTATAAAGGTTTGGGACAAATAAATATATTGGATGGGATGGAAACAAATATTTTAAGTGATGATTATTGCCCGACATATGTTTGATCCTTGAGGTTCATCAACCTTTCAGATTGAACCGCAACTTCAATTTTGAGCTTGTCACTCACCAGAAAATAAGCAGTAAGGATCTTTTCGATATTTATTTTGACCATAAACTTAACAGGGAAATTTTCATGAGGATATCTGAAAAGTGCTATTTTCCAGCGAGCAGAATCTTACTGGAGCAAATGGACAGGTTTAAGGGGGAGAAAAAGCAGTTTAAGGTTTCTTTCAGCTTTTCAGGGGTTTTTCTGGAGCAATGCGAGATGTGGAACCCGGATCTCCTAGACCTATTTAAGCAAATTATTAAAACGGGATGCGCTGAGATATTGAGCCAAACATATTATCATTCGCTCTCAAGCCTAAACGCTTTAGACCGCTCCGAGTTTATTGAGCAGATTGAGATGCATCGTCAAAAGATCAGAGATTTATTTGGCTATATGCCGGGGACGTTTGAAAACACTGAGTGCCTATATAATGATGAGATTGCCAAGGTTGCTGAAAAGATGGGTTTCAAATCCATATTGACCGAGGGCGCCGACAGAATTTTAGGCTGGAGATCCCCCAATTTCATCTATAAGGCTTACGGTTCGGAGATCAGGATTCTACTGCGGAATTATAGGCTTTCCGACGATATAGGTTTCCGCTTCGCATCAACCCAGTGGGATCAGTGGCCTCTGACGGCGGATAAGTACGCGGCTTGGCTGGCGCATACTTATGGGCAGGTTATAACGCTGTTCATGGATTATGAAACCTTCGGCGAACATTATTGGGCTGAGAGCGGCATACTGGAGTTTTTAAGATGGCTGCCTATAGAAGCGCAGAAATGGGAGAATCTTTCATGGTCAACGCCGTCTGAGGTTATCCGGAAGCATGCGCCATGCGGAGAAATAAGCGTCCCGCCTGAGAGAACTGTTTCATGGGCTGATGTTGAACGTGACATAAGCGCATGGTTAAGTAATCCGCAGCAGAACACCGCGTTCAACATGATTAATGAGTTGGGGCCGCTTGTTAAGGAGTTGAATGATGCGAACCTACTTAAAATTTGGCGTTATATGCAGACAAGCGATCATTTTTACTACATGTATACTAGGGGCGGAGAATCCGGCATGGTTCACGATTCATTTAATCCTTATGGAAGCCCGATGGAGGCATTCATAACCTATATTGGCGTACTTCTGGATTTTGAGGCTAGATGTAGATCTGAAACCTATAAGCCGTCTTTCAAGTATAAGCGTTTACTGAGGCGGGTGCCAGCGGACAGGGGCTTCAGATTCTTCTACATGTTTGCTTCCCCAACAGATATCTCGGCGAGCAGCCTAGAGGAATTCTGCGAAGCCCTTAAAAAAGTAAGCGCTGAATCGATAGCCTTCCATATTGCCAGAGGAGACTTTGAAAGATGGATATCCAGCGTAATAGGTGATGAGGAGCTGGCTGCCAGAATAGCAAATCTGCCTAGAGTATGGAAGGATAGAGAGGAGCTGCGCTGCGCACTAATAGATCTTGTTGAGAAAAGAATAGAAGAATTGAGGATTTTAAACGAGGCATAAATGTATTTGAGCGTAGGTTCCCAATTCCAGTCTCCGCCATTTAAACTATGCCTGCTTATGCTACGCCGCCTTCCTTTTCCCTAAGCCTCCTAATCTCAAGCTCTATTTCATCCCTTAAAGTTGCTTCATTAAACCATCTTTTACATTCAACGCAGTAATGCGCATCCTCAGCATGTAAGGCGGGATCATCGAGGAATCTGTGGCCGGCGGGGCATCTTATGAGGAAAAGTTTCATCTCTTCATTAAGTTTTTGAAGTTCACTTGAGGTTATTCCCATGCAGCTTGTTATTTCAAAAATTGGGTATTTCTCTAGGTATAGGATTTTAAGCATATCGCTTCTCGAGATTCCCTCTTCCCGCATCTCCCTTAGGCGTTCCGCTATGGGTTTTCTCTCCAATCTCCTTTCACCTATAGCTTGCCAAAATAATCCTTGTATCTGTTCCCTGAACGCCATCTATCTCCCTAATCTTAAATATTATTCTGCTCAGTTCATCCACATTCTGCGCTGAAACCTTCGCTATAACATCAATGTCGCCCGTAACCTCATACGCCTCCTTCACACCCTCTATCTTCATTATCTGCGAGGAAACTTTGGAGATAGCGTCGGCCTCAACCCTAATAAATACGAAAGCCATCAGCATCCCATTTCCCCATAAAAAGTTATCATAAGTTAGCCATTAACCTTTCTATTTACGCATCGCTCACCATGGAGAGACCTAATAAGAAAGGGTATTCGCCAGATATCTTCACAGAATAAGTTGGTGCATGCTCCTGTGAATATGGAAAATGTTAAATTTTTTATGCTATGTTTTGGTATAGGGAGTTGAGTATGGAAATAGTCTTCTTCGTTTATGAGTTTCCGCCATATATCGTCGGCGGGCTTGGAACATACGCTGAGTATGTAACTAGGGAATTTGTTAGAATGGGGCATGATGTAACTTTATTTGCGATGCATACAAAGGATGCTCCGACAAGAGACATATATAAAGGCGTAGAGGTTCACCGCCCAATAGTTGAGAACATGAATGTGAGCTTACTGCTGCCAATGTTTATACCTGAGGAGATACAGCGTTGGTCTGAGAGCGGCAAAAAATATTTCGGCGATGTTTTCCTATACAATGTTCTTTCAGCAAGTAAGCTTGTGAACGATTTGGTTAGAAGCGAAAGGAGAAAGGTTGACATGATAGTTTCACATGACTGGCTTGGATCAATAGGTGGCATTTTGGCAAGCAGAGGTTTGAATAAGCCATTTGTCTTCCATGTGCATAGCACGGAGCAGGGTAGGGCTGGGAACGGTTCTGACACGATAAAGCGTCTTGAGAGGCTTTCAGCCGATTACGCGGAGAGGGTTATAACTGTGAGCTACGCTATGAGAGATCATCTTGTAAGCCTAGGCTATGATGAGAAGAAAATTCGGGTTGTCCATAATGGAATTGATGCTGAAAGATATTCTCCAGAGAGGTTTTCACGTGAGGAAGTTATGGAGGTGAGAAGAAGCCTCGGGATAGGCGATGATGAATATATGATACTCTTCATAGGTAGGTTAACATGGGTTAAGGGTGCGGATACGCTTATACTTGCGATGCCGGAGATCCTGGCGAGGGTTCCGAAGGCTAAACTTGTGATCGTAGGTGTTGGGGAGCAGGAGGATATGCTTAGAAACGAGGTTTCAAGACTTAATCTGAAGAATAATGTTATCTTAAAGTATGAGTTTCTGCCCGAGGACCTTAGAATAAAATATTACGCTGCGGCGGATGTATGCGTTTTCCCATCTAAGTATGAGCCGTTCGGCATAGTTTGCACAGAGGCTATGAGTATGGCTAAGCCTGTTGTTGTGGGGGCTAGGGGCGTAAGCGGGATGAGGGAGATAGTGATACCCTCAGGGCCAAACCAATGCGGCTTCCACATAAACCCCTATGATCCTAGCGATATAGCCAAGTTTGTAACGATTCTCTTGGAGGATGAGGATTTAAGGAAAAGATGCGGGGAGAACGCTAGAAGGAGGGTTTTAGAGGCATTTACATGGAGGACTGTTGCAGAGAACACTCTAAGAGTATATAACGAGGTTGTTCAATAGCGCAGCTTTTCAGGATTCTTTTTAGAAAGCGCTATTTTTGCTGCGGTAAGCATTCCCGGGGAAGATTTGATAATAAAAATATAAATAGTGAACCCTGCAATATTTTGGTTGGTATAGGCGAATAGTAATGATTAATTTTTGGGATATTATCGATGAATTTAAGCCTATCTGTAGGTTTAAGGGCTGGAAAACTTTTGAGCATGAAGATTTAGTGAATGCCGATGGGGAATATCATTATTTAGTGCTTGTTCGTCAGGTTCATCTTGAAACTTTCAAGAGGGTTATTGTAAATACTCGTCAATACGTCAGGGATGGAAACTTATATAGAGGCGTAGATGTTTCATATGCTGCCCTAATATCGCAGATGGCTATCCCAGAAAGAGTTGTAAGTTTCCTTGTCAGCAAACCCCCGCTTCTGGGGAGGATCGCACTTTACGATATGAGTCCGCTTTATGAGGGGAAAAGATTTTACTTAGGGATAAACAAGACGGAAAGCCCGGTTTTCCGGGAATTTGAGGATTTTTTATTGAATCATGGGTTCAGCATTAAGCTCCTGAATGAGATGCCTAGCCTAATTCGTTAATATGTATCATGCAACATGTGATTAGCATAAAGATTATAATTATGTGAAATCTTAAGGTTCTTAGAAGTTTAAGTGAGCGCGCCTATCGCACATGAACATCTGCATGCTAACCTGGGAGTATCCGCCTAGAATAGTTGGCGGAATAGCTAGACACTGCTTTGGGCTTACTAGAGCTCTCGCTAAAAGGGGACATTCGGTTCATGTTGTCACTTTAGATTTTCCAGGTGCACCGCTATATGAAGAAAGCGATGGTGTTAAGATTTATCGGGTGCCTATAGAGCTTGGGCATCCAGACTTTATAATTTGGGTACTTATATTCAACCATTTCTTAGAGAAGAAGATTGCGATGTTAAGTAGGAGCGTCAGGTTTGATATTATTCATGCTCACGATTGGCTTGTAGCCCCAGCTGGCATAGCCTCAAAACATTACTTGAATGCGCCGCTTGTTTCAACAATTCACAGCATTGAGGCCGGTAGGGCGCGAGGCACCCATAGCCCGAACTCCCGCCTTATCGACGGAGTAGAATGGTGGTTGACGTATGAATCTAAAAGAATCATTGCTGTAAGCAATTCCGCAAAGCGTGAAATTGAGGAGCACTTCCGTCTCCCAAGCGGGAAGGTTGATGTTATTCCAAATGCTATTGATGCATCAAAGTATAATATTAGCGTTGACCGGGAGTCAGTTAAGAGGCGCTTCGGAATAGCGCCCTATGAGAGAATAGTTCTTTTCATCGGGAGGTTGGCTCCGCAGAAGGGTGTGGAATATTTAATTAAGGCTGCTCCTCAAATCGTTAGAGTTAACCCTGATGCCAGAATAGTCATAGTTGGGGATGGATGGTTAAAGGATCACTTATGGAGCCTCGCGGTTCAAACCGGCTGTCAGCATAAAATAACATTTTTGGGTTTTCTCCCCGATAATGATCTAGTTGAGTTAACTGTAAGCTCAGATGTTCTTGTGGTTCCATCAGTCTATGAGCCCTTCGGCATAGTTGCATTGGAAGGCATGGCTGCGGGGGTTCCGGTTGTAGCCAGCAACACAGGCGGCCTATCTGAGATAATTGAGCATGATCGAACCGGCTTTTTGACTTACGCTGAAAATCCGGATTCAATAGCTTGGGGCGTTAATAGGATTCTCTCCGATCCCGGCTATGCATCTTGGCTTACGCAAAATGCTAAAAGAAAAATATATGAAATGTATAGTTGGGATGCTGTGGCTGAGAGAACGATTGAGGTTTATAGGAGGGCGCTTGAGGGATAAATATGAGCGGCGGCGAACATGTATCCGTGCCTGAGGAAATCTATTTTCTATGCATGCTCCATAATATTGGCGCTACAAGCTCTGAGAGAGCGCTTACATTTGAGGAGATAGTGCGCTGGACAATGCTGGAGCCGTCGAAGGTTGAGCAGAACCTTAAGATTCTGATGGATGGCAACTACGTCGCCATGAGTGTAGATTCGGGGACAAAAAAGTATTTTATAACCATTGATGGAATAAGAAAGGTTCTGAGCATGTACAGTTAGGAGGGCGCATCAGTACCGGATGGATTTAACATTTTTCTCCTCGATCCTAAATGGCTCCCTTAGGCTTTCGGCAGCCTCCTCAGGCGATACAGTATTTATGAATATTCCCGTGCTCTTCTCGAATCCAGCCCACACGGATAGTTTCGGGTAAACCTCTATATGCCAATGGTAATGTTCTTCCGGAATCATGTGGAAGCCAAGATTGTACGGTGGGTCATTAAGCAGCCTCTTTAATCCTCCTAGGCTAATCCTGATTGTTTCAGCGAGGCTCTTAACTTCGTCATCTGTAAGATCCAGTATTGTCGACTGATGTCTTTTTGGAAATATCCAGAACTCGAATGGGTTTGCTGGCGCCCAAGGTGTGAAAACAGTGAAAACCCCATTGTCCCATATGAGCCTTTCGCTTGCTGATTCCCTACTGATTATTTCGCAGAATACGCATTTTCCAGTCTCCGCGTAAAATTTTCCGCTCGCATCCGCCTCATCTCTGACTGTTTTTGGAATTATCGGCGTCGCGATGATTTGCAGATGCGCATGGGATAGGGATGCGCCGGCGCTGGCGCCATGATTCCTGAAAACTGAAACGTAACGTATGTATTTCTTCCGCATGAGGTAGGTTGCCCTATCTTTTAGGGCGTTTATAACGTGGATTAGCTGCTGCAACCTAGCCACGCTTGGATGCTCATCATGATTCGGCGATTCAACAAGGACTTCGTGGCATCCATAAGCCTTCATGCGTACATATCCATGGAAGAATTGTACGCTGGCATCGTCTTCCTGATTCTCCATCGCTGGCGGGGAGAATGCTGGATAAAGATTTGGGATGCATCTTATAATCCAGTCTTTGCGGCGTGCACCGTTTTCATCTCTGGTTTTTTCTATCCGGCCATTTTCAGCCATAACGTATATGAGCGATGCTGGCGGGGTTAGGTTCTCGTTCCCTGGGCAGAATGGGCATATAGCCGGCTTCCTTTCCTCGCTTTGTCTCTCTGCATAGTCTGTGGGCCTCATCCTCCTCTGCGACGCTATCACCACCCATCGGTCTAGTATATAGTCCTTCCTCAGATCGTTTGTCAGCATTCTCAGCCCCCTTCATCCGCTTAGTATGTTTTCATAGATTTTAAGGGTTTTGTTCACCACAATTTCCCAGTTGAAGAATTTTTTAACTCTATCCCTACCATTTCTGCCCATTTTCATCAGATTCTCCGGGTTTTTTAAGGCTTCAACTATTGTTTCAGCCATATTGTTTTGGTCGTATGGATCTATGTGGAAGCCGCATTGGTTTGGCCCTGAGGGTATCACTATCTCCCTCATCCCGCTTACGCCCCTAGCCCCCACAACAACAGGCTTAGCCATACTCATAGCCTCTAGGGCGACTATGCCGAAGGGCTCGTATAGGCTGGGAAAAACCGCTAAGTCGCATGCAGCGTAATGGGCCATTTTCTCCTCCTCTGTTAGAAATTTCGGGTAGATCTTCACGTTATTTTGCAGGTTAAATCTGCTAATTAACGCTTTTAAGTATTGTTCCATTGCGCCAACGCCAACTATTATGAGCCTTGCCTTTGGGATATTCTCAATCACTCGGCTCATTGCTATTACAAGCCTATCGACCCCTTTAATTATGGTGAGCCTTCCAATGTAGAGCAGAAGTGGTTCGTCATCATTCACCCCGTAGGATTCTCTGACCCTAATTGCTTCTTCAACGCTTACTTTTCCCGGATCATATTTTTCAGGGTCTATGCCATTATAGCAGATCTCTATTTTTTCGTTTTGAAAGCCTATGTCTTTCAGTTCGTCCCTCATGGCATGTGAGACCGTTATGATTTTGTCTGCGACTTCTCCGCCCTTAAGCTCCATGCTGCCTATTATTTCAGATCCGTTTCCTAAAGTCCTTCCCTTCTCGGTTGAGTGAATGTGGAAGGCAAGCGGCATCTTCAGCTCCTTCTTCACGGTTACCGCTGATATTATTGAGAGCCAGTCATGCGCAGCGGCAATATCGTATTTCAGCCCATCCCTACGTGATATTTCATTAATGAAGCTGTGGGCGCTTAGAATGTTATATGTAAGAACCTTTGAGAATAGCTCTATTCCCCTACCCCACTTCTTAACGTCGTCGGCAATTATATGCGGCAGCGAGTCGGAAATATCTATGTGCGCTGGCCTATGCACTTCTACACCGCGCCACATCTCCCTAATTGGCAGCGAAGACTCATCGTCATTCATTGTGAAGACTGAAACCTCATGCCCAAACATAACGAAACGCCTAGCGACTTCCATGGCGTATGTTCCAAGCCCACCGACAATCTTTGGTGGAAACTCATAAACGAAGAGGGCGATCTTCATTTATTTTTTCCCATCTAAGTTTACTGTGGCAATATATTTTTACCATTTTTACTGCGGCAATATATTTTTTAGCCCATTTACGTTTTCTGAGGAGCGTTAACCCATCATTTTTGCAGATGTTTTCAAAGCCTACTTTGAGATGCGTTCTTTTCCGTGCGGTCAATTTTCTACTCATCTTTTAGTTTTCCCCTTTTCAGAAGGCTTGCGTTTT
>CAYPJR010000042.1:0-12171 GCA_964411115.1 uncultured Candidatus Bathyarchaeia archaeon | reverse complement strand
GCGCAGCAAACATAGCTGCTGCAAGCATATTAACTGAGATGATTATGGGCAAGACGATGCAGGACGCATGGAAAGTTTCTTGGAGAAACATATCTGACGAGCTTGGCGGACTACCATCTGTCAAATATCATTGCGGCGTACTCGCTGTTGGAGCTTTAAGAAGAGCTATAAGAGCTTACTACACAAATAGACCTAAACCAGACTGGCTTCCAAACGTTCTCACGCAGGAAGAAAAGCATGCCCTAGAAGAGGAGAAACTCATAGAGGCGCTTGCCAAAAGGGCTCAGAGAGTATTATCCTAACGTCTGATGATTTACTCAATTAACTTCCACTCTATTTCATTTTAAAAAATACATTATCTAAAGCATAGTTTAAGGAAGAAAACAACTATTTTAAATTAACCGCTCCCCAATCGTACTACCTTGAGCACGCGCTTGTCATAGCTAGCTTCTTCATGAGACTTTCAAAGCCTATCTCATTAATCACTGTCCAATCAAATTCCTCTGCCTCGCGTAGTTCTAGGCTTATGGCATTGTTTGGGCATACGGCTATGCAGGAACCGAAGCCATCGCAAATTCTCTCATCAATAAGCCTAGACTTTCCATCTACGAGTTGAAGCGCCCCGGTTAAGCAGGCTTTAATGCAGTTGCCACATCCAGTACATCTGTTCTGATCAACTGATACAATTAATCTTATGTTTCGGGCCATGATTCCACAACAAGGCTTAATTATGACTTCTAATGGTGGCCGTGTGCCTCCATCTCAGCCTTAATCATTGATTCATCAACAATTCCCGGCCTATAGGGCTCAGCTCTCCGTGATGCTACTCTCACAATATAATGCCTAGATTTTATGTCTTTTCCTAACTCTTTAGTTATCTTTGAAACCATCATATGTATTGCATGGCAGCATGGAACCTCCATCGTGTAGACTTCAACCTCCTTCGCCTTTGTCTCCTTCATAATTAACGCGATTTTATCCGCCATCCTATAAGGGTCTTCAAGCAATGGACAGCCAATTATGACTGAATCTCCATTCCTAAACCGCTGGCCGAGTTTCTCATCTAAAAGGGCCGCGCAATCCGCCGCTATAATTATTCTTTCACTCATTAGAAAAGGCGCTTGAGGATGAACTAATAGGATTTTAACAGGCCATTGAAAGCTCAAAACCCCTCTACCTCCCTCTTATAAATTTCCTCAATTCCTCAACTCTCAATTTACTAATGAGCCCCTTGTTCTCTAAATCACTTATACATTTATCCGCGTAATCACACCATGAAAGACAGGTCTCCGTTGGTTCGCGATGCACTATCTTGCCGCATCTCGGGCACTCTAACTGAGTTTCATATTCAAAGAACTCCATCTCTTCGCCACAGAAGGGGCATTTCCTGATTATTATTTGCGGTTCTATTAGGCTCCTTACCCCTGGGCATCGCTTAAACATTTTTGTTTCACTCAGCCTATGTTTTCCATTACTTAAATTATTAAGTTTTCCCGCAGAACTTCGGGAGTTATATGCATGTTAATATCTCCTCAAATTTTTCTAGAGTGTAGAGTTCACCCTCAACTTTAGGCTTATAGAGGTGCTTAACTTTCATTACCCTAGATTCGCTATCTTCTCTTCTCCTTAAAATCCTCATATACTTGTCTAAGTATTCTCCTCCGCTTTCGCTAAGATCACCTTTTAAATCTGCTAAAATCTCCATGTTCCATTCCCTATAATCCCACGAGCTATCAGCTGATATTATAAGCACACTGCTACCTTCACTAATATTGCCTGACTCAAGCTCCCTCTTCACCGCTGCAAAGACCATTCCAGTTGATGGACCACCATGAATTCCATACTCAATCTCCAGTTCCATTAATGCTTCGTAGGCAGGTTCATCATCTACCGTTAATATCTTGGTCGCGTTAATGTCTGGAAGCCCAAATATCTCCGGGCTCCATTTACAATCGCCTATAACATTATGCACGCCAGGTATTCGATGCATCCTAGTTGGCTGGACACCAATTATCTTAATTTTTGGATAGAACCTTGAGAAGTACTCGTATATTCCGGCGAAGGTTCCTGTGCTGCCTAGCGGTACAAATATATGCGTTAAGTCGCCTTCAAAATTCTCATCTATCTCTCTAGCCGTTAAAAGCATGTGAGCGAGTGGATTTAATATACTGTTATATTGGTCTATATTCACTGTGTTATCATATCTCTTTGCTAAAGCCCTAACCATGAAAACCGTAAACTCCCTTGGGCATAGATCATATTCCTCCTCAGAAACCATGACAACATTCACGCCTAAGCTCATTAAAGTTTTAATTCTCTGTCTTGGGGTTCTAGGTGGTACAATGGCGAAAATCTTTTTATCCATCTCATTTGCCAATATGCCAAGCTCTAATGCGAAGTTTCCGGATGAAGCAGAAACCCAAACTTTTCTCTTTGGATTTAGTTCATCTGCGAAGAGACCCATTATGCTAGCTGGCTTTCTCTTAATAGACCTTGCTGGATCAACTCCTCTAGCATTATCATGCTCAACCTTAATAAACAACCTAACACTATTGTTATTAAATGCGTCGACCTCCATGATAGGGTAAGGCTCTAGACTTTTGAGTTGCGCCAAATCTTCGGCAATCTTTTCAAAGAGGCGCTTGCGATTTATCTTATAGTCTTCACTCAATCGTTAGCGCCTCCCACTAAAATTTTGTATTCAAATAATTCTCCATACAATTTAGGGATGATTACGTGTTGGAAAACTCTCAAGAAAAAGCTTGCCAAACTAACAAACACTAACACCCATCTTCAGCACCGAAATAACTCCGTTATACATAAATTTAAATATTTCGCTAAAAAGGATATTGAATTTGAAGTTATCTCTTAAATTGTTGTGGTGTTAACATAAATTGGGCAATTATTATGAAGGCAATGGAAAGCCTTACCTAACTATTGGGATTAATAATCAGAGGCTCTTGCTGTCGAATAAAAAACCAGATTGTAAATATGATGCTTAATTAACGCGTATAACTGCCGATGTTGTATCAGCTAACGTCTCATCGTATGAGGTATTTGCCACGCATTGATGATTCGCAATTTTCTTAAGGGTTCTAAATCATTGCATTTGGATCCAAATATTTATGTTAAAACAAAATCTTTAATAATTGTTGTGTAGAAATTTACATTGGTTTTCAATATGAAACACTTGATTTCGGAAAAAATATCGTTTAGAACACGTTTATCCTCTAAAAACGTTGCTCTTATAGGAGTATTCGCATCTATCCACGCAGTATTATATTTTATACCGTCTCCTTTATGGCGTAATTGGGCTATATATTTGGAGCCGGTTGAGGGAATTGTTCTCGGACCATTAGCCGGACCATTAGCAGCCTTTATAGGCAGCGTCACTGCAAGGCTTATTAAGCCTGATGAACTCTGGATGTTCGGTTTAATCGCCGAGCCCATTGGGGTTTTATTTGCGGGTTTACTTGCCAAGGGAAGATGGAAGCAGAGCATGATGATTTACAGCGTAATGCTAACAGCCTACTTTATACATCCCTTCGGAAGGCTGCTGCCACTCTGGACAATACTTGACGTTTTAATCTCCTTCACCTTAATATACCCCGCCTCTAGGCTCAGTAAGAAAATTTTTGGTGGAAGAGGTAGCTCACTATTTATCTCACTAGCAGTAATAGCTTTTATTGCATCATCTGCAGATTCGCTAGTGCGAATTTTTCTGTTAATTCCAGCTGGATTATATAGTTTCTTTGGCTGGAACTTTGAAGTAGTGTATATCATATTTGTGTCTGGGGCAATGATTTCATATATTGAAGATGCAATAGCGGTTGCGTTTTCTTTGGTTGCAGTATCTGAAATATTAGCCGCCCTTAAAAAAGCCCTAGGTTTAAGTGCGCCATTAAGTTAATACAGCACACGATTGGTGACATCTCTCTAACAGTATTTTCACAGTCTCTAAAAGTCTTGAACCTTTGGTTGCAACCTTATTTATACTTTAACTCTAACTATATAATTCATTCATGCGAGATTTTATCATGTAATTTTTAACTTAGGTGTAAAGCATAATTACGTTTAACTTAAGTTTTTCTCCACTCTTTCACTCTATCTGGTGAGGTATAAATATTGAAGCGTTTTCCCCTGGCGAAGCCTATTAGCGTTAAGCCGAAGGTTTTAGATATTTTTACGCCCATATTTGTGGGCGCTGATATCGATACCAAAATAGGAATTCCCATTTGAATGGCTTTAATAACAATTTCAGATGTAAGCCTTCCAGTGGATGCAAGCAGTATCCTACTAAAGTCCACGCCTCTAATTGCAGCTTCGCCGACAACTTTGTCAACAGCGTTATGCCTGCCTATATCCTCAGCGAAAGCCATAAGCTCACCGTTTTCATCAATTAAAGCGGCGGCATGAGTCCCACCGGAAGCCCTAAATATTAATGCTTTAGAATTTAAGATATCAACAGATTTTAAGATAACCTCAGCACTGAACACAATCCTATTGAATCTCAATTTTTGGGTAGCCTTAAATATATGCGGTGGCAGCTCATCGCCGCTGCAGAAGGTAGTTATTAATCTATGTTTTTCTGGGGCCTTGAAAGATTTCTCTCTAGATAGTTCAACATAAACATTCTTTCCTGAAAACTGTATTTTAGAAACATCTTCCACTCCATCTATTATTCCTTCAGTCAAGAGGTGTCCTATCACTAGCTCCTTTATTTGAGACGGTGAATGGCGGAAAGTGGCATAAAGACCTCCATTAATATATAGATTCGTTACTTCTTCCATTACAATTGCATCTTTTAAAATATCAAAATCCCCTTTAATTTGATTGAATCTTAAGATTTCATGTTCAAAAAGCACTTATCATTTCCTCCCTCAATCTTTCATCTAAGCGACAAAGAATAATTTGTATATATTATTATGCCTCAAGGGTCCTCATTTTTATGATGATTTGGGCAATTAATATCAAATTGCTCTTATCTAATACCCTTCGCATTATTTGGTTTTAGTTGTCGGCTAATCTCATCACTTGTTAACACCCTTACATACTTCTTTCCTACTTCAAGTAATTGTTTATCATCTGTAACTAATGTTAGTTTGTTTTCAATGGCGGCTTGAATATAGGCGGCATCATAATACGTCAACCCATCCTTTAAAGCAATTTTTAGTATCTCTAAGCTATTTTCCTTCTCCGGCTTTCTAAGTCTCATGAAGACTTCCGTTAATGCATCTAATAATTTGTTGGCCTCATTTTCGTCAATTGTCTTATAGGCGTATACCTGCTTCCAAACAGCATTCCCCAACTCATAAAATGTAAGGTTTATAGTCCATCCCTCAATCAGCTTGCTTATTTTCTTTTCTCCACACAGGTTTATTATGGATGAAGAATCAAAAATACTCATCTCTCTTCTCTGCTCTCCCTTATGGATTTAATCCACATCTCTCTATCAATCTTCTTTATTATCTTACTGGCCTCTTCGACTTTTCTATAAAGCTGCTGCATTATTCTCTCTTCAACTTCCTTTTCAAGAGCCCTTCTAATAACTTCTGAGGGCCTTATACCCAGCTCGGCCAGTTTTTTCCTTAACTCTTTATCAATTTTAGCTGAAACTGTTACGTAAGTCAACTATACCACCAAAAAATATTACAATTTTATATTATAAAAATATTACTACAACATAAGCCCTGAATTTCTTAGGAAAACCCGAGAATTAGGCTTAAACATCAATAAAATTTGCGAAAATTAAGTGTGAAAGTCAAGAAGAACAAACGTCTGGTGACCGGGGGATTAAAACCTGGTCCCCTAGGTGCTTTCATAATTAAGTTTTAGGAGGATAGAAAATATTCTTGATTCCTCTTATTGAAAATGTTTGAAAACTAAGGATTTAGCGGGCTCCTCCTCTTATGCTCAGTAATCATGTGCCTTCTCAGAACCTCATTAACAACCTCCATTGGGACACCTAGATTCTTACTGACGCCCTCGGCTGCAAGCCCTTCATCAAATAATCCGATTAATATTGGGTCGATTGTTGAGTAGTCTACTGGAAGCTCATCAGATAATTTATGGCCGGGATATAATTGAGGGCTACTAGACTTCTTCACAATTCTTTCCGGCAAGCCTAAATAGGATGCGAGCTCTCTAACTTGCGTCTTATATAGGTGTCTTATTGGGAAGATGTCGGCTGCCCCATCACCATACTTAGTAAAGTATCCTATTAAATACTCGCTTCTATCACTTGTCCCAACAACAAGGTAATTGTACAAGTTTGCATAGAAGTAAAGGATTGCCATACGTATTCTAGCCCGCAAGTTCGCCAGAGGCATCTTATAGGCAGGGTTGTTTGGATCTATCTGCAGAGCATCTACAAAGGCGTTGCATATGCCATCTATGTTGATGATTTCAGTTTTTATGCCAATCTCCCCCGCTAAGTTAATAGCATCATCTAAATCCTCCTTCGGTGTGAAGCTCGTGGGCATTATCAACCCCAAAACCCTATCTCTGCCAAGCGCGCGAACACATAAAGCCGCAGTTAAACTACTATCTATGCCTCCACTCAAACCTAGAACGACACCGGATACACCGGACTCCTCAACTTCCCTTCTTATGAATTCCATTATTCTATCTATTGCCCTTTTAACTACGTCATTATCCTCCAATCTCCTCACCACATGAGAGCCATGAATGCTAAAAATATTTAAATGTTTACTAAATACTTCCATTATAAAAAATATTATAATCTATAAATGAACAAATATTCATTAAAACATTATCTATGTTGAAGAATTAATGAGAATTTCCATGACATAATGATGATTTTCACTTCATAAAGGACTCAAAAATGCTTTCTAGATTCAGAGACATCTAAGTTACTAATCTCGCTCATAATTTAATCTAGGATAGGATAAGGCGACCTCTTCAACCGTCCTATTTAGAGTTATTTCAGCAATGTTTCGGCAGTACTCTATAATCCTCCTTAATGCGTCGAGAATAAGCCCTAAAACTAGCGCTATGTTTGGATCCATCTTTTTTGCAAGAATCATCATGGTGATATTTCTCTCTATACTGCTATATTCCTCCATTTTTGAGAGAATTTTATCGGCTTCATCATAATCTCTTTTAAATAATGTCCTTAATGATGCCTCAAATGTTTGGTGCATTAATGAGCAGAAATTAATAATCTGTGTATATAATTCTTCATCTAAAGTTTCATTTAAAAGTAAAGTTTTGTTTTTTATGAGTTTTTTGAGTAAGGCTATATTATTGGATACATGTAGGGCGTTATTGACTATGTTTCTTATATCATTAGCAACTATCCTGTAACCTAAAAATTCCTTTATACTCTTAAACCCTAAGTCCTTAAATAAACCACGCTCTAGATAATATTTAAGTTGGCGAATTACATAGAGGTTTAGCCTATTAACATCATTATAGAGATCAGAAATATTCTTTATGAAATATTCTTCTTCACTTTTCAATGCCGAAATTACTTCTTTGTTGGCTGCGAGGGCTAGAATCGCCATTCTCCTAAGGGCCATTTCTACTGGCAGATTTAGGTGATTTATCAAGATTTGAATCGTAATCTCATTCTCACTCTCATCAATTATCTCTGCGCCTAAGAGTATATTCTTGACAAGGTCGTTTATGGTGGACCTATGTTTTTGGAGACACATTTTATCTTTAAATTGTAAATGTACAATATCTGCACCTACAACATAGAGTGAGGTTATTTTCCGAGCCAGCGATGCGGGATTATCTTCTGGTTTTACATAACCCCACTTCTCCCTTAATTTAGATTCTTTAATCCCATGTCCCTCAAAAATTTTCCTGGGAATAAGTATAGTTGAACCATCATCTTGAACTCTAAATATGATTTCGTCCCCTCTACCTATTTTCATCATTTGCACCCACTCTTTAGGTAAAGAAATAACATAGGAACCTCTGCCAACACGCTGAACTTTCCTTGATCCCAAATCTCTTTCCATATATCATCCTCTCAATAAATATATTTCATTTATTTTAAATGATTTATTATAATCATTTTCATTTATATAAATTATTTCGGTCAATCTTATATAAAAGATTTTCTTCTTCAAATATCAAGGTGAAAATAGTGGTTATTCGTTTCTGTAGGGATTGTGCCAACTTTGAGGAACGAAGGGATATTGACGGGACAATTCTATGCATGAAGAATCACACCCCAAAGGTTTTTGCGAGGACTTTAAGCCTAAGGGATGGCGTTCTCAACAAGAGGAGACTATATCTGATGTCCTGTCCAGAGTGTGTCCACTTTGAGGATACCGATGGAAATCCCATGTACGCTAGGGGGCATAGACCTGGAGTCGCATGCGAAGAGTTCTCTGATAGATTCAGAAAACTGAATGCGATAAGGCAGATCAACCAAATAAAAATCATGCTTCTCTTTAACGAGCAGAATATGCAAAACCTCTTGGAACAATAAACTCTTTTTCGAAGTGGTCGAAATGTATACCGAGAGAAGTCGAAAAAATCTCTATGATGATAAAATCTTCAGTTCATGCGCAATATTTGGAATGATTAACCTTAAGGGAGAAAGATTTACTTCAAAAAAGCCTGTTCGCGCAGTCTCCTGTATGCGTGAGCGGGGAAACGGGCTCGGAGGAGGCTTCGCAATATACGGCATATACCCGGACTTTAAAGATACCTATGCATTCCATGTAATGTACATGAACACCAGGGCAAAAAAGAGGGTTGAAAGGTTTTTAACGAGAAATTTTAGAACCCTTCTTAGCGAGGAGATACCGACAGAAAATAGTAATGTAATTCTTGATCCTCCAATTTTCTGGAGATATTTCCTTGAACCGCTTCCCCCCAGACTTAAAGACGAAAGAGCAGATGGTGATGAATATGTTGTGAACAAAGTTATGAAAATAAATGCTAAAATAAGGGGAGCCTATGTCCTCTCAAGCGGAAAGGATATGGGCGTCTTTAAGGGCGTTGGCTTCCCAGAGGATTTAGCGGAGTTTTTCCGTTTAGACGAATATAAAGGGTATATGTGGATCTGCCATGCAAGGTTCCCAACCAATACCCCTGGATGGTGGGGAGGAGCCCATCCCTTCAACATAGTAGATTGGTCAGTGGCTCATAACGGGGAGCTCTCGTCTTATGGTACAAACCGCCGTTACTTGGAGATGCATGGGTATAAATGCACCATGCATACTGATACTGAGGTGATTGCATACGCGTTCGACCTTCTTGTGAGAAGACACAGGATACCAGTAGAATTAGCTGCGAAGGTTCTAGCCCCGCCATATTGGGAGGAGATAGACGCCATGGAGCCAAGGAAGAGATTAATGTTTATGGCATTAAGACAAGTTTATCAAAGCTTAATGATGAACGGACCATTCTCAGTGGTAGTTGCCCATCATGGCGAATTAATAGGCTTAACGGACAGAAAGAAATTAAGGCCATTAGTTATGGGAGTAGAAGATAACGTCCTATACATTTCCTCTGAGGAAGCTGCGATTCGCTTCATATCTCCCAATCTTGATAAAATTATGCGTCCGTCAGGCGGCGAGATTATAATTGGTAGACTTGAGAGATCGAGAGTTATAGAAATTCCTACTTTTACGAGGATGGTGCAGATTAAGTGAGGAGCCACTTACTACCAGAATATATTGTTGAGAGGGATTACACGAAATGCACTAGATGTAAGGTATGTATCGAGCAATGCACATACGGCGTCCACTATTATAATGCTGTAAAAGATACGATAGAAAGTAAAAGCGAGCGATGCGTAAACTGCCTGAGATGTGTAGTTTTCTGCCCGAAAGAAACGATAACCATCAAAAGAAACCTTAACAACTACAGAGAAAATTATTACTGGACGCAAGAAACCATTACATCTATAAAGAGGCAAGCTGAAACTGGAAGCGCCATCCTAGCTGGAATGGGCTGTGATAAACCTTATCCAGTTTATTGGGACAAACTTCTACTTAACGCGTGTCAAGTAACAAATCCGCCGATAGACCCGATAAGGGAGCCAATAGAAATTAGGACATATCTCGGAAGAAAGCCTACTAAAATAGAGCTTGAGCTCAATAATGAGGACATATCATTAGAAACCGACCTTGCACCTAATCTTTGTGTGGAAGTACCAATTCTATTTGCAGCCATGTCTTACGGCGCCGTAAACTTAAATGTTCACGAGGCCCTAGTAAGAGCTGCCGTAGAATGTGGTACATATTTTAATTGCGGTGAAGGAGGCCTTCATCCCAACCTCCGCAAATATGGCAATCATATAATAGTTCAAGTAGCTTCCGGACGCTTTGGCGTAGACCTAGAGTATCTTAATGCTGGAGCTGCAATAGAGATCAAAATAGGGCAAGGAGCCAAACCTGGAATAGGCGGACATTTGCCTGGCGAAAAGGTATCTGAGGATATTGCGATGGTTAGGATGATACCTGCTGGCACTGATGCTTTATCTCCAGCGCCACATCATGACATATATTCGATTGAGGATTTACGCCAGCTAATTTATGCACTAAAGGAAGCAACCGAATACATGAAGCCTATATCTGTAAAAATAGCAGCTGTACACAACTCTGCAGCTATAGCAAGCGGCATAGCCCGAGCCGGAGCGGACATTATAGTGATTGATGGCTTTAGGGGTTCAACTGGCGCAGCTCCTAGAGTGATCAGGGATAACGTTGGCATACCAATCGAATTGGCTCTAGCATCTGTAGATCAGAGGCTGCGTGAAGAGGGGATAAGAGACGAGGTTTCAATAATAGCATCAGGCGGCATAAGAAGCAGCGCAGACGTTGTTAAAGCTATAGCCCTAGGTGCTGACGCAGTCTATATCGGGACGGCAGCTCTTGTTGCGATGGGCTGCACCCTATGCCAAAGATGCTATACGGGGAAATGTCCTTGGGGAATCGCTACATCAAATCCGGAGATTGCAAAAAGACTGGATTCAGATGACGCCTATAGGAGGGTTGTTAATTTTATGAGGGCTTGGAGCATAGAGATTAAAGAGATGCTCGGCGCGATGGGAATAGACTCTATAGAAAGTCTCCGAGGGAATAGAGAGCAGTTGAGAGGAGTTGGACTCACAGAAAGAGAGTTAAGGATTTTAGGTGTCAAGATTGCTGGTGAATAAAAGTTCAATGATCGATATCTTAAACATGAGCGAAACAAGCGAGTATACAGAACATGTAATAGTTGAAGATAATAGAGCAATCATTAATGTCGAGGGATTACATTATCGGCAACTTAATGCGTTATTAAGAGCGCTGAGCGCAAGAGGAATCAAAACTATAGAGATTCATAACGTTTATGGGCAAAGATATATTGGGACTGGGTTAAAGGGAACCTTAGATATTAAAGTTTATGGGATCCCTGGTAATGATCTAGGCGCATTCATGAACGGGCAAAGAATATTCGTGTATGGTAACACGCAGGACGGATGCGGAAACACTATGAATGATGGCTTAATAGTAATTTATGGGAGCGTAGGTGATGTTGCTGGTTACGCGATGAGAGGAGGAAAAATATTTATTAGAGATGATGCTGGCTTTCGCGTTGGGGTTCATATGAAAGAGTACAGAGATAAAAAGCCAATAATAGTTATTGGTGGAAAGACGGGAGATTTTCTAGGTGAATATATGGCTGGAGGCATAATATTAGTTTTAAATTTAAGAGGGAAGGAGCATAGTATGAGGTTTGTAGGGGTAGGTATGCACGGCGGCGTAATCTACGTTAGAGGGAAGGCTAAACATGTTGGAAAGGAGGCTAAAATCGCGGATGTTAATGAAAATGACCTACATTTAATAGAGGGACTGCTGAAGGAATTTTCCGAATACTTCAATCAAGATGTAAATGTAAAGAAAATTATGGAGTGCAAATTTACTAAAATAGTGCCATTCTCCCATAAGCCCTACGGCAAATTATATGGTTAGAAACTTGGTGGAGAAATTTCCTTTTTGGAGGAAAGAGTTTTATGCGGTATGATACTATATTGGTGCTTGATTTTGGAGGACAATACTGTCATTTAATAGCCAGGAGAATAAGAGAAAATAAAGTTTACTCAGAAATAGTCCCATACGACATTACCCCTTGAAGAAATATTGAGACCATAATTGCGCTTAGCGGCGGGATAGATTCAAGCACCGCTGCGGTGCTTGCCAT
>CAYPJR010000041.1:0-12214 GCA_964411115.1 uncultured Candidatus Bathyarchaeia archaeon | reverse complement strand
CTAGCGTAAAATAAAGAATCAATAGATAAATATAAGCTTTGCCTTAATAGTTTAGATCTCCCGCCTTAAAGCCCTTCCTTGAATTTTCTATATGTTGCATAGTCTACATATTGGAGAAATTTGTTCTCCGCCTGATATCTAACAGTGAATTTTTGGCGGCTCCTCTTATCTTTAATTTGGCTCGTCGTTATGAAGAGATATGCGTCGCTTCCAGCCCCTGAACCATAGCTCACAATCATTATTCTCTTATGCGGTTCAGCCTGATCAAGTATGGCTGCCAAGCCTATTGGTGAAGAGCCGGAGTAGGTGTTGCCGAACTTTGAAACGTATAAACCCGGCATATATTGTTCAGGCTTAAACCCTAATGTTGCAGCTGCTCTAGCTGGGAAGGCTGGGTTAGGCTGATGACAAGTAAAGTAATCTATGTCGCTAGGCTTAAGGTTCATTCTCTCCATAAGCTTTCTGCCAGCTTTTATAATATGTTTGAAGTAGGCTGGTTCACCGGTGAAGCGTCCTCCATGCTGCGGGTAGGGCTCTAAATCTCTTCTCCAGAAATCAGGCGTGTCTGAGGTGCAGGAGTACCAGCCTTCAATTTCGGCTATAACATCTTCCTTACCAAATATGAAGGCTGCGCCTCCAAAACCAACGAAGAAGTCTAGTTCCCCCCCAGGTTCACCTCTGGGAGCTGCTTGAGCGTTATCTGCCCCAATAACCATCACGAATCGCATTGGATTTTTTGGATAGCAGACTAGGGCCATGGCGTCTTTGAACATGCTTGTTGCGGCTTTACAAGCGAACTCAGTGTCAACGGCATCCACACCCTGCACGCCCTCAGCCCTCTCTTCCTCGCCGAGCTTAAGAACTTGCGCCACCTTGGATGCTATTGGATTAACAGCGTATGGGTTTGATTCGGAACCAACATATATCTTATCAACAAGTTTATGGTCCACGCCGGAATGTATTAGAGCTAGCTTCCCAGCTTCAACCGCTGCTGTTATAGCATCTTCATCTATAAATGGCACCGACCTTTCCATTCCGCCCTCCTTAATCCTAAATCTGGACACGTATACTCCGTAGCCGACTATTCCAGGAGCATCGTATTCCTTGCCCGGTTCACTTATCTTATATTCTTGGTATGGATAATATTCATCGGCGAATGTGAACGCTAAAGAAGTTGTTGGTATTATATCATTTTTTTCAACGGAATATCTCCGCCTAAATCTTGGGACAACCTCTCTACCCTCAAGATCTTCTAGGTTAATGGACTCATCATTTCTGAGGATCATATCTGTTAGTCTTCCAGGGATCCTAACTTTCCCATTATGAAATGAGATTATTCCATAAATGTATGAGCCTAGCCTTGTGAACCTGTTAGTTGGTTCCCTAACAATTGTGCAGTTTTCTAAAACGCCCTTCTCGTAGAAATAATCTATATCCTCCATTTTTCCAAGACTTTTTCTACCGCAGTTTCCACAATATTTTCTCATTCTAAAATATTCTTTGCCGCAGAATGGGCATCGGCTCCCCTTGAGTCTATCCCCAATGTAAGAAACCCTTCTCTCTATAGGTTCACTTCCCACTTTTCTCCCTCCCTAAAATATGAACATAAACTTTAGTTCCAAAACCTTCAATTTCTTGAACGCATCCGAAGAGGAGATCACCATCCGGTTTTATCTGCCTCTGACCGGCTTCACCCTTAAGCTGCTTAACAACCTCAAATATTTGCGCTCCACCGGTTGCACCGAGAGGATTTCCATCAGCCTTAAGTCCGCCATCCGTGTTTACATAAACTTCCCTGCTGCCGAGACGATAAAAACCCTTGAAATCCTCAAAGTTCTTGTAGAGCTCTATCCAAGCTTTACCTCTTTCAACGAAGCCTAAATCTTCTAATGACGTCATTTCGAGAACTGTCGACTGATCGTAAACCTCAAGTATCTTTATGTCGTCTAGAGTTATGCCCGCGCTCTTTAGGGCTTTTTCCATAGATATTCTGCTGGCTATGAAACCTGCCCTATAAGATCTAGATGAATAGGATATATAGTCGGTTGCTAGGGCAGTAGCAAGCACATAAACCGGGCTATCCGTGTACTCATCAGCTTTCTTGGAGCTTGCCAATATTAGGGCGGTTGCGCCGTCAGATATTGGCGCGAAATCGTAAAGTCCAAGAATCCTTTTTTCCTCAGTCCTGGCGGCTAAAACCCTTTTAACATCGATCTCCCTCTGAAAATGGGCATACTCATTCTTTACAGCATTACGATGGTTTTTAACTGATATTTGCGCGAGGGTCATCATTAATTTTTCTTGGTTCTCACCGCGAATACCATAACTCTTCATGTATTCTCTAAGTAGCAGTTCATGGCTGGTTTCCGGGGTTCCACCAGCGTAATATGCCCAGTGATCCTCAAGAAGCATTAGGTTATCCCTTATTTTACTCCATCTATCAGTCATCTTCTCCATTCCGCCAACTAGGACAACATCATATTTGCCGGATTCTATGGCGTTGCATGCATTTAGTAAGGCTGAACTGAATGATCGCATTCTTTCAATAGGTATATTTCTCTCCAGTAATTGAGATATGAATCCCTCTTCTAAACCTATCTTATTGGTTACCTGAAGCAGATAATCGGAAATATAGCAAGCATCTAAATCCTTACGCTCTATCCCAGCTGAATCTAAAGCCATCAATCCCGCTTCATCAATTAAATCCTCAGGATCCAATTCGTAATGCTCGCCAAATCTTGTTCTGCCAATACCGATAATTGCGGTTTTTCCCTTCATAAACTCTTTTCCTTCCGCTAACCATTCTATTCTTCTTTTTGAACATTAACTTTAAAAGACTTGCCGTTTTCCGGCGAATAAAATCATGATTACTAACGATTGAAATAGACTTTAATTAAAAATTAGATGCAACGTACATAACAGCATACTTAAGCACTAACCTAAGGTCATTTCCTTAAAACCGTTAAAACTAACTAGAACGCATATTAGTTGGCGATATTAACTTGTTATAGTTAATGAAAAGAAAAAATGTTAAAGATGATGAGTGATGCTTTTCCAAGGTGTCCTCTCTGTGGCTCAAGAGATGGTTATGAAGTAACCAGCTTTATAAAAGGCGATATTAGATGTTTACATTGTCAAACAGTATTCTCATCAGCGATTTCAGTATTTCTACAAGACTTAAGAAGGTAAAATAAAGGAATTTCCAAATAGAACGCACTCCATCGAGATAGGCGGGTCTTTAAGTTAAGTCCCTTTAGTTATTTTCGCTTATATGATGATTGACTATCGAAAGGATTGCATAACCGGGGAAAGATGGAGCATTCTTCGGCTTCTCTCCTAACCCAATCATAAAATTAGCTTTGTGGCTTAATTCTAGCCGATTTTTGAAAATTTATCCATCTTTTTCTACCGCCTTCTTACAATTTAGCCTTCATTTTTCAGTTAAATCTGATGATTTACTGGAAATCTCGCTTAAATCTGTTGAAGGAGAAATTTTCATCCTACGCTGAATATGGCTAAAAATTCCCTAAAACGTAAAAAGGGGCAAATAAGCGAATTTTTCGATGGGACTTAACTTAAGCCTAACGCCATTCATCCTTAAAAAGGCTGGGTTTTCTGGCGAAATTTTGAGAAACAGCAAACCTAATCTTAAAAGGTATCAACACAAAATCTGATGGAACAGTACCCTATAGCTGAACTATTGGGAAGGAATTGCCACTTGGCAATTCCACAATGATCAAAAGAAAACATCAATGTGATAAATTCATGATATGCTGGTTCTTAGTTTTTCTTTGAGGCGGGTTATGGTTTCGTCGACTAGTTTTCTGGCTGTTATCCTAAGGTTTCCCGCCGTTTTCCAGACTTCTTCGTAGTTTATGGTTCGGTACCTATGGACTAGGATGTGGCGTATCGGTATAAATTTGCGTATTTCATTCGCCGTATCGCTCGATATGATTCCGGCTCTCTCAGCATAGTCGACATAGTCCTTGTAGAACGTTGCAACTCCAAGGTTTAATCCTGCAATGATATGCCTTAGTAGGTCTAACATGGATTCTATTAGGGTTTGCACCGTTCTCTCCATAGACTTTCTAAGATGCTTACTTTCCATGATCTCGCCATATCCGAGTTTAAACAGCTCCTCCAAGTCTTCCAAGTCCTCGTTTATCCTTGCGATTATCTCCCTTAAGGTCCTGATGTCTATGGGGTTTCCCCTCAGCCAGCTTTTACACATCGCCTCTTCAAGATCATATACTTCAACGATTTCCTCATTTGCCAGAAGTATATCGTTTAGGTTCAGACCTTTATTAGCAACCTCTATGCCTTCCTTAACAATTCTTAGACGGAGCGCAGGATCCAGAAATTTCAGGTCTGTTAGGGAAACTTTTTCCTCAGAAATGTTAAGCTCTCGAGCGATGTCGGCTGAAAGTCCGAGCAAAATGCCTCTATCCTCTGAAACTACGGCTATATCAATATCGCTTACAGATGTCTGCCTACCTGCAGAATAACTACCATATAGATAGGCGGCTAAAACCTGAGGATACCTACTAAATATGTTCCTAAGCTTCTCTATTAATCCAGAGTCAGCCATACCGTTCCCTCAGGAGACATGCATCATGTTGTATTGCTCGCCTATATTTATTAACCTTCACATCACGACTTAGCGCTTCCACATCTGAAGCCCGCTGGCTTCTTGCTTCAGCGACCGAACTCTCAATTAATATTCCGCTAATTAATGATGAGAAAAATTAAAAGGGCTGCTTTAAGTATTTGCGTATGGTGAATGTTATGGAGCGCGTTGGAGTTTTAGTTGTTTCTTACGGTTCCAGAGAAGCCGCTATGGTTGACGCTTTTTCCAGAAGTCGAGAATATGTTGTCGATTTATATATTGCTGATAGACAGCGGAACCCATTTAATGTTAAGAGGGCTAAGGAGCACGTCGTTATACCTACGCTTAGTGTTGAAGCCATATTTAAGTTTGCTGAGAAGCATAAGGATAATATAGATTTCGGCATAGTTGGTCCCGAAAAACCAATAATCGAAGGTATAAGAGATGTTATTGAGGGCAAACTTGGAATACCGATGATTTGCCCGACAAAAAAGTATGCAATTGAAGGGAGCAAAGTTGCTCAACGCTTGCTTTTCCAGGAGGTTGCATCCGAAGTTAATCCAAGATTCAAGATTTTTGATCCAAAAAACTATAGCAGCTTAAGCGATGTTAAGGAGGATCTATTCAAGTGGCTAGATGAACTCGACGATAAAGTGGCTGTTAAGCCTGATGCGCCAGCAGCCGGTAAGGGCGTTGGGGTTTGGGGGGATCACTTTAATACGCGTGAAGAAGTGTTAGCGCATTTTCTAGCAAACTTCAAGGAAGGTCCGGTTATAGTTGAGGAGAAAATTGAGGGCGAAGAGTCAAGTTTTCAAGCATTTTGCGATGGCAAACATTTAGTTCCGTTACCGGAGACGAGGGATTATAAGAGGGCGTTTGATGGTGATAAGGGCCCAAATACTGGCGGCATGGGCACATATAAAGATAAGAGCAACTACTTACCTTTCATGGATCCGGAGGATTGGGAAAGAGAAAAAAGAATAGTTGAGAGAATATTTGAAAGGCTTAAGGGTAAAGGCTGCAATCCTGAATTGCGGGGTATGCCTTTTTACGTGGCTTTCATGCATACAAGTAGAGGTCCAATGATACTTGAAAATAATAGTAGGCCGGGGGATCCGGAAATTATACCTATTCTAGCGCTCTTAAAAAGCGATTTTGTCGATGTATGCTTCAGAATAATTGACGGCAACTTAACGCATGTAGAGGTTGATGATAAAGCGGCTGTTGGCGTTTATAAGGTTCCCCCTAAATATGGCGGATACATAGATGTCTTCCCGCATCTAGTTAATAAGAGCGAGATAGGCACGCCAGTAATTCTAGATGAAGCTGAAAAGCTCTCCAGTAAATACGGCGATAACATTAGGATTTACCCAGGCTCTATGGAGATCCGTGAGGATAATAAGGTTTACGCTCTTTCTTCTAGGGCGGTTTGCGTCCTAGGGATCGGAGACAGTGTTCAAGAGGCGCGAAGCATAGCGATGGAAGGTATATCCGCAATTAAGGGCGGAGCCCTCTGGAACAGGGCTGATATAGCCTCAAAAGAACATATTGAAAAAAGCATAATGCACATGAAACTTTTGAGGAAGCGTACGTTATGAGAATATTTGTGACGGATTGTGAGGGTCCAATATCTAAAAACGATAATGCCTTTGAGATTTCAGGATGGCTTATCCCTGAAGGCGATAGATTCTTCACATTAATAAGCAGGTACGATGATGTTTTAGCCGACATTATTAAGAAGCCAGGCTATAAGGCTGGTGACACGCTTAAACTCATAGTTCCCTTCTTAAAGGCTTATGGTGCAACTAACAAACGTATGAAGTTCTTTTCATCGGAAACTTTAGTTATAGTCCCAGGGGCGGATGAAACATTACGCTATATAAGATCCATTATGCCCACATTTATAGTGAGCACGAGCTATGAGCCCTATATACACGCGCTATGCGAAGCCATAGGTTTCCCGAAGGAGAATGTTTACTGCACGAAAATTGACATAGACAGCTATGAGCTGCCTAATGAGGAAGCTGAGCGAATAAAGATTTTGAGGGAGGAAATCTCGAAAATGCCTATGATAGAAATTCCGTATGGCGCAGCATCTTTGGAGGATTTGCCGCTAACTACGCGGAGAACGATAAGACGCTTAGATGAGATCTTCTGGAATGAGATTCCGAAAATGAAGATAGGGCGGGCGCTTAGGGAGGTTAATCCGGTTGGCGGATATGAGAAAGCTAAGGCTATTAAAGAGATAATCTCCATCTTTAACGTTAATGTTTCTTCAGTTATGTATGTCGGCGACAGCATAACGGATGTTGAACCCTTCAGGCTTGTTAGAAGCGGCGGAGGCCTAACTGTTTCATTTAACGGAAATCAGTATGCCATAAGAGAGGCTGAAATCGCCGTTCTCTCAAATCACACAGTAATATTGGCGATATTAGCCGAGATCTTCAAAAGATTTGGTAAGGAGCACATCCTAAACCTGGCTGAGAACTGGGATTTTTCAACGCTGGCAGACTATTGCAGCCCAGCGCTCCTAGAACGATTAAGAAGTTTATATCCTGAAAGGGCCCCATGGGTTGAGAAGATAACCTCCGAGAATATGGAGCGCTTAATCCGTGAAAGCACAGCTTTCAGAAAAACTGTTAGAGGCGAAGCCGTAGGATCTCTCGGCTAACTCTCACACTTATACATGCCATGATGCTCTTTTAGAGAAAGATTAATACGTGGAAAACACAAATAATGATCTATTGGTGGCTCGACAATGTCGTGCTGTAAGGGAAAACGGAAGAAAGCTAAGGAAGAGAAGAAATCTGAAGAAGCTAAAAATTAAAATTGCTACATAAAAAGGGTCAAAAATCCCCTTTTTTTCTCAAAATTAAATGGTGTGATCAGATGAACATACAAGTTGAGGATACTTATGCGGAAGCTTTTGAGGGATTATACTTTAGAGTTTTAGTTACTGCAAGCGATAGAGGCACTCTTATAAGGGCAGCTGAAGACGCCACCGCAACGCCCTCAGTTGTTATAGGCAGGATTGAGGGTGGAATAGAGCGTTGGGTTCCAAGGAAAGAAACACCGGATGGACGTTTAGGTGTAATCCTACAGTTTTGGAGCGGAATAGACGAGAAAAAACCGCTGGATGAGATTGTCAGAAGATTCTATAGGGAATTCTCCTATAGAATTAGGCAGGACATCCTTGTTAAACCATTCACAGCAGTTTTTGATGCATGTCCAAACCCTATAGGTAAGATTGATACGCTTGAGCTGATAGGGCATTGCGGCGACGGCTACGAGTGGATTGAAAAGCAGCATGGGCGGGAAATGATAATTGTCCCAATAATGGTTCCAGACTTTAAAATAGAGCGCTTCATCGGTTATGGGCGGGGAGTTATGGGCGGAAACTTCTGGTATATGTGTCGGACGAAGAAGGCCGTGCTTAAGGCTGGAAGAAAAGCTTTGAAAGCCATAAGCAACATTGAAGGAGTGATCACTCCCTTTGACATATGCTCAGCAGGCTCAAAGCCGGAAACAAGGTTTCCCCAGATAGGCCCAACGACGAATCATTTTTATTGTCCATCGCTTAAAGCCAAAATTGGAAGCGAATCGAAGGTTCCAAAGGGGGTTCGCTACATACCTGAAATAGTAATTAATGGGCTTACGCTTAAAGCAGTGAAAGAAGCCATTAAAGCCGGCGCTGAAGCCGCCTCCAGCGTTAATGGAGTAGTGAGAATATCAGCTGGAAACTATGGTGGAAAGCTAGGCGTGCATAAGATCTTCTTAAAAGAATTGCTGCTTTAATAACGTCAGCGTTGCTGGAAGAAGCCCGGCTACATTGAACCGGAAGTTTACAACCTGAGGAATATATTTATCCTTAATAATAAATATGAGAGATGAAGCATGAAGGTGGAAGTTATTTGTTTTGGGGCTTTAAATGTCGATAAGCTTTATAAAGTTGATAGGATAGCTAAAGCCGAAGAAGAAAGCGTAATTCTCGATTTTAAGGAAGCTCCAGGAGGATCCGCTGCTAACACCGCCGTTGGGCTTGCACGGCTCGGCGTTAAGACTGGCTACATTGGTAAAGTTGCTGAGGATAGAGAGGGCGGCATTCTGCTGAAATCCTTTATAGATGAGGGAGTTGATACCTCGGGAATAGTGATTTCTAGGGTTGGTAGAAGCGGCTCCGTTATAGGGTTTGTAGATCAGGAAGGCAATAGAGCCTTATATCTTGATCCAGGCGTCAATGACACTTTAAGTTTTGAGGAGATTAATCTTAAATATTTAGAGGATGTGAAATTTCTGCATTTAACTTCCTTTGTTGGCGAAACGCCCTTTGAGGCTCAAAAGAAGCTCTTGCAAGCGGCTCCCGATGTGAAAGTAACGTTTGACCCTGGAATCATTTATGCTCGTAAAGGTCTAAAAAAACTTAAGCCTATAATAGAAAGGTGCTATGCGATCATGCCAAATGAAAATGAGGTGCAACTGTTAACTGGGAAAAATTACTTAGAAGGCGCCGAGATTTTGCTTAAAGAGGGCGCTGAAATCGTGGCTGTCAAGCTGGGCGAGAGAGGCTGCTATATTACGAATGGCCGAGAGAGCCATACTGTTGAGGCATTTAAGGTTAAGGTTGTTGATACTACCGGCGCCGGCGATGCCTTTTGCGCCGGCTTCATATATGGGCTTCTCAAAGGCAGGGATCTCAATGAATGCGGTATCCTAGGAAATTTCGTCGCATCGAGATGTTTAACTAGGATGGGTGCAAGAGAGGGGTTGCCCAAAATCATAGATCTGCCCATACTAAAATAAGAGCTGGCATCATCTTTGTTGAGCAACTTTTAAATTATGCTTTGTTCTTACTAGTTAATTAGAGCTGTGAATGCATCAATGAACACCTTAAGCTTCAAGAACAAAATCTTCTCCTTACTTGTGGAGGAGCTTGGAACTTACATCCCGCAATTTAAACCATACACGTCAGATTATCAGATGGTGATCTACGCATCTAAAGATTTAGAAATATGGTTAAAGGTTAAAATGAACGCTGATGATAACCGCGTAATCTATGAAAGATTAGAAGAAAACTTCGGAACCAAACCAGGAGATCTAAGATTATCGATAAATTTCTGGGCTGGAATGTGGCTTAAGAAGTGGAGGGAGCGTGTTAGAATTCTTTCAACGAGGTTTGAAATGCCGCCGGATCATATTGAAAGAATCAGAAAAGCCCGGAGGTTATACCAAAACATAGATTATAAGTCTGAGCTCAAACATATGGCAGTTAAGAAGCTCGTAGATTATGGCGAGATCTGCATGATTGAACCTATAGCCGAAAATTTAATAATTGAGGAGATAGCCAAGCATATTCAAAAAAGGAATAGGAATTTAACACTTGTAGCGCTGAACCCGCTCAGCATATATAATGCTGTTAGCGGCAGAATATCTCGACTGCCGAAGGAAAAAGGTCCATTAATTTACTTAAATATTAAACCAAACATTTTCTAAATTATTACATAATAAATAGCCTTAAAAAAGGTTTTCCATAGGCAAGTCTCATTATTGAAGCGGCGTGCCGTAGATTTATAATCCACGGATAGTTTACAGCAAAATCTTTAGATTCTTGATATGTCGTTATTATTTTTTAGGCATTGGTGTTGCAGATGGGCATTAAACGGTTATCAACCGGTGTTCCTGAGCTAGACGCTATGCTTGAGGGTGGAATACCGAAAGGTTTTACGATCGCTGTTACCGGTGAGCCTGGAACTGGGAAAACAATTCTATGTATACATTTTATTGCGCAAGGTGTTCGTGAAGGTGATAAGTGCATTTATGTAACAACTGAGGAAAGTAGGGAATCAATAATAACGCAAGCCGAGCAGTTTGGTTTTAATTTCTCCGAGGGGGTCGCTAATAAAAAATTGATAATAATCGATGCTCTAATGGGCGTTAGGGATGAATGGTCTCTTCAAAGTTTAGAGATGGATGAACTCATTAACAAAATTATTGAGGCCAAAAAATCCTTAGGTTATGGTGAAGCCCGTTTAGTTATTGATTCACTCTCGGCTTTTTGGCTGGACAAGCCAGCGATGGCTAGAAGATACTCATACTTTGTTAAGAAAGTTTTATCTAAATGGGATTTCACGGTTATGGCAACCTCACAATATGCTATAACAACCTCCGAAGCTTTCGGTTGGGGTGTAGAGCATATAGCCGATGGCATAATAAGGTTCCGTAGGTCAGTTAGGGATGGAGTTTTGAAACGCTATATTCTCATAGAGAAGATGCGCCAAACAAATCATAGTTTACAAATGTATGAAATAGCCATTATTTCAGGAAAAGGCTTAACAATAGTCAAACCTGTTGAGATGCGAAGGGAGGACATATCTCTACCTAGACATGTGATGGAGCGGATTCATAGGGTTTCTGAAAGAAAGGAAGCAGAGATACCTTGATTGTTCCATCTGAGCATTACTCCAGATCTGAGGTTCAAAGAGAAATCTACGATTTCTGTAGGGGGAGATGGGTTGCCCTCCATTATGTAGATGAGTCAGGCAACCTATTTTTAAGAAGATACGTGAAGGGAAAACCTATTAAAATGAGTGATCCCAGCGATTTAACGAGGCTTAGCGCTAACGCATTAAGATCCGTCTATGCGACAGCCAATGTTTATAATAGGTTGCAAGATATTGAAGACATCTACGATCCGCTTAACATCGCTTATTGCACACCAACATGGGATATTGACAGTAACCTATCAAGATGGAGAGAGACATTAGCTGTTGCTAAAGAAATAATTCGCTTTTTAAATGACTGGGGCATTGAGAGATCGATTTACATTAAATGGTCTGGCAATGGATGCCACATCCATATAAATGAGAGGGGAATATCTGAGGAAATCCTTAAAGGTCATAATCCCCTAGACATAGCTTATGCCATAGTTGAATATGTAATCTCTAAGCTTTCGCTAAAGATCCTGGAGCTATCATCTAACGGACAGATAAAGATTGAGAATAAAATGGATCCGACAAGAGTTTTCACATGCCCATTAAGCCTGCATAGGGAGATCGACGTAGTATGCGTATGCATAAAGCCCGAGGAGATTGAAGGGTTTACGCCTGAATGGGTCAGTCCACAAAATTTTAGACATAATCCTAGATGGCGTGAATTTAGAGAAGGTGAAGTTGACAATCTGGCTGAGGCAGCATATGCCACAATAGGAGGGTATCCACTTAAATTTAGACGCAGACCTAGAAAGACTAAGCCGCTAGATAAGCATATACTTGAATGGTTAAAAAAGCTTGAAAATAACGACATTTAAAATGATTCAATTTTTTAACCGTTTCCACAACCGTGAATCTTCGAGTTTTCCATTAGAGTTGATCCCTAATGCTCTGGAAACTAGATGGGGAAAGATATGCGCATATATGTTACGGATAGATCTAGCCATAAATTTAGTAAATACGGCTCCACTTTTCAACTTAACTAACTGGATTATAGGCTTAGGAGGCAGCTCAGGTAGCCTGAGACATAGATCTTCAGCGCGGATCATTTAAGATGAACTTAGAAGAGGCGCAGATGTAGTAACACTTTTATATGAAATTGTAACACCTTAGAATAATCCAG
>CAYPJR010000040.1:0-12496 GCA_964411115.1 uncultured Candidatus Bathyarchaeia archaeon | reverse complement strand
TTTTCAGGCTAAAATTGATACCCCCTATAGGTATTTTTCAGGCTTTCCTCCGCAGCCTTCCCCCTTAAAGCAGTCTGAAGAATCCAAAGAGAGCGCCTCAACCAACTCTTCAACCTCTATGCGCGTCTTAAGCATCTTTTAGTATCCGCGGTTACTAGGCTGCCATGCTACTGGGGGATGGGTGAAACAGCGGGGAAATCATCCGCATGATCATCTGGTTGATTGGCGAGATGATCAAGCAATGAAGAAGTGGCTGAACAGGCTTGGAAAAGCCTTGATCAGACGGTGAAAAAGAGTTTTGTTTTATTAGGTTTTTGCCCTATTAGGCAAATATGATCCATAACTTAGCCGTCGGGTTTATCTTCAGTATAACCTGACTTATGGATCGGTATAGTATGTCTTTCCAAGTTTTGTTTGACGTGAAGACGGAAGTTTCATTAATGTGTCTATTCGGAATCCACCTAGAGCTAGCGTAGCGATAAGGGCTTTTCGGCATAGGTCTCATATTATTTAGGGCTAAGCGTTTATAAGAATATAGGCTGAACGGAATCGCGGTGCAAAGGCTTATATGAGAGATAAACTGCAAATATAATTGAATCCTACTTGCTTGTAAATTAAGCATTCAAAATTGCTTTCTTTACTTGTTAGTTGGGTTCTCTCTCCCAAACTGGAGAGGAGTTAGAATAAAAGGAGGTGAAATATATGCCGATCTATGTTTGTTTGATGAAATTGACAGATCAGGGGATAAAAGACATCAAGAACGCACCGAAAAGGATCGAAGAAGCAGTTAAAGCGCTTGAAGCAATGGGAGGAAAATTGATAAGCCTCTACACTGTAATGGGAGAGTATGATTATGTTGGCATCGCAGAAGCTCCCAGCGACGAAGTTGCCATGCTCTATTTGCTTGGGCTGGGTTCCGGCGGAACCGTCAAGACAACTACGCTTAAAGCCTTCACAAAAGAGCAGTTTAAGGCACTTGTAGAGCGATTGCCTTAGGCCACACTGAGACGCATATGCTCAAACTGGAGCGGAGCCAAAATAGACTGAGGGTTCTGAGTTAAGTAGAGATAAATTGCCATATATCTCTACTTAACCCACTCTCTCTACCAAGCGTAAATATAGTTTAGAACGCTAGCGCTAGGCAACTAAGTCTTCAACTTAAGGGTAGAGCGTTGAGTTTTAATTAATTTTTCTTAAGTTTTGAGTTGCAGTTTTTCTCATAGGATGTTTATGATAAGGCTTCAATTATCATTTGGCAGAACTCGGGAAGGTCATCTGGGACTCTGGCGGTTATTATGTTGCCGTCTCTAACGGCGGGTTCATCTACAAAGACGGCTCCAGCGTTGACTAAATCGTCTTTGACAGCCGCGTAGCTGGTTACCTTCTTACCCTTAACAAGCCCTGCGGAAATTAAAACTTGAGGTCCATGGCATATTGCCGCTATAATTTTGCCCTTCTCATGCGCTTTTTTAACGAGATCTAAAACTTCAGGCATTATCCTTAAAGCATCTGGGGAGAAGCCGCCGGGAAAAATCAGGGCGTCGAAATCTTCTAAAGCAATCTGATCTATTCTTCTTATGGTGTATCTGCCGCCTTCCTGGAAGACTTCTAGAGGTATCGGAGTCCCATATCTTCCAGTTACGGGTTTACCTCTAACAGAAGGTCTGGGATGAAGCCCCCTCTCCACTGGAACCAAAACAACCTCCGCTCCTTCCTCGCTGAGCCTTAAGAATGGATATAAAAGCTCTACGTCTTCAAATTCGTTGGCAACTATTATGGCAACTCTGCGATTTTCAAGCCTACGTTTGGGCCCAGCCCGCTTAACATACTTAAACATATTTTAAAATTTGTCAATGTAAAATATAAGTTTCATCCCTGCTAAGCTTTCTCATCCTTCTGCTTAAATCGAATAAAATTTTTAAGGCTTAAACCTCAAATGTGGTTACATGAGCATAGTGAAGCAGATCATGTACTTTAAGGAGCCGGGTCCGGAAAACACAGATGCCGTCTTAGATTGCGTTCTCAGAAGGATCAAGGAGGGCAATATTAAAACCGTTGTTGTCGCAAGCACATCCGGCGAAACCGGAGCTAAATTCGCTAAATCTCTCAAAGGATTATGCAATGTTGTGGTGGTCTCTCATGAAGAAATGAGGCGGGAGTTTAAAGATGAGATTCTAAAATCCGGCGGAAAACCTTTGGATAAAACGCATCTTCCTCTACATGCGCGTGGAATGGATGCTGTTAGAAATAGCTTCTACACGTTAGGCCAGGGCTTTAAGGTCTGCATAGAAGTAGCGCTGATAGCTTCAGATCTCGGAGCATTAAACGCTGGAGAAGACGTTATAGCGGTTGCTGGAACAGATAGAGGCTCAGATACGGCTATAGTTGTTAAAGCATGCAAAACCAGCGACATATTCAGCAGGGATGAATCAAAAAGGCTTGAAGTTAGAGAAATATTAGCTATGCCTCTCAAGAAAACGTGGTGGTGAATCTCCGGCCCAACCCCGAGATTCGCTCTTTCCATTTCATAGATGTCTCCCTTGATTATGCAGTCTCTCTTTCGCTGCAATTATAAAGACAAGTTTTGAAAGTTATTTTAAATATTAAATAATATTTTAGGTTTAGGTGAGATGATGGATAATTGGGGAGGCTCGGGAAGCCTGAAAAAGATGGTTCTCGATGATTTTTCCAGCCATTTCATTTATAGGAGTAATCGAACCAGAGAGATATCTTTTCCACTTGGTGGGATTGGAACTGGCTGCATAGGTCTTTCTGGAAATGGAAGACTTATCGACTGGGAAATCTTCAATAAGCCTAATAAGGGAAGCATAAATGGCTTCTCTCATTTTTCGGTTAAGGCGGAGCTGGATGGAAAAGTTTTAGATGCGAGGGTTCTAACCGGCGATTTACCCCCTCCTTACATGGGCGAATTCAATAAGCCAATGTTTCAATCATTCGGCTTCGGACCGCCGATGGGTTACATGGCTGGTTTTCCCCACTTCAAAGATTTTGAGTTTGAGGGAAGATACCCAATTGCGAAAATAAGGTTTAGGGATGAAAAATTTCCAGGGAAAGTTCAGATGACAGCCTTCAACCCTTTTATTCCGCTTAACGACCTAGATTCAAGCATTCCATCAGCCTTCTTTGAGATCGAAATCGAAAACACAAGCCAGCGTGAAATAGCATATACCATATGTCTCGTTGTGCAGAATCCCCTTCCAAGCGGCACAACCGTCAACGCTTATAAGAGCAGAGATGGGATTCACCTCATTGAGATGATGTCAACAAATCTAGGGGAGGATGATCCAGACTTCGGAAACCTAACAATTGCCACAGATGCGTCGGACGTCAGCTATCAAGAGTACTGTTTTAGAGGCCGATGGTTTGATGGGCTTTATGTCTACTGGATGGACTTAACATCCCCTGGTAAATTTAAAAACCGACATTACCCGGAGCCCTCGGAGGGAGTAAAGGATCATGCCATACTCGCAGCTCACATTAAGGTTGATCCGGGAAAAACCGGAAAGGCAAGGTTTATAATAAGCTGGTATTTCCCAAACTGCTACAATTACTGGAAGCCGGAAAAATCCGGGAAGCCGACAATATGGAAGAACTATTATGCGAAAATATTTAAGGGCTCAGCTGAGGTAGCCATTTACTGCATTAAGAATTGGGATAGACTCTACAATGAAACGGCGATGTTCAGGGACAGCCTATTCTCATCCACATTGCCATCCTTCGTAATAGACGCTGTCTCAGCAAACATATCGATTCTCAAAACCCCCACGGTTCTAAGGTTGGAAGACGGATCATTATATGGTTTCGAGGGCTGCCACTATAACTCCGGATGCTGCGAGGGAAGCTGCATGCACGTATGGAACTATGCGTATGCGCCTCTTTTCCTATTTCCAAAACTTGACCGTTCAATGTGGGATCTACATTACGAATATGATCAACGTGAAGATGGGCGGATAAGTTTCCGCCTCCAGCTGCCGCTTGGTCGAGGACGATGGGAGTTTCCTCACGCTGCTGTAGATGGACAATTTGGCAGCGTAATTAGAGCGTATGCCTATTGGAAATTCACCGGCGATGATGCATGGCTTAAATTAAATTGGCAGTCAATAAAGAAATCAATAGAATATGCGTGGGCTGAAACCAACGAGGATAAGTGGGATCTGAACAAGGACGGCGTTCTGGAGGGAAGGCAGCATAACACACTTGACATGGAGCTCTTTGGACCGAACTCTTGGCTGACAGGCTTCTATCTCGCTGCTCTTAAGGCCGGCGCTGAGATGGCTGAGTATCTGGGCACTCATGAGGAGGCTGAGGAGTATCGCGGCTTATTCGAGAAGGGTAGGGAATGGGTGGATAAGCATCTCTTTAACGGCGAGTATTATCATCAACTCATAAACTTGAAGGATAAATCCATCCTTGAAGAGTTCAAGTCTGAAGACCCTCAAATCTTGGATACGTACTGGGATGAGGAGCATAAGGAAATTAAATATCAGATAGCTGAGGGATGCTTGATAGATCAGGTTCTGGCTCAATGGCATGCTAACATATGCAATCTAGGGGAGATATTTAGCAGGGAGAAGACGCTGAAGGCTCTCAAATCGATATATAAATATAACTTTAAAAGAAGCATGAGAGATCACTTTAATCCCTGCAGGGTTTTCAGCCTAAACGATGAAGCAGGAGTTATAATTTGCAGCTGGCCCAAGGGAAGAGGTAAACCCGTGATTCCCATACCTTACGCTGAGGAAACTTGGTGCGGAACAGAATATGCTGTTGCATCCCACATGATTCAGGAGGGGCTTGTCGAGGAAGGATTAGAGATTGTTGAAGCCGTCAGAAACCGATATAATGGGGAGAATAGGAACCCATGGAATGAAATTGAATGTGGAAGCAACTACTCACGTTCTATGTCGTCCTACGTGTTGCTGCTAGCCCTTAGCGGCTTCAAGTTCGACATGACCAGAAGCTGGATGGAGTTTAATCCCAAAATAACCGTTAATGGAAAATTCAGATGTTTCTGGTCAACTGGAACTGGCTGGGGAAACTTCGAAATTCAATCGGATAAAATCATACTTGAGATCCAGTATGGCATCCTGAAAATTAAAAGGTTAAGTTTACCCTTCCTAAAGGGTAGGGAGATAAAGGAGGTAAGGGTTGAGAATAAAATTGTTAGATATGCGCGTTTAGGCGACGAACTGGAATTTGAAGACATGTTGACGGCTGAAAGAGGGCAGAAGCTTAATATTATACTTAACTAAGCCACCTCATAATCAGGTTTATATGGAAAATCTTTTTTCATCGACGCCTTTATTTTATTTGGAGTGTCAGCTATGGATAAAGAAAAACTTGTTATAAAAGCTTTTGAAGAGGGCAATGGCATAGTTAAATTAGCCCCAGCATGGGTTCCAAGAAGCTTCCTCTCGCCGGGGAAACGGCTTAAGCTAGCCCCTGAAGACATCTATGCCTTAGGAATCGAAAGGGGCGGGATAGATGAACGGTGGCTGGCTTCAACAACTAGAGCCGACAACCCAGGCGCACCTGAGGATGAGGGCTTAAGTTACATAGTTGTTAAAGACGATTCGAAATTTAGTAAAGTCCTCTTGAAAGATGCAATTGACATTCTCGGGGATAGGTTCCTGGGGAAAGATGCGATGGGAAAATATGGCGGCTGGACCGTTTTAGCAAAATTCTTTGACAATTCATGCCCAATACCCTTACATTTACATCAAATGGAGGAGCACGCTCGGAAGGTCGGCAGACTTCCTAAGCCTGAAAGCTACTATTTCCCACCGCAACTCAATGTTATTGAAGGAAAATTCCCATACACCTTCTTCGGTCTGGAGCCGGGCACAACCAGGGAGGATATTAAGAGATGTCTCGAGAAATGGAACATGGGCGATAATGGAATCCTCTATTTCTCCAGAGCCTATAGGCTTAAGCCTGGAACAGGATGGCTTGTCCCCGCCGGTGTTCTGCATGCTCCGGGAACGCTTGTGACATATGAGGTTCAGAAAGCCTCGGATGTTGCAGCCATATATCAATCAATGCTTGAGGATAAGCCGGTCTCATGGGATCTGCTGGTTAAGGATGTTCCGAAAGAGCGTCAGCATGACCTAGAGTACATTGTTGACATGATAGATTGGAAAGAGAATCTGGATCCGGAATTTAAGAAGAACCATTACATTGAACCCATCCCCTCAGAGGATCCTGAAGAGAGTAATAAAGCGGGATATGGGGAAAAGTGGATTATTTATGGTTCTGAAGAGTTCAGCGCAAAAGAGCTCACGGTCTTACCTGGAAGACAAGTAAAAATATTTGATGAAGCAGCATATGGGCTTATCGTAATACAGGGACATGGTAAAATAGGCAATTTTAAAGTTGAGGCTCCGACAATGATAAAATATGGCGAAATACCAAGCGATGAGCTTTTCGTCAGTGTTGAAGCGGCAAAGGACGGTGTTGAAATAATTAATGAGAGCTCCAGCGAGAATCTAGTTATACTGAAGCACTTCGGCCCTGGAAACCCGGATGCGCCTAAAATTTCAAAGCGAACTTAACATTAAATCTAGTTATACTGAAGCACTTCACCCCTGTTTACATAATAATGGGCACCTCATTAGCAACAATGATACCATTAACCATCGTTGGGGCAACATCAAAATAGCGGAGGGGTTCGTTTTTGTAGGCGCTGGGTTGCTGCTCGGTATAGGTGCAATAATCGGCGCACAGCTCGGCGCCACCATTATTAAGTTGTTCAAAACAAACACGCTAAAATTGATCTTCGGAGTATACTTTCTCTATGTTTCTATGAAGTTCATAACAGGCTATTTTGGGATAATGATTTGGTGAACATAAAGGAGAGAACTGTGCTGCGCAGCGAAATCTTAATAAATTTCTGCAGCATCATGCTCTAGATGAAAATTATAAATGGCTATAACTGTGGAAATCTCCTAAAGCATGTAAAATAAGCCCAATCGCAGATTATTCTGCAGTTTAACACTTAAAATTAATTCTACAAGGCAAATTAAACCAACTCTGCTTTTACGCCGAAACTTAATTTTAGTAAAACTTATATTTTTCCGTCTAATCTAATAATACCAGATTTCCCATTAATAATGGGAAAAACATATAGGGGGAACATCTTATGGCATACCTAGCTCAAACCGCATCCGGTCAGCCCGTCCTAATATTGAAGGAAGGAACCGCTAGAAGCCGTGGAAGAGAGGCTCAAAGAAACAACATCATGGCTGCCAGAGTTATTGCTGAAGCCGTTAGGACAACGCTTGGACCACGCGGCATGGATAAGATGCTTGTTGACAGCTTAGGCGACATAACAATAACAAACGATGGCGCAGCGATTCTAAAGGAAATAGAGGTTGAGCATCCGGCCGCTAAGATGATGGTTGAAGTTGCCAAGGCTCAGGACGATATGGTTGGTGACGGAACAACAACAGTCGTCGTCCTTGCAGGCGAGCTTCTTAAGAAGGCTGAAGAGCTCCTTGATCAAAATATTCATCCAACAGTTATCGTTAGCGGCTACCGTAAGGCCGCTCAGAAATGCATCGAGATCTTAGATAGCATGGGTATGACTGTAGACTTAGACGATAAGGAAACCTTAAAGAAGGTTGCGCTGACATCTATGGGTAGTAAGGCGGTTGGAGCTGCAAGAGATCATTTAGCCGACATAACCGTTGAGGCGGTTAAGCAGATAGCTGAAAAACGCGGCGAGAATTGGGTTGCTGACATCGATAACATTCAAATAATAAAGAAGGAAGGCAAGAGCCTTTATGATACTGAGCTCGTCAGGGGCATAATCTTAGACAAGGAAGTAGTTCACGCCGGCATGCCTAAACGTGTCGAGAACGCTAGGATCGCATTACTGAACTGTCCGCTTGAGATCGAGAAGACAGAATTCAGCGCTGAAATCAGAATAAGGGATCCACTGCAGATGAAGGCTTTCCTTGACAAAGAGACCGCAATGCTCCGCGAGATGGTTGAGAAGATTAAGAAGGCAGGCGCAAACGTTGTTATTTGCCAGAAGGGCATAGATGATATGGCCCAGCACTTCCTAGCGAAGGAGGGCATACTGGCCGTTAGAAGAGCCAAAGAATCAGATATGGAGAAGCTTGCAAGAGCCACCGGCGCTAGGATCGTAACAAATCTTGAGGATCTTAAGCCTGAAGATATCGGACACGCTGATCTGGTTGAAGAACGCAGAATAGGCGAGGACAAAATGGTCTTCGTTGAAGGCTGCAAGGATCCGAGGGCAGTGTCGCTATTAATACGCGCTGGACTGGAACGCATGGTTGATGAGGCTGAAAGGGCGATACATGACGCCCTATCAGTTGTGTCAGACGTTATTGAGAAGAACAAGATTGTCCCCGGCGGCGGAGCAGTTGAAGCGGAGCTCGCTAAGGAGCTGCGTAAGTATGCGGCTCAAATAGGCGGTAGGGAGCAGCTGGCAATTGAAGCGTTCGCTGAAGCCCTAGAAATAGTTCCAAAAACATTGGCTGAAAATGCCGGTTTAGAACCCATCGACATAATGGTTGAGCTCAGATCTGTCCACGAGAAGCCTGATGGATATGCCTACGGCGTAGACGTATTCTCCGGTAAAATATGCAACATGTATGAGAAGGGCGTAATGGAGCCTCTAATAGTTAAGGAGCAAGCGATTAAATCCGCCGCTGAAGCCGCAGCGATGATCCTTAGAATAGACGACGTCATCGCCGCCTCAAAGCCTAAAGAGGAAGAGAAGGGCAAGGGCGCCGGGAAGAAGGAAGAGGAAGAAGAAACCAAAACCGAATTCGACTAGGCTAAGCAAATATTTTTTCTCCCATTAATTAACACTTATTTTTTAGGGTGTTAATTATGGCTGAAATAACCGAAATACCTACAGGGATTCATCGTTTTGAGAGGATAGGCGCTCACACCCACGTTAGAGGCTTAGGCTTAGATGAAAACTTAAAAGCTGTAAAAATTAAAGACGGCTTAGTTGGTCAGGAAAAGGCTAGGGAAGCCGCTGGACTTGTTGTTCAAATGATTAGGGAGGGTAAACTCAGCGGTAAAACCGTCATCTTAGCCGGTCCCCCAGGCACCGGGAAAACAGCCATAGCAATAGCAATATCTAAAGAGCTAGGTCCAAACGTCCCATTTATTCAGATGAGTGGAAGCGAAATATATAGTAGCGAAAGAAAGAAGACTGAAATCTTAATTGAAGCTATGCGTAAGTGCATAGGTGTTGAAATACATGAGATGCGGAAGGTATACGAGGGCGAGGTTACGCATCTAGAGATTAGAACAGCGCAGCATCCCTACAACCCATACCAGAGGGTTCCGGAAAGCGTCAGATTAACCCTTAAAACAAATAAGCAGGAGAAAACGATAGAAGCCGGGGCTTCAATAGCGCAGCAAATAATATATCAAGGTATAACCGAGGGCTGCGTCATACAGATAGACGCTGAAACCGGCAGAGTTGTGAATTTAGGTTTAAGCATGGAGAGCGAGAAGGGCAAACTATACGAGTTAGACACTAGGGAAAAGGTTCCGAGACCCCCGGGCGACGTTCTAAAGGAGAAGGAGTTCGTATACATGTTGACCCTAGACGACCTGGATAAAATGCATGCTAAAAACCGCTTAGGAGGGGGCTTCGTTTCGCTCTTATTTGGATTTAGTGAAACTAAAGAGATAGATAGCGAAGTTAGAGCATCGGTTGATGAAATGGTTAAGAAGATGGTTGATGAGGGTAAAGCATTCATCCATCCAGGCGTTCTCTTCATCGACGACAGCCACCTTCTAGACTTGGAAGCTTTTAGCTTCCTCAGCAGGGCGCTGGAGGGCGAGCTTGTTCCGATAATTATACTTGCAACCAACCGTGGCATAGCAACTATACGTGGAACGGATATTAAGAGCCCGATGGGTTTCCCGCTGGATCTGCTGGATAGAGCCGTCATAATAGCAACACATGAATATGATGCCGACAGCATAAGGGAAATTTTAAAGATAAGAGCTAACGAAGAGAAAATAGATGTTTCCAGCGACGCTCTTGAAAGGCTGACGGAAATAGGGATAAACTCTTCGCTTAGATACGCGGTTCAACTCTTAAGCCTAGCTGCTCAAAATGCTAAATATGTGAAACGTAGAAACGTGACCGTTGAGGATGTTGAGAGGGTTAAGTCGCTATTCATGGATGTAAGCCAAGCGATAGAGCATCTCAGAAAATACGAGATGGAGATGCTGAATTATTAACGTCGTCCTAAGCAGCCGCTCAGCTTAAAATCCTTATTTATTTAAATAGGCTTCATCATCTTCTTGAGACATTCATTGCAGAATCCATCATTTATCAATTTGTTATGCTCAAGTAAGCCCTCACACATTAAGTCGATCGGCTTCGGATGATGCCTTAAACCCTTGCTATGTCCTAAACCATGCGCCACAACCCTCGCAGCAGTTACATCATGCTCAGTTCCTATTCTGAATAATGAAACCACGCCGATCTCTCTCGAAACATAGTCATACACAAGGTTGGCGATCTGCTTAAACCCTTCACCCTCAAACCTATGATATACTGCTATTATTGGGTCACATGTGACCGCCAATAGAAGATCTTTAATTTGAAGCATCCGCCTGACCCTTCCTATTTTCTCCATCAATCTGCTGAGTATGAAAGCTCCGTAAATGTTACCCTTAGATTTTATCTTTAAGTCATATTTTATGTCTAGGTTGCCCAAATAGTTTGCTCCTTCCCATAAGCCTCCTGGGAAATATTCTAGGGCTCTCCAAATGACCTCTAGTAAATCCTCTTTACTTTCAGGCTCCTCATTAACCGTTACCACATTAAGTAACGGCATTTTTTCCTCAAAAATATGAGGGATGCTCTATAAAAATATCTTTCGGTTAAAATATGAGGGTGGCCAATTTGAAGCAGGGAATTGAAATAGTCATTTTGGGCTTGATCCAGGGTTTAACCGAATGGTTGCCGATATCAAGCACTGGACACATGAAGCTAGCCGAGTTTTTTCTCGGGTTTAAGCTCCCATTACTTTTTAATGTCATCTTACATATTGGCACGCTGCTGGTTACATTAATCTTCTTTAGAGAAGACGTGGAGAAGATGCTTGTAGCGCTCATAAAACTAGACTTCAAATCAGATGAGGGCGTAATGGCTCAGATGATCCTTATAGGTTCTCTTCCAACAATGCTAATAGGTTTATTAGTTAACAATTTCCTGGAAGAAATCTTCAGCGGCATCATGCCAATCGCTTTTTCCCTCATATTTTCAGGCCTAATTGTATATTTATCAAAGATTGGGAGGGAGGGAAAGGAGCGCATTAATTGGAAGTCCGCCATACTTATCGGTGTAGCACAGGGATTCTCAACCATACCTGGGCTCTCTAGGAGCGGGCTGACAATATCCACGGCTCTAATTCTAGGCATAAAACGTGATGAAGCCTTCAAATTCTCATTTCTACTATCCATCCCAGCTATTTTCGGAGCCCTAACGCTGACGATTTATGCTCAACCGGGCGCCCTTCTCCTGGCGGAAGCTGAATTGCTTTATATGCTTATCGGGATACTCGTCTCAATGGTTGTGGGCTACATGTCGATGAAGATTCTTAGAAGGGTTATACATAGGTTCCATATGTTTGCCTTCTACTCCCTGCTTCTGGGCTTCTCCATTATCGCCGTTGAATTTTTATTTAAGTAATTTGCACAAAAATGTACTGAAAAGTTTTAAATAGGACAAACATATACATTTATTAACTTGTGAGGGCACACTTTGACATCCAGAAGATCTAACAGAAACAATATGCTGATTAAAACCCGCATATGCCTAGCCGATATTTCCAGCCTTAAAGCTCATGAGCGCATAGATGAAAATAGGCTTAAAGTCCTTAAGGATGAAATATGGCTTGATGGGATCATTAAAAAACCAATAGTTGTTGATGAGAAAACCAACACAATAATTGATGGGCATCATAGGGTTGAAGCCTTAAAGATGATCGGATGCACAAAAATACCCGTATGCTATGTTGACTACACATGCGACATCATAGGTCTTAAATCAATGATTAAAAATATGGATATAACAAAAGAAAAGGTTTTAGAGGCTGCCCTCAAAAATAACCCATTTAAACCGAAATCCACATGGCACTACATAAGATTTCCAAACCTAATTAGGCATATATCATGCATACAAAAAAGAGTTGATATATCGCTGGAATCACTAAAGTAATCCCTGCCGCCTAAACTCCCACTCTTTTATGCCGTCTAAACCTGAAAAATGCCGCTGAAAAGATTTCCCAGTCTTCTCCATAAAAATAAAGAGTTCCATGGTTGGAAATAGGAAGGAAAGCGAGGAAGAGGCGCCTCCAAGCGGGGCTTTAAATTGGCTCTACCAAACTCAAAAGGCCACCAAATCCCCTAGGCGCCTCTTCCTCAACAAAAAAAATATTGATGTTAAATAAAAATTTTACCCTACCAG
>CAYPJR010000039.1:0-12724 GCA_964411115.1 uncultured Candidatus Bathyarchaeia archaeon | reverse complement strand
AAAGTTTTAGGTTTAAGCGCGCCATTAAGTTAGTGCAGCCTGGCTAATAGCGTTTTTCACCGCCTCTCGAATCATATATCCCGCTTTATGAAGTATTGTGTCACCGATTTCAGGGTCAATCTCCATGCTTGCTGTGCAGGGATATGAATGATGCGCAACTGCGACTGCTTCCTCTATTTCTGAAATCTTCTTACCTTTTATTTGCTGCGTAACATACCATGTTGACCCGCATGGCGCGCTCCTGACAACATTTGCATTAATTACGAATCCACCTTTAACTTCAACTTCAATTTCAGGTTTACCAATAGCGTACCGCTTAACAAAATCCTCTATGGTTGGCTGATTAAATGGCTCGAGCGAACAAAAGGGTTTTGGGAACGCATACTCTATACCGATCTCATTAAGTTTCACTTTCATCTGCTCCCTAACGCCTGGCGGACACCATCGCTTATCTTCTATTGGCACTATAATTGCTTTGGCATTAGCCTCTTGAGCCATCAGAGGGATTGCCAAAAGTATGTCTGGGTGAAGAGCCACAGCTATCAGTATGTCGCATTTCGGCATGTTTTCAGGTAAGAAATCCCTAGGCTCCTCAATGAAGACCGGTAGATTTGCCGATATATTGTGAACGTACTGTATGTCTCCAGCAAATGAACCGTACTTAATCCTGCAGTGCTCGCACAATAAACCGCACGCTCTACAGAAATTATCCGCATTACATAAGTTCCCTATGATACGTTCAGCAAATGGATCTTGATAAATGAAGCATATACGCAATCTGGCATCATCCTAATTAGATGAAAAACTCTGGCGATGATCCTCCATAAGCTTTTCTTTAAGCTCTTTGATGGCTAATATAGCGGGGGATGAAGGTGAATAGTCTATTGGCGCTATACGCATAATCCCGGATCTAATGATGTTTCTATCGAAGGGTATCGCATGGTAGAGGCTGAAGCCAGCCTTCTCCAGAACTTTTCTAATGAATTCTTCATCTTCCCCATCTGTGATCTTGTTTCCAACGAAGACCGTTTCTCCAATACCTATTTCCCCGGCAAGCCGCTCTATTCTTAGAGCTGTCTCTATCGAAGGCGCGTTTGGCTCAACAACGCATAGCATCATGTTGAAGCCTCTTGCGGTAGCCCTGCCGAGATGCTCAAGCCCAGCCTCCATATCCATGATCACAACATCCCCACCTCTTAAGGTTAAATGCTTAATCAGCACGCTAAGCAGGGAGTTCGCTGGGCATGTGCATCCAGATCCGCCTGAACGCACTGTTCCCATCAGAAGAAACCTTACGCCATCAGGACCTATAACGCCATACTTTTCAGCGATATCATCAACAGTCGGCGTTAAACTAAAGAAGATGTTCCACGCTGAACCGGGTTTCGCTCCAGTCCGCTCCTCAATGAGGGATTTATTTTCGGCTATAGGCGTCAATCTCGATGAGACTTCGAGTGGAATTCCAAGCGCATAAGAAAGGTTCATCGCTGGGTCGGCGTCAACAGCAAGCACACGGTAACCTTCACGGGCAAAGAGGCGGGCAAGTGTCCCGGCGATAAAGGTTTTACCAACACCCCCCTTACCGGCAACTGCAATTTTCAATCCTATCCTAATCCCTCCTTTACTATTTTATCGTTGTTGGAAAACTCGGCTTACAAGGTTTATTCTTCTCCTGCTGCTTATATCCTGCAATATTCTGGCTGCCTCTCTGGGAGTGCTGAAGACTTCGGTTTTTCCATCGGCCCGTTTTCTAGTCACCATGATGCAGTTGTCGACTATGCAGCTCAGGACGCATGCTGCGCAGTAGACGCATAGGTCTTCAACAACGTTCACTCGCCCATAACTCCAATATAGGGCGTTTGTTGGGCAAGCCTTTATGCAGAGCTTGCACTCTATTCCCTGGCATATTTTATGATTGATTTCAATTTTTCCATGCTCAAAAAACTCTTTAACGCCGATTGACTTTAAGAGTTCAGCTCTCTTCTCCCTTCTCCTCTTCGATTCTTTAAAGAGCATTTGGAAGATATCTATGCTTCCAGATCCGCTCATTATGCTCATCCCGGAGGCGACCGGTAGTCTCCAAGCAGCCTGAGCACCTCAGCGATCATCCATACCCGGCCTTAATCATTATCTCCTTAACCGATTTATAGGCTGGTGAATTATGCTGTATTTCTAGGAGAGACCTCCCGGAAATGATGAATTTTTCAACATTCTCATCATACGCTATTTTGCCCATATATTTTAAGCCTAGCCTTCTCTCAACCTCGCTGTTTAAGCCGCTTGGGAAGCGGAAGCCTCCGACAACGTAGAAGTTCTCGAATTTTATGTTGACCTCCCTCGCTATCCTGTAGGCTCTTAAAACATGATCGAAGGCTTTCTTAGATGGGTCTATGAGATCGAAAATATCGTTCACCTTCGATGTTATTCTCCTATTTAAGTGTTCCAATCCAGCCGGCGAATCAATAATGATGTATGCATAATTTTTCGTCAGCCTTTCTAGGGCTCCCTTCAATGCTTCATTCGGCAAGCAATAGCAGCCCTCAACCCACTTCGGACCTATCGCGATCAGATCGAAATATTCACCCTCATAGAGCCCCTTCTCCCAAATCTTGCTTTCCATCCTCTCAGAGGGTGAGATGCCGATTGTTGTTCCACCATGTGTTATGAAAGTTTCAATTATAAGTTCGGAGATGGTTTTTATCCCCGCATCCTCTAGGCTTATGCCTAAAGCGTCGGCTAGGTTCTGGTCAGGGTCAGCGTCAATTAAGAGAAGCGGGGTCTTACCAATCTCAATAAAATATTTAGTCATAAGCGCTACAAAACTTGTTTTTCCAGTTCCACCCCTACCCATTGAAACGATCAATCTCATTTTTGCTTTCTTCTCCAGAAAGATAATGGCTATGGAAGAATTAAAGTGTTACATTTCTCTCGGCGGCCACTTCTCCTTTAGAAAAGCCGGTATGCCCGATGAATCCTTCGGTCCAACTAGAACCCGCCAGCCGCTTAAATCTTCGATTTCTCCACTCAGCCGGGCGGCTAACCCTGGGATAATTAGATATCTATGCTTAACCTTCTCTTCTATACCTGATTTTTTGATGGCGTCCGCAACCACCTGCGCAGTTAATATTCTTCCGGCAACCGAGCTTTCAACGCTTATTCCGCCAGTGTCAATAACTATTAGGTAGCAGTCTATGTTAGCAGATTTAATGTCGGATTCAACTGTGAAATATGTTAACGCATAGTTTGTTGTAAACATGACAGGTGAATTCTCAGTTGGGTTGCCGAATGCTTTCAATCCGGGTTCAACTGAAACAGGTTTTCTCGGGTCGGTGTATATGTTGAATCTTAATATAACATTTGGTAGGAGAACCCATCCTTCAAGGCTATGCATTATCAATAAATCCGCATATCTGGTCATCAGCATAGCTGCTAAGCAGGCTTCCCTCCACTGAAGAACCTCTTTAGGCGAATCCTTCTTAAGCCAAACGGTCATTGGAACGCCGATAAGCGGGAAGCCGAGCAGCATGTCGCCTTCCTTACATGCGCTTCTCCTGATCATCGTGAAATTATTGATTGTTTCAGATAATCCATCCTCGGGGAATGTTCCCGGATCTAGGAGAAGATCTTCAACGCCGAATTCCAGAAGGGTATTCGTTAGGGATCTTAGTAGGCTTATGTCGTTTGGGGCGAAGACAGCTAGAGGGCAATTATACATGAGCGCTAGCTCAGCCATTTTCCTCCAATTATCCTCTGTAGCAGCGTAGATTAACGGTCTCCTCCCATAAACCGATTCCAAAGCTGCTTTCATAACGTCCGGATTGAATGTGCATAGTATTAGCGGCAGCCCGGTTGCTTTGGCAACTTTTTCCACCGTGGACTTAAACTTAGCTGGATCGTTTGATGTTGATCTGATGGCGATCATGTCTAACTTGAGAATTCTCCCAATGTAATTGTATGAGAAGTTTTCGACCTTCCTGATGCGCTCCAGGATTTCGCTTTCATCCATTTCATCCGTCACGTCGACCGCTATCGGCGTTGGATTATAATATGTGAATTCATGCCTATACATGACTAGTTTGCCGCCAACTTTAACTGCGTTTTCACCGGTGCCTATAATAATCTCCTTAACCGCCGGAGCAAGAATATCTTTAAGCTTCGAGTATGCCTCCTTATACTTGCTTTCCTCAAGGAGGGGAGAGCATAAGTCTATTGGAACTTCCCTATTAACAACCCTGGTTGCAAAAGCCATGCAGTTTTTCTCGCCGCATTTGCCGCAGTTTGTTCTTGGAAGAAGCATGTAAATGTCTAGGGGGCTTAATTCTCTAACACCCTTCTTCAATTCTCTCTCAGTCAAGGCTTAACACCTCCGCAATTGCAGCCTAAACTTTAATGTTGATCCAATCGGCTATCTCCCTGGAATCAGCTCTTCCCTGACTGAGCAGATTACGAACGACCTCTTTAACGGTGTGAATCGCTGCAGGATGCATCATCATAAACATGTCGACGCCGGCAAGCATCAATGTTAGAGCGGTTATTGTTTCCCATAATGGTCCCCTGAGCTCCCTAGGCTCCCATTCTGAGCCGATCTTCATCCAGGCTTCCCTAGCTGCCCAAGCGTTTGTTGAGCCGGATGATGTTGGATGCTGAAGCTCAGCATCGCCTCCTAAAGCGAGAAGCCTAGCCCTCTCATGAATTGAGAATGAGTATTCTATGCCGTAGCCTAGGGCTGCGGTTGTCAAATCCATCACAATGCTTTCTCTAGGCAGAAACTCGTAGAGTCTCCGGTTGAGCTCTTTAGCCCTATTAAGTTCCATCGCTGTGAAAGCCAGCACAACGTGGCCGTGCTCCCTAGCAGCCTTAGCAACATCGCCTAGAACGCTTGCTTCAGCCATGTCGAGGGTCACTGAGCTAAGCATGACTCTCTCCCCATGAGCGGCTTCAGCAACCCTCTTAAAGACTTCAGCGTCCTTCTTTGGGTCGCCGCATCCGCCGACGATGACTGGAACATCAACCGCTTGAAGAACATCCTCAATTGTTTTTGCAGCCTCATCGGGTGGTGTGTTCTTAATTAACGGGTCGGTGCTGATTAAATGCACCGTAACCATGTCAGCGCCAAACTTGTCAACAGCGAGCTTAGCCCAAGCAGCTGGATCGCCGATAACCTCCTGAACATGCATCTTTAGAGATCTTGGCAAACTAACCTCCATATCAAATACGTCAACCGATATTGCCGGCGGATTCGGCATGAGCCCCTCGAAGAGATAGAAAGATGGAATTGCTTCGCCTCCGATCTTAACAATCCTACCTCTTGAACCGCCCTCAGACCTGGTTGCTCCAAGCTTAACTTCAACGATCCTCCCGGGATATTTTTGAGCTGGAGGCTTATACTCCGCCCTTAATATCTCAATGGGCTTTTTCAGCACAGCCCCGGGTGGCGCTACTGCCGCCGCTGGAGCCGGCGGCTGAATCGGTATCGGCGCTGGAAGAGCCGCTGGAATCCATATTTCAAGCTCCTCAGCGTCTATCTCGACATCCTTAAGGGTTATTTCGCCAAATTTACTAAGCAGATCTAGTAGTTTAGAGCTTACTTTAATGGTGGCTCCCGAACCCTCCATATTCTTTTCTTTATCTCCCTTTTCACTCATTTTCTATCATTTCTCCTTATTTCTAACAATTTTAATTTCTTTCGCGTGGATCTTAACATTCTTAAAGACTATTTTGAAGCCGCCTGCCACCCCTGTAATTGTTGGCATTGTTATCTCTGTTGTTGGCATAGTTGACGGCGGCGTCATTACTACTTCAACCTTCTCCTCTTCAGATGGTTTTTCCACGATTTCTGCTTCAGCCGCCTTCCACCGCCCAACTATCGGATGCCCTCTAACAATTAGAAAATGCTTAAGCTCCTCAATGTTCCTCGCATCTCTTTCAGTGGCTATTTTATCAGCGAGATGCTTCGGTATAAAGTCTTTAACCCTCTCCACAATTGATTGCGGAACCCAAACCACGCGTTCCCATCCGCCGTCCGCCTGCAGAAACTTCGGTGAACGCATGTATTCAATGGATATTCCATGGAAACCATCTACCTGTCTGCCTCCGGCTGTTGAGTCGGCTAATGTTGAGAATGAAAGCCCGATAGGAGTGTTTTCAGCGAAGCCTCTGTGAACTATGCCGAACCCATCAACTTCCGGTATATAGAAAGCCACGGCCTCGAAGCATCCGCATGATGTGTGCGGATAACCGAATGCGGTGTAAAGCCAAACCCGCTTTATCTCCCCGCCGGACTTAAGTTTCACAGCCTCATTAACACCGGTCCATTCGCCCTTCACCGGATCTACGCATTCACCCTTATTAATTCTAAATATTGGACCTTTCGGGTCAACCCTAGCTGCGGCTCTCCCATCAAACCAGCTTATGGCGCCGCAATTTGAGTATCTTTGAGGGGTAATTACGCATACATGGGTTGGTGCGAACGATTGGCAGAGCGTACAGCCATAGAATGCGTCGGCTTCTTCATCTGTGAGCCCCCTCGCCCTTGCATCACGCTTCTCATATGTTTCCATCGCCTCCTTGAATTTCTCTTTAACCTTCTCCGGGTCAGTTATGAATGTTATCTGAATCTTCTCTATTATTGGGAGTTCGCTCTTAAACAGCCTATATAGGACCTTTCCAATATATGTGAAGGAGTTTAAGCCCTTATCGAATGATCTTTTGCTTATCCGTATCCAAATGTCATATCTCTGGTTTAGATGCATGACGCCTTCAATATAATTTATGTATTCATGTATCCGCCGCTCTATTACGCCCTCCAGCTCCTCCTCAATCTCTTTGCCGGCGACCTCAACATATATCCCAAAAGGATAGGATTTCTTCTCTAGATCCTTCAGGTCAGGACCGATAATTGTTATTTTTCCATCCTCAATCTCATCCATCCTCCGGGATTTAACGAGTTCAAATTTATATTCAACTCTAGGTCCGCCGAACTCAGCGTATGCATCCGGCCACCTTATCCTTTCGCCTTCATATATTATGCCCACATCCACCGGTATATCTGAAAACATTGACATTTCATTTCACCTCCAATCCTTCAATTAATGCTTCAAGATTCTTCTCCCAATCATTCAGCGACATATTTGGGAGAGACCATGATGCGTGAGGTTGATAATGCATATCTATCGAGACTGTTTTAATTTGCGGTGAAAAATGCTTCAAACCGGACAGAATAAGCCAGCCGACGTAATATGTGAAACCTACAAATATTGCAAGGTCATGCATGCCCTTACCTTCGAGACCCATCCATTCAGGGTCAACAAGCCTATTCGCTATGTCAACAAGAGGCATCCCCACAACCCTGCTGAAACCCCTCTTAATAAACTCGCTTTGTAAGCTCGGCGTGGAGGCGATGGGGATCCCGGCTTTCTCGCTAATTCGGATAATATAATCTATGAGCAGCCCATTTTTCAGCTGAATCTCAGCAGCCTTATGCCCAACAACTATTATTGGATTCTTAGAACGCTTTATCAGCGACGTCACAATCTGAGGGTTATTTATGGATAAAGCCTTCTTAGGTCCAGGTATCTCCGCCGTCTGCCATGGCTCAACCGCTACACCCATACTTTTATTCACCTCTCTTCCTGACAAGCCTCGGTAATAATGTTGGGTCCGGTATAATATTTTCTTTCCAACCCTTATCCTCAAGGATTTTGATGATCTCATCCCGCATTGTCAGCGGAACATCTGCTAATGTGCGCACAAACAAGTGGACATCATCCGGGATAACCCCGAAGAGACGTTTGCTTAGGTCTATGTAATGCGTTAATTTTATTGCTCTGCCCTTCGTCGTGTCGTTTGGCCTCATGCAGAGCTTCGCAATCATAACCATCGCTTCCTCCTTTGTTTCAGCGCCGTAGAACAGATGCTCAGGAACCGGACCGACATAAACTTTATCGCCTGTCCTTGCATCGTAAACGTACCAGTCTTCAGGCTTATCCTTTCTGCCCAGCAGCATGCGCCTATATTTAAGCCCATGGGGACCAACAATAACTGGAACCCCAAGGCGCCAGAATCCGCTCGCTATAGCCGCCGCCTTCTGAGACATTGCCCCCCATGCGACGCCGACCGCTCCAACCCTATTAAGGATATAATCGGCTATCTCCTCATAATTGCCGCGCAGCCTACGCTTGGCGAATATGCTTGCTATTTTGATGGCTGCTCCAGCAATATGTGAATTCGCAACGCATGAACCGACATTCACGAGTCCACCAGCGTCGAATCTTCCTGGGAAGATTTCGTACGGGCTTTTCCCCTCCTCGTCTTTGTACATGGCTATTGACATTGCGGCGCATCCGGAGGTCACAACAATATAGCGTCTCTTAGCAAATTCCATAGCCATTTCAGCAACCTCACTGCCGCCTTTAGGATAATTTGCGCATCCAACGAAGGCTATGACGCCTGGAATCTCGCCTAGAACGATTGGCCCGCCAACCTCCCTTATTTCAACGTCCTGTATTGCGCCTCTACCCACACGAATCTTATATTTCTCCTCCTTAACCCTCTTCTCAGCGGCTTTAACTATGAAACTGTGTATCTGAAGGCCTATTGGACATGCGCTTTCACATCTTGCGCAGCCGATACATTCCTCATAGAGATTTGCAAGAGGCTCAAGATTCCCATTTGATGCTTGAGCGAGCGCTTCCGGTATTGGAAGATCGTTGGGGCATGCCCTCCTACATTCATTGCATTTTCGACATTTTCTTGCACCCTCGATTACGTCGCTAACATCTGGTATAGCCTTAAACTTCATTCGTTTAGGAGCAACCAGCAGGGTTGTTTTAACAGCCACCTCGCCAACCTTAGCGGGATCAAGAATAAGCGCTCCTGGAGAAGCCCCTGACACGAGGTCATGTACTATTTTGTCAACTTCATCTCTTGTTCTATCCGGCAAGCCTAAACAGTTAACATCGCTTGTGGCTATAACCGGAGCCTTAATCTTTTGGGCTTCAACCAACGTGTCAGCGCGGATGCACTGCTCATCAACAACTATCACATCCGGTATGCCGCTTCTAATGAATCTTAGCTGCCATGATATTGGACCGACTATTTTTGCCCTTGGATTATAACGTGTAATATCATGCGCAGTGCAGCATAAACCGGTTACTTCAACACCGCCATACAATCCATTCTCCATGAGATAATCCACTATTTCCGCGGCTGATGGAACATTATGTCCAATAACTAGTATAACGGGTTTAGTTGCGTCCGCCACGCCGAAGCCTATTTCCGCTAGGGGCGCTTCAGGGTCAGCCTTCGGAAATCCCAGCGCGGAAACTTGCGCTATATCAGCCACCTCCATGCCGACTTGGTCGATCATGCCGGCGTGGAAGACTTTCGACTCAAAATCTATGTTGCTTTCCTCCTGACCTGTGTGGGTGGCTGATAGGAGACGAGTTAATTCACGTTCAAGATAATTTAAAACATCCTCCAGGTCGCCTAGGGTCTTAGGTTTTACGCCGCAGACTAGACGTGTCACCGGTGCTTCAACCTCAACATTTAAACCGCCGACATTTATCGGGTGATCACGCCCAAACTTTTCTATAAGATGGTCGACAAGATGCCTTGCATGCGATATGTGCGTTGCTGCACCTATGCAGCACGCTAATAGAACGATTCGTGATTGCTGCCCAGCCATGTTTAACCCGCATGCTCCCCGTTTATCGCCTGTTAAATCGCATTTACCGAAGGTGCAGAGGCAACATACATCGCAGAACGGCATGTAAAACGGCTTGTAACGCTGCAAAATCTTGAGGTCCCATTCCCTTAGATCCGTTATTGATGGGAAAGGTGTCGGCCCGGCTTCCTCAACCCATTCTTCGCCGATCAGCCTGCCGATGGAGATCTCAAGATTCTTTAGCAGGCCGATGTCGCTCTTCAGCTCGCCGATTTTAATGCGTAAATTTTTTTCTTCGCCCAAATTGACACTATCCTGATTTACGTTGGATTATTGAAAAGAAGACAAACTTGTATTTCTCTTTATCGTTTAGAAAATAAATGTTTAAAATCTGCTCCCTACGTGACTGAAGCCGGGAGATTTTGCTCCTAGTTTCTTTTAGAATTTTAGGTGTAAATTTAAAGGATTGATAATATAAGAGAAAGAATTTTTATGGAAGAATGCTTCCAATGGACGTTGAGAGAGCGCATATTTTTGTGGGTAAGCATTATTCCCATGGAAATTTACATTGGATTAGATCTGGCATTCCATCACGCCATTTTCCGCATGCTATAGTAAAGTGGGCTTCTATGGGATAGGTATCGCGCATAATCTTAATCATAACGTGGTTCCAGCCGCTTTTAAGCTGCGCCTCAGCGTAGTTGGAGCCGTCGCCTCTATAGTTCGGCCTTAAAGGAACAATTTTAGATGTTTCATGCAGCAGCTCGCCATTAAGCCATATCTTCATTCGGCTGTTGTTCGGCACGCCGATAATGACTCTCCGCTCATTTGGAGAGCGAATAAAATGTCTTAGATATATTATTCCAGGCTGCCCATTAAAGAATTCTTCAATTTTAAGCGAATTCTCAGGCCATGAAATTGGGACCCATCCTTCACCCATTTCATATGAATTTATATCCTTCTCCGGCGGAAGGGGAGAATCTAGCGAGATAGGCTCATGGTAAACCTTGGAGATAAGCCAGCGGAAGCCTCCGACAAATACCAGAGGAACGCTCATCACCTTTGGTCTATTATCAATGGATATTTTGATTGTGCATTCATTTGAAGTATCAATATTATGCGCTGACGTTGTGATGGAGAAGGCAAGGTTAATTTTTTCTCCCGCTTGTAGATTTATCCGCTGCGGGGTTGCCGGCTTCAAAATCCAAAGCGGCGGCGTCTGAATCGTTAACGTGCCGGAGATCGGCTTTAGCCTCATGTTTTCAACGGTCAAGATGAATCTGTTGGGTTTGTCTGGCAGAAGAGCTGGGCCGTCCATGTAGGTTATGGAAACCCTAAGGGATGTTAAGTCAAAGTCAACTTTATTAGCTGGAGCGCTCCATAAATTCTTTATATCATTTATAAGCGTCATGAGGGTTTTCTCAGCGCCATTAAAGTCGTCAATCTCTGAGATTTCCACGGGCGCTTCGAAGAAATTTAGGACTTTGCTTCCTATTGCGCATACCTCGCTAGTAAGCTCGCTTAGGCTTCTTGGAACATTAATGTTTTTTATTCCCCCGCTTACCGTTATAGCTTCGCCTAGCGGCTTAACCCATTCTTCGGGGAGACCGATTCTTCCATATATTATTCCCCATATTGCTCCAACCGTTGCTCCTGTGCAGTCGGTGTCCCAGCCGCAATTCACGGCTTTACATATGGCATCGCCGAAGTTTTCTCCGTAAAGTAATCCGATTGTTTGAAAACCTAGGTTTATGGGCGAGTACTGGGCTATTGGGCTATAAACGGCTTTTTTAACTCTTTCACGGGCTTCTCTCCAGCTGAGTCCTTTAAGATATGATTCTAATGCGGTCTTAATAGCCAATGCTGTTGCGCAATCATCAGGTATTGCGGATAAGCCGATTCTTAAAAGTTTAACTTTATCGCTTATAATGAAGGCAGCTGACTCTAAAACGGCATTAAATATTTCGCCGTAAACTGATTCTCCGCCGGCATGATCGCATATAGCATCTTGATAGGCGTATTCAGCGGCAATGTTCGGGGCGCCTGGAGCAATGCATGCCCAAATCTCAGATCTTATCGGGCTTCCCATGCAATCCTTAAACCAATTGTTATACCAGCCTGATACCGGCGGCTGCAGCCCCTTTCTAAGGTTTGTTTTATGAAGCCCATATTCGTCTGGATTATAGAGTATGCAGTCAAGCCAGTATTCGGCTAGATCTCGAGCTGTTAGATAGACGCCGCGGTCTTTAAGCGCCTGAAGCCAGACGAGCTGTATCTCCAGATCATCGTTGGGTATGCCTCCCTCAACGATCTTCGGATACCACCAAACATTGAACATTTCATCCTGCCCATAAAGGCTCTCGAGGGGTCCGCCTACCGTCCCACCGGCATTCTTTCCCAACCAGCAACCGTAAACCTTATTCCAGTAGGTTTCCCAACTAATTTTTATTTTTCCACCCTGCATTTCTAAACCTCACTTTTTCATCTGCTTATATTCCTAATCTGCGAGGGAGTCAGCCTCTTTATGTCCGATGGGCTTATTTCTAGAAGCATGTTTATGTCGCCTCCGCCCCCAATAACTCTATCAAACTGTAAAACTTTCTCATCAATAATTGTTCTTATCATTGTTTTATGTCCAACCGGTGGAACAGCTCCAACATCGTATCCAGTGATGCTCTTAACCTCTTCGGGGGTTGCCCTTCTAACGCTTCTCGAGTTGCATGCAGCCGCCAGCTTAGCCTCATCAACCCTCTTGTCGCCGGTAACTATCGCCAGCACTGGAAGACCGGAATCATCGATAAAGAGTAAACTTTTAATTATTCTCTCGCGGCTTACGCCAAGCTGCCTAGCAGCGGCATCAACAGTCATCGTATGTTCCTCAAACTTGAGGAAAACCGCATTAACACCCGCATTCTCAAGATATCTCTTCAGGGATTCGGAGGAGAAAGATCCGCATGACATAACGTAAACCTCGCATATAATTATAACATTAACTTAATATTTTATATTATAAGATTTTAGTGCGCAGCGGGACTTGTAAAAAGATGAGAAAACATTAAA
>CAYPJR010000038.1:0-13176 GCA_964411115.1 uncultured Candidatus Bathyarchaeia archaeon | reverse complement strand
AAAAAATGTTTCCCTATAAATTGAGGTGGCCGCTGAATGTTCAGATCCGAATATAAGGTTGAAGGCGGCAAGCTAATTAAGGTTCGCCTCAGCAAGGACGATGGAAGGATAAGCGCGATAAAGATCACAGGCGACTTTTTCATGCATCCGGAGGAGCTTATTGAGGATCTTGAAAAAACCCTTATTGGATGCCCATTGAGCGAGAAAATAATAGTTGAGACGATAAGAAACTTCGTTGAAAGCAAGAAAATAACTCTCCTGGGGGTTACTCCGGAAGATTTTGCGAAATGCATAATTAAGGCTGGTGAAAGCAATGGTTGAGGAGTGGCGTTTACTTAACACTGGACTTAACGATGCATTTTATAATATGGCTTTAGATGAGGCTATAGTTATCGCCAGATCCAGGGGGATCGTACCTAACACGCTTCGCTTCTTCAGATGGGAGCCATCAGCCGTTTCAATAGGGTATTTTCAGAGCATGGAGGAGGAAGTGGATATAAATGCATGTGATAGATTGGGCATTAACTATGTGAGAAGAAGAACAGGCGGCGGAGCGGTATATCATGACCGTGATGGCGAATTAACATATAGCCTCATAATAAATGAGGATCACAGGTTGATTTCTCGAGATTTTCAGAAAACCTATGAAACTTTATGTTCAGGACTTGTCAGAGGCTTAAGGCTTCTAGGCGTTCCAGCCGAGTTCAAGCCGATAAATGATATAGTTGTCAATGGTAGAAAAATCTCTGGAAATGCCCAGACGCGGGGAATGAATGTTGTCCATCAGCATGGCACGATACTACGCGATGTTAATCCAGCGCTTATGTTCACAGTGCTTAGGGTTCCAAGCGAGAAGATACGTGACAAGATGATAAAGTCCGCTGAGGAGAGGGTTACATCAATAAAGAGATATTTAGGAAGGGATGTTAGCTTTGAGGAGCTAACGGATGCTTTGATAAGGGGTTTTAGGGAATCCTTCGATATCGAGTTGCTGCCGGGGGAAATAACTGATTTCGAAAAGCAAACAGCTAACAAACTTAATAAAGAGAAGTATTCTACGAGAGAATGGAATTTTAGGAGATAAAGTTCTCCATATCTTCCAATTGCACCGTCCCTTTTCCATTAAAACTAAATTTTCAGTCTTTACATATTTTACATATTAAAATTACTGCTTTATCTCCACATCTTTGTAATTCATAACTTATATTTTAAAGAAATCCCCTAGAGAGGACTAGGAAATAATTATTGAAGTGATAGGCGAGAAGCAATGTCGAAGAAAAGATCGAGACTTGAAATATACCTTGAAGTTTTAGAGACAATCATGGCGGGGTATAGCAAGCCAACAAACATAATGTACAAGTGTAATTTATCCTGGATAACCCTTAAGGAGATTTTAGACTCATTAGTTGAGAAGGGCCTAGTGACCACTGTTGAAAGGAACAAAAGGAAAATGTATCTAATCACAGAGAGGGGGCGAAATATAGTTAACCGTTTAGAAGAAACATATGATCTTCTTTCCACATAGATAACATTATTCCCTCACTAACTCTTTATTTTTCCATAAATCCCAATTGGGAAAAATGCGCCTGAGCTGCTTTAAACTCTTGTTCTGATATCTAGAACAAACGTTCTAATGCCTAATATTAAGAGTGGGAAATCCAATTATATTACATGGTGAATCAAATGTCTGAAATTGGAGATTATAAAGTTTCATTTAGAAATTTTCTGCTAACAGCTCTGATAGCGCTTACATTGGTGTCCTCTCTAACTTTAACTTTGTATATGGGCGGCTCACTATTGACGAATAATAAGCATGATGTTGATGCGTCTTCCAGCGGAAAGGTATTTCTGCTAAAATTCTCATCCCTAGAGGAGCTGAAGAACTTCCTGCTGAAGAGCGGATCATATGGGAGATATCTTGGCTCGCCGAGAATCTTTCTGGAGAAAAGCTTCGCTGCATTCGCCAGCGCGGCGGAATCTGATTCAATGGACGTGGGTTATTCTAAAACGAACATTCAAGTTGAGGGCGTCGATGAGGCTGATATAATGAAGACTGATGGGAAATACATATACTTAGTCTCTGGCGGAAGCGTTTTCATCGTTAGGGCTTATCCTCCTGAGGAGGCTGAAATAAGCTCTCAGATTAAAGTGAACGCTACAGTTTGCGGAATATTCATAAACGCTAATAGGCTAGTTATTTTCGCCTACAGCAACGCTTATTATCCAATCTCTCTAAATGAAACTGAAAGCAAGGAATTTATGGGGCCACAGACTTATCTAATGGTTTATGATGTCGAAAAGCATGAAAAGCCAACCCTGATAAGGAACGTCACTTTAAGCGGGGTTTACTTCAACTCTAGAATGATCGGGAAATATGTTTATGTTCTAGCAACTCTTCCAGCGTATCATTTAGGAGATGAAAAGCCTATTCTTCCGAAAATAGTTGATAATGGGCACATTAGGGATGTGGAGCCCGCATCGATTTACTACGCGAATGTTTCGGATTTCTATTACGCATTTACAGTTGTCGCCGCGGTAAATATTCAGGATGCTGAAGAACCAATTGCCTATGAAACCTTCCTGTTTGGATCTGCAAGCTGCATCTACGTCTCCTTAGGCAATATCTACGTTGCGGTGCCGAGATACAACGAAGAATATGGGGAGGCGACTGAGATTCATAGAATACGCATAGATGGGGGCAAAATAAGTTATGAAGCAAGCGGGATAGTCCCGGGCTTTGTCTTAAACCAGTTCTCGATGGATGAGCATGATGGATATTTCCGAATAGCAACGACAACGAATCAGGCGGTATTTAGGGGCTTATTTACCACATCATTCTCCATCGCGCGTGAAGATGAAAATCCGATGAGAAGCAACGTTTACGTTTTGAACAAGAGCCTAGCTGTTATCGGCGGGCTTGAGGGTCTTGCTCCAGGTGAGCGAATATATGCAGCAAGGTTCATGGGCGACCGATGCTACCTGGTCACATTCAAGAAGGTTGATCCACTATTTGTTATAAGCCTTAAGGATCCGGCTAAACCGGAGGTGCTTGGGCAGCTTAAGATCCCGGGCTACTCTGATTATCTACATCCCTACGATGAAAATCATTTGATTGGTATAGGGAAATGGACTGTTGAGGCTGAAGAGGGAGATTTCGCATGGTATCAGGGCGTTAAAATATCGCTCTTTGACGTAAGCGATTTTAATCACCCGAAGGAGGTGGATAGCTACGTGATAGGCGATAGGGGAACCGACTCGCCTGTTCTGCGGGATCATAAGGCCATGCTATTCGATAAAAATCTAAAGATGCTTGCAATGCCCGTGCTGGTTGCCGAGGTGGATGAAGCGAAGTATCCGGACGGTGTTCCTCCAAATGCCTATGGAGACTATGTTTGGCAAGGGCTATATATTTTTGAAATAACTGAGAGCAATATACGCTTAAGGGGCAGAATCACGCACATAGAAGACCAGGAGGATTTTCTTAAAAGCGGATACTGGTTCTATTCTGAATATGCGGTTGAGCGAGCACTATATATTGGCGACATACTTTACACAATTTCAAATAAAATGATAAAAATGAATAACCTAACAAGCCTAGAGGAAATAGGCATCATAAAAATTTCATAAAACACCACATTCAAACAAAAAAATAAAGGTGAGTTAGAAAGTCTAGAGGCTTTAATGCTTAATCCGCTATCTTTTTATGACATAGCCACCAGTCGATGCACTCGATTTCGCCGGCTTTCTCCTGTTCCCTCCTCTTTTTAATCATATCTACAGTGTTTGCCGGCGGGACAATTACATGGTCGCCTATAACCTCATTTTTCGGCCAGTTTGCCGGGATTGCATAGCCTTTATCGGCAATTTGCAGCGCCCTAACCATTCTGAGGATCTCATCCATGTTTCTGCCAAGTTCCATAGGATAGTAAAGTACAGCTCTGATTATTCCTTTAGGGTCAACTATAAATACCGCTCTTACTGTTTGAGTACCTTCTGCTTGCTTATGGCGCATACCTAACCTTGCAGATATCGATCCGGTGTTATCTGCGATTATTGGAAACTCTATTTCAACATTCAGCTTTTCCTTTATCCACTCTTCCCATTTGAGATGAGCAAATACTTGATCTATGCTAAGCCCAATTAAATCGCAGTTAAGGTTTTTAAATTCCTCATACCTTTTTTGAAAAGCTACGAATTCCGTTGTGCATACCGGCGTGAAATCTGCCGGATGGCTGAATAAAATGAACCATTTTCCGCTATAATCGTCCGGCAATTTAATTATACCCTTTGTTGTTCTTACTTCCATCTGGGGAAATTTTTCACCTATTAAAGGCATCGCATACTCCATCATTTTCACCCACTATTAATCTACGATAAACTTATTAATTTCCACTAATTTAAAAATCTTATGTACGATATTCGGATAAGAAATGACGTAAAAATCTAAAATTCAGATGAGAGTGAAATAATGGTTGACGAAGTTGATTTAGCCATCTTAAAGTTTCTACAGGAAGATGCCAGCATGCCCTTCACCGAGATTGCTCGTAAACTTAAGATTAGTGAGTCTACTGTTAGGAAAAGGGTGGAGAAGTTGAAGCAAGAGGGCGTAATAAAAAGGTTCACGGTTATTATCGACCCTTCTAAAATAGGCTTAAACACAGTTGCAATAGTAGGCGTAGATGTAGATCCATCAAAACTTTTAGAGGCTTCTCAGAAAATGTGTGAGTTTCCCGAAACAAGATATGTGGCTACCTCAACAGGCGACCACATGATAATGACCGAGATATGGGCGAGGGATGGGAGAGAACTGACAAAAATAATATCTGAGAAAATAGGCGCAATAGATGGAATCAAAAAGATTTGTCCAGCAATAATCCTGGAGAAACTTAAAGAATAGTAAGATGGTAATAAAGGTTTAGTGCAGGATTATTATATTATAATTTTTAAGTGTATTTGTTATTTAAAATCGCAATTAGGAGGTCGTCGAGGGGTATTAACATTATTGTATTTCACATAAGAGACCGTAAGGTTTCATTAGTGAAAAAATTATTGTGTCTGAATAATTATCTTCCATGTTGCGCCGTCCAGCCTTATAATACTAACTTTATAGCCTCTTCCCTCTAATGTTGGCGGTATATCTCTCGCTGAGGGAGGATTGTCAAGTATAACTTCCAGTTTTTCATTTGGTGAAAGGTTACTTAAGGTTCTTGTAACTAGAAGCTGGGGATATGGACAGACTAGTCCGCGCGCATCCAACCTGTATAATCCCTCATCAACCTTTTCAACTTTAATTTTACCTTTATTCAATTGTTAATTCACCTCTAAAATTTATGAAAAAATCTCTTAATTCATCTTTTGTATATCTCTTGCAAAACTCACTGATATCTTCATTATCTTTTCTTTTCTTCAGATAATTAGTGAGAAATGAGGCAATCATGAACTTTAGTTTTTCGGACGGAGCCTTCTCAATAATAAGTGTACCTAATGAAGAATTATTGCCTAAGCTACCACCAGCGTAGACATCGTAAACCTGCCTAACTCGGTCTTCCTCCCTAATCTGCTTGCCAATTAAACCTATATCGGCTACTAGGCTTGCACTACAATCATTCGGGCATCCGCTAGCGTTTACACGCAGTTTAATGCTATTTAAGGTTTCTACGCCAAAATGCTTCTCTAGATATTCAACGATATCTTTGATAATGTACTTCGCGTGCGGATTCAATGTCTTACCACAAAAGTCTGATGAGCAACCCACGCTAAGCCACCTAACTCTGGAGGATTTCATCGGAAAACCCATCTCTGTAAGAACCTTAAGAAGTGAGTCCTTATCCCTCTCGTGGATATTTGGGATTATTATGTTCTGTGTCGGCGTTAGTCTTAGCTCGCCACTTCCATACTTGTCGGCTAAGTCCGCTATCTTAACCATTAGAGGGGCTGTCAATCGACCCCCAAGTATAGGAATATTCACGTAATAATAGCCCTCGATATTCTGTGGCTTAAAACCTTCGTGATCTGTTTGCTTACTAAAAATTTGCCCATTATATCTCTCAAGTTTTCCACCAATCTTTGACTCAAGTATAGAGAGAAACTTTTCCATCCCTAAGCCTTCAATAAGCCACTTAAACCTGGCCTTAGCCTTACTTTCCCTATTACCGTAATCCCTATGGATCTCAACCACTGCAACAGCAACTTTAAAGGTCTCCTCCGGTCTAATGAATACACCTGTTGGCTTTGCAAGTCTCGGCCCAGGAAGCGACGCTCCTACGCTTCCTCCAACCAAGATTGTAAAGCCAATCTTACCATAACCATTCTTAACGGCTATGAAGGCTAAATCATTTATCCATGACCTGGTGCAATCAGCGCCGCAGCCCGACATGGATATTTTGAACTTTCTCGGTAGATCTAGAAAGGCCATGTTTCCAGTAAAAAACTTTGTTAAGTCTTTAGCGATTGGATAGCAATTAAACAATTCATCTCTCTCAATGCCGGAGGCTGGGCAGCAAATTATGTTTCTAACATCTCCGTATCTTGCGCCAGTAAATCCCTGACCACACATATCAGTAGTAAAGCCCATCTCCTCCATTGAGGAGAAAATGTCCAGTGAGTCCTCAGCTTTAATCCAATGCAGTTGTATATCCTGCCTATCAGTTATCTCCGCTATTCCTCTACTATACTTTAATGCTAAGCTAGCAATACCTCGGAATTGACTAGATGTTAGAATGCCGCCTGGGATCTTGATTCTAATAAAATGTAATGAGCCTTGCCCATCATCACGTCCAATAGAATACAGTCCCATAAATTTCTCAATATCAGCTGCTTCTAAGCTCAAGAGCCATCACTTTAATATGATATAACACTGTTATTATTTAAATTTTCTGTATACAAAATTAAATTTGAATAGCACTTTACAATTCTATTTCGCTAGCGCTTATTCCTAAGCCATCAACCAATATTTCCTTATAGAAGTCATATGCCTTTTCTTCTTCATCAAAGTTGTCTGCAATCATTATACCGCTCTTTAAAATACTAATTGTTCTATTGTTAGCTGGATCTGTAAACGTTATCCCCATATTCGCCTTAACTTTTACATTGAAATTTTTAAGGTTGGCTATTAAAGATGCCAGTTTATCCATCTTTATATCGAGATTTTTCTTAGGCGCTACCAGAAAAACTCTCTTTCCCTCTCTACCACAAAGTTCAGTAATAGTTTTCTCCACAATAGGCTTAGGCGGGCTCGGGTTTGAGCCACATATCGGACAGTTCTCCACCCTTGAAATATTTATTGCTTCAAAAATCATTTCTCCAATATCGCAATGTAAGAGTTTGCCAGCTAATAGCGGTTCTCTCCCAGTAATTATCCTAACGGCTTCAGAAACCTCTATGCTCGCTATAATGCTAAGGATTGACGGATGGACCCCGACGACAGCACACGAGGGGAGGAGTTCATCATCGATTCCACCCTGAAAGCATTCTAAGCATGGCGTCTTTCCTGGCACTATAGTGGAGGCGTTTCCCATAGTCATGATGGCGGCTCCATAAATGTATGGTACGCCAAGTTTTTGGCATGTACGGTTTATCAAGTACCGTGTGCTCATGCGATCAAGCCCATCAATTACGACATCAATACCATTAATAATGCTCTTAACGTTATATTGATTTATGGATAATGGTAGGGGCTCCACCTCTATATTAGGGTTTAACTCTTTAAGTCTAATGGCAGCCGCCTCAACCTTTGGGTATCCGAGATACTTGACGCCATAAATATGCTGCCTCTGGAGATTTGATATTTCAACAATATCGTGGTCAACTAGACGTAAGTGTCCTACGCCCATAGCTGCCAACTGTAAGGCTGCTGGTGAACCTAACCCACCTAAACCTAATATACATACACTTGCTCTTTTAAGACTGATTTGCCCCTTATAGCCAATATCTGGAAGAACTATTTGGCGTGAATAATACTCTATTTCAACCTCTGACAAATCAACATTTTTACCTCTGGGCATAAATCTCACCTTCAAATTAATGGCATAAGTTCCTTATTGAGATCTCTATCCCTCTAGACATGCGTAAAATTTTTTTACTCTTATAATCGTTAACATTTCTACTAGCGACTATATTTATAATGTCTCTTATAATTGAAGATGCCGTTTCTTTGCCGCCAGCTCCACGTCCAATGATTAGATGCTGTCCTGAATAGACACACTCAAATACTACAGCGTTAAGATTGGAGTTTACACATAACGGATTATTTAGAGGTATTATTTCAGGTGAAACTTTTATTTCCCCATGGCTTATAAAACCTATAAGCCTAATAGCCGACCCTTCTCTCTTTGCGTTCATTATCTCTTCTAAAGATATACTTTCTATACCCTTAACATTAACATCTTTAAGTGATACTTCATAGTCCATAATCCAATTTGCAATTATAACTAGTTTCGATGCTGTATCAAGCCCACTTACATCATAAGAAATATTTTCTTCAGCGTAACCTAATTTACGTGCTTCTGCAATTGCTTCGCTCATTGTTATTCCCCTCTCACTCATGCTCCAGAGAATATAGTTTGTTGTACCATTCAATACCCCTCTAATAGACAATATTTCATCCCCACATAGACATCTCCTAGCAAAATCTAGAATCGGCATAGCTCCGCCAACAGCCCCACTGAACCGTAATTCCACATTGATCCTCTGCGCGATCTCAAGAAGTTGCGGTAATGTCAGGGCAAGTGGCCCCTTATTGGTTGTTATAACATGTTTACCAGTTTTCAGGGCCTTTCTAATATGGGTTAACCCCGGCTCACCACTTTCAAGATTATTTGATGTAGCTTCGATAACTATATCTCCATTTGATTCCTCAATTACTTCTATCGCTGAGAGACCAGGTTTGCCTATGGATTTCATGGCGGAGATCGCTCCCCATCTTCTCTTAACCTCTAAAGCATTGGCTAAATCTATTCCTGTCTCTGATACTGCTGCCCCGCTTCGATCAACTATCGCCTTCACTTTTACACTTAGCCCATACTTCTTTTTAAGGGCATATGCATGTGAATTTAGAACCTCAGCTAACCCTTGCCCAACATTCCCAAATCCAATAAGAATTAAGTTGACCGTCACTATCCGCCTCCTACGGCTGGAATAATTGAAACCTCATCACTATTACTTAACATGGTTTTTAACTGATTGAGAAAGCGAATATCCTTGCCATTGACGTAAATATTAATGAATCTCCTCAGCTTTCCATTCTCGTCTAAAATTCTGTTTCTAAATTCCTTCCCATATTTAGCGGATATCTCATTTATGGCATCCTCTAATGTTGAAGCATTAACATAAACCGTTTTTTCACCGACAACCTTTGTTAGGCTTCCAAATAATGTTATTCTTATCCTACCCATGCTCTATTAAAACCTCCAGTCCCATTGTCCTCTCAAAACTATTAAGCGTTGGCTCCACTTCCACAATATTTAATTGTCTACTTGAGAAAATTTCTAAAGACTTGAAGCCGCTGCCAGTAACACAGCATACAACCTCCTCATCTCTGGATATATCTCCTGAATCAATAAGCTTCTTTAGAACGGCTATCGTAATACCTCCAGCCGGCTCAGCAAATATGCCCTCGGTCTTTGCCAAGAGATTTACTCCCTCAATTATTTCCTCATCTGTCGCGCACTCCGCTAATCCACCGGACTCTTTAATAGACCTCAAGGCATATATTCCATCTCCTGGGTCGCCTATAGCTAGACTTTTAGCAACGGTATCTGGTTTTTCAATTGGCGAGACATCTCCTAAATTAGATTTGTAGGCTCTAACTATGGGTGAACAGCCCTCAGGCTGTGCTCCAATTATTTTCGTCTTTAACTCATCAATCAACTCAAGCTCATTAAATTGTTTCAACCCCCTCCATACGGCGCAGAGCAGGGCTCCGCTGCCCACCGGTATTATTAGGTTTTCTGGAGCCCTCCATCCGAGCTGCTCGCAAATCTCAAAGACAATCGTTTTTGAACCCTCCACGTAGTATGGGCGAACATTTATGTTCACTATAGCCAAGTCATATTCATATGAGGCTTGGGCTGCAAGCCTATTAGCATCATCATATGTCCCCTTAACAGCAATGATCTTAGCCCCATAGGCAGCTGCCTGCAAAATCTTGCTTTTCTCTATGTTGGATGGTATAAAAACGTAGCATGGTAGCCCAGCCTTGGCGGCGTGAGCAGCGGTGGCCGCAGCCAAGTTTCCAGTTGATGCACATCCAGCAGCTCTAAACCCGAACTCAATAGATTTTGAAATGGCAACTGTAGCTGGCCTATCTTTAAAGGATCCAGTTGGATTCACTGTGTCATTCTTTATGTAGAGTCTTCTTAATCCTAGAGCTTCTGCAAGGCGTTTACATTCATGAAGTGGTGTGAAGCCAGCGCCCAAATCAATGATTTTCGCCGCGTCTTCTAAGGGTAAGAGTTCACGGTAGCGCCACAATGTTTTGCTCCGCCCTTCAATAGTGTGTTTATTAATATTCAATAAGTCTATGTTATAAACAACTTCTAATGGACCGAAGCATTCCTCGCATGCATGAATTTTTATTGGCGGATATTCTTTACCGCACTCTCTACATTTAAGCATTTTTACGTGGCTCTTTTTGCTGAGAGTCGCCACCTCCATAACGGAGTTATAAAAATATGGATATAACCAATATTTATATTTTATGCTTAAATATATTCTTCTTAGGAATATTCGCAAATTTTATAAGCTCGTTATATTCCTGGATATATTGCTGGTGGCAAATTTGCGATGTCAAGTTTGCGGTAAACTAATTCGAGGGAAACCTATAACCAGAAAAACCTGCTGTGTGAACAAACCATATGTCTTCTGCTCGGAAGAATGCATGAAGAAGTGGGTTCAGGGATGGTTGCGCCGGCAAATATGAGTTAAAGTAAACTATATAGTTCCATATTATTGCGGAAAAATGCTAATAAGGAAAGTTTATATAACAGCGTTATACTATGATATGTAGTGATTGAGATGCCGAAAATATCCATAATAGTAACCTCCGAAAAAATTGATAAAATATTTCCAGCTGTAACCTTAGCTACTACAGCATCCGTTATGGGCTGGAACGCGGATCTATTTTTCACTTTCTGGGGTCTTCTAGCCTTGAAGAAGGATCATGAACCTAAAGAAGTCAGCTTAGATTATAAGGGTTTTGAAGACGGCTTAAAGAAGGCCATTAGCACTGGAGTTATACCCAGCTGGAGAGAAATATTAGAGCAGGGTAAGAAGACAGGGAGATTGAAGGTTTACGCCTGCTCTACAACTATGGGTCTCTTAGGAATTAAAGATGAGGATTTAATCGAGGATGTGGATGACGTTGTTGGCGCAGCTTCCTTCCTAAATAAAGCAAAGGATTCGGATATTAACTTATTTATCTCTTAATTCCCTAGCATGAAATGGTGATAGAGATTGAAGGCCGATTTAATTGTTGATGCTCGCTACAAGTCTTGTCCTGGTCCACTTCTAGCGTTAGCTGAGGCTGTAATGAAGGCTAACCCTGGACAGATAATTATGCTTCTGGCAACAGATCCTGGGGCACCATCAGATGTTAAAGAGTGGGCTTCAAATGTTGGTCATAAGGTTCTGAAAGTTGAGAGAACTGATAACGCTTATCAAATATACGTGGAGGTTTCAAGTTGACATATAGCGACTTATCCAAATCTATAAGCGAGCTAATTGAATCGCATGGCATACCGGAGAGGGAAGTATATTTAGACTATGAGAATTCTGGTTTAATAATTCCTGAATCTCTGAAAGCTATGGAAAATGCATATAAGTGGGGCGGTAAAGGGCATCCATCAATAACCCACCTTATGGGCTGGATGAGCTATCAGTTACTATATGAAGCAACGGAGAATATTGCTTCGGCAGTTAATTGCAGCCCAAATGAGTTAGTTTATACTCACAGTGGAACAGAAGCAAATAATTTAGCCATAATCGGTTCAGCTAGCCTTTCGCAGAATAGAAGGAAGATTTTTGTATCAAGCATAGAGCATTTAAGCATAATATTTCCAGCGGAGAGACTTGAAAAACATGGGTTTAAAATTATTAAAATACCTGTTGATAATGAGGGCTTTATTGACCTAAACTTCCTATCTCAACATGTTGATAGAGAGACTTTACTAGTGAGCATTGCAGCTGTGAACCACGAGATAGGTACCGTACAGAATATGAGGGCCATACGAGATATTGTTAAAGACAGGGATGAAAATATTTTAATCCATACGGACGCTTGTGATGCCCTCGGAAAAATACCTTTAGACATAAAAGATCTAGGCGTTGACCTAGCGTCCTTTAGCAGTCATAAAGTATATGGTCCTAAAGGTGTAGGTGCACTCTACGTTAAAGAGGGCATTAAACTGGAACCAGTAATTCACGGGCAGCTCAGCACGCAGAAGCTCTGGCCTGGCGTTGAGAATGTGCCGGGCATAATGGGCTTCTCAAAGGCCGTAGAAATTATACATAAAAATTTTGGGGAATACAAATTGAGAATGGTTAAGCTTAGGGATCGCCTAATAAGCGGCATTCTAGAAGAGATTGACTATGCAATATTGAATGGACCGGCTGGCAGCAAGCGATCACCTGATAACGTGAATATCAGTTTCCTTTATTGTGAAGGCGAAGCTTTAACAGTTGAATTGAGCATGAGAGGTATTTATGTCTCTAGTGGGAGCGCTTGCACAAGTCGAGTTCTAGAGCCCAGCCATGTGCTTTTATCCATTGGACGAAGGTATGAAGAGGCTCATGGAAGTCTATTAATGAAGGTTTCGCCATTCAGCACAATCGCGGATATAGACTACGTTTTAGATGTTCTGCCAATAGTTGTCAATAGAATTAGATCATTAAACCCGATTAAACCTGGAATGGAGGTGAGATAAAAATGTCAAGCCGCGTGCCCTTAACTTACAGTAAAAAAGTTCTCGAGCTCTTTAGGAACCCAAAGAATCTTGGCAGGATTGAGGACGCTGACGCTGAGGCACTTGCGGGAAGCCTAGCATGCGGAGACATGATAGCCATATATCTAAAGGTTGATGAGGCAACCGGGAGAATAGTTGAGGCCAAATTTGAGAGTTATGGTTGCGCAGCAAACATAGCTGCTGCAAGCATATTAACTGAGATGATTATGGGCAAGAC
>CAYPJR010000037.1:0-13201 GCA_964411115.1 uncultured Candidatus Bathyarchaeia archaeon | reverse complement strand
CCCAATTAATCCTGTTGGATTGGTTATTGGTGGAAGCCAGATAATGCATTGGATGTGGGGATATGTTACTGTAGCTTGGATATTGAAGTTCCTAACATTTAGGATTGGAGGTTCAAAACTTTACGAAGAGTACGGGGTGCCGCTAGCGGTAGGAATATTTCTAGGAGCTTTCTTAGTTCAAGTGATAACTGATATATTTGTGCCGGTTGCGCAGGCGGGCATTGAATGGACGCCGGGATAAAAATCCCCTTTTATTTTTTTAGTAGGAGGGAGAAAGCGTTTGGTTAACAAATCATTTTTTTCAGGAATTTATGGAAAATTTAAACTTTTGAAATCTAAAGGTGGAATTATTAAGCTTAGCTCATTTATTTTATGTCTATTGTTTATGCTCTCACCAATATTAGCTCATTTAGTAGTAGGCGAGGAGGGCTCTCCTAAACAGTATCGCATTAAAGATTATTCCAGTCTTTTAAACAATATTAACGTCACTAAAATACGTGAACATGTAAAATTTCTTTCCAGTTTAGAATGTAGAACTCCGGGTTACCCAGGATATAAAGAGGCTCTCTTTTACATTTACCAAAACTTTTTAAATTATGGGTTAAAACCTGGCCCCATCGGCTACTTTGAAAATTTTTCGGTAATTATTCCGAAAGTTTATGAAATTGATTTTCATGTCTTACATCCTGTTAGACTTAAAATAAATGAGGTTTGGGCTTTACAGCCCTTAGGCTTCGCTCCAAGTCGTACCCCCCCAGAAGGTATTGAGGGGAGATTAGTTTACGTGAAAGACGGTTCCCTCTTGGAAATTAATGGAGTGAATCTTAACGGTTCTATAGCATTGATGGAATATGACAATGGGGGAAACTGGCTTCGCCTATTGACGTTTGGGGTAAAAGCGATAATATTCATTGAACCTGAACTGTACACCATAATGCAAGGTTCTTTAAATGCTAAGCTTCCCGATTCCCCAAAGTTAACGTTTAAAGGAGATTCAAATTTAATTGGAATCCCGCTTAATTTCCCCAGGGTAATCATATCGGAGAGAGAAGCTCAGCGACTGCTTGTTTTACTTTCAAGGGAGAAGGATGTTAGAGTTAATCTTAAACTTAGGGTGGAATGGGAAGAAGTAGAAGCAACAAACTTGGTAGGCGTCGTTCCAGGGAGAAGCAGCGAGGTGATCGTTTTAAGCGCCTATTATGATTCTCAATCTTATATTATTGGGAGAGCTCCTGGAGCGGATGAGGCAATAGGTATAGCTTTCCTTATGGAGATGGCTGCCTACTTTAAGAGAAACATTCCGGAACAGACAATATGGTTTTTAGCTTTAGGCGCCCACTATGGAGGGTTAAAGGGCGCTAGAGAATTTGTGGAAAATCACTTTGAAAATGTAAGTACAAATATTGCCCTCTGGATAAACCTAGACTTTGCTTCAGATTCAAGCGACCTAGGGATTTTCTTCTCCGGATACTTCTACTATTTTGAAGCTTCGCTCATAAGGTATTCATGGCTTAAGGACTGGCTATTCGGCTCCAAAGGCAAAGTTAAGAGAATCATAGAGGAGACTGGAATAAATATAGATATTATAGATGGATTAAAGGCGAGAGACTGGAGAATCTATTTGCCCTCAGATGTAAATTTCGACCATGAACCCTATGTTTTAGCGGGCGGCGTGGGTATAACAATAGCAACAGCTAACTCGTTTAGACCCCTTATTTCAACACCCTCAGACACCTACGAAAATACTCTCAGGGTAGAGTGGAAATTCAGGAATGTGGAAAATCAAGTTAAATTCGTTTCGCTTTTATTGGCGGATCTAATAGATGAATTAGATTTCAAGAATAAAGGCATCGGACCCACAAGATATGCTTTTCCTCCAAATGGAGGGGGTTTCGTTACATTAATAGGAAAAATTGCCACTTTTAATTATGCTAAAGGGTGGTTTGAAGCGGTTCCAAACGCGCTGGTTTCTGTCCGAGCGTCCTATTTTGGTGGAGCGGAAATTGCGGGTGCAGGAATATCTATTGGCGGTTACGCGCCTAGATTCTACTCATTAGCTAAAACGGATGAGAATGGCATATTCATTGTTCATGGTTTACCCGCCGAAACCACCTACTCAAGTTCAGCTCAGTTGGGTGTAGGAGTAGCTGAAGTAGCAGTTCCCTCCTTAATTGTTGAAGCCTTTGTCTTTGATGATGAAGGAGATATTATTTATGCTCCAGAAATATGGCAACAGCGGTCTGACGTTTTTCCAATCTCTTTTAAGGTTGATAAACCTCAAATAGGGTCGAAAGAAGCACCTAGATTATTCCCGGTTTTTAAATGTGGCACAATAATTCTATACAATCTTATTCCTCCGAATAATATGTTTGGAAGTCTTTTTGTATTGGACGCACGTAGCCATACTCCTCCCCCCTCCCTCGGTTTTACAAGGGATAGTTTTGTTGAGGGCGAGGATATAAACATAATATTTGTTCCGGGCAATGTGCCCGTAGAAGTTGTTCTCTACGACCAGAGAAGCTTCGCTCCGATTGGGATGCTGAGAAAAGACGAAGGATTAATAGTGGAAGAAGGCGAATGTCTTATTATCCCAGCCACGCAGTTGATCTTAACTAAAGATTTTTATTTGCTAAATGAATACAGATTAAAATTTTTAAATGAATACTTAACAACAAACCCTTCAGCTCAACATTTTCTAAATATGGCTGAGTATTATCTGAAAAAGGCGGTTCAATTTATCGTGGCAGATGAGAAATTCGATTATTCAGCTTTCTTATGCTCTTCATATATAGCATGGCAATATACGATAAATGCCTATAACTATGTTAAGGGATTAATCAATGAAACAATTAATTCAACAATTTTCTTTTTCTTTCTGCTGGTTCCCTTCTCAATATTATTTACTGAACTGGTTATTTCCCCTAAAAAAGGTTTAAAGAAAATTTTGATCTCATGCATCTTCTTTGCAATCTTCACTTTTCTACTTTATTGGTTCCATCCAGGATTTCATATTGCAACAAATATTTATGTTGTTCTTATAGGAATTTCAATTATAGTCTTCCTGACACCTGTCATAGGAATCCTTTTAGGTAGAATAATAAATCTCCTAAAAACTTTTAGAGGGGAGATTATAGGTAGGCACTTCGTTGAAATCAGCCGTTTCAGCGCGTTCACGATGTCCTTTTCCATAGGCATATCAAACATGCGTAAGAGAAGATTCAGAACAACGTTAACTTTACTGACCATTATCTTAATAGTTTTCTCCCTGGTGTCCTTAACTTCTATTTACGCAGTAGCGGTTGTACGAACAATTCCTAAACCCGGAAAAACATATTATAATGGAATAATGATAAGCGGATTTGGATATATGCCGAGGATTCTGATGAATGTTTTAGAAAGCGAGATAGGCGATCAGGCAATCATATGTCCAAGAACATGGATCTATACGTCAAGCGGATATGTTTCTATGCTTGGCAGCCAATTGCCTGGAACAGAAATTAAAGTATTTAAAGTATCTAATGATACACGAACAGAATATAAATTCTCAGCAATATTGGCCCTAGCTCCAGAAGACCCAATATTTGAGCAGGGAATAACCTATGGAGCCTTATCAAGGATTTTTGGCACATTCAATGCTATGATACCTGATGTCTGCGCTGAAAAAACTGGCTGGAAGGAGGGAGATTCCATATATCTTTGCGGCTACGAATTAAGGATAATTGGTGTTTTTGATTCATTGACTTTAAATAATCTAATCGATCTTGATCAAGAGAGAGTTACGCCTATAAATTGGGGAGTTCAATGGGCTGGTGGAATACAACATGTTCCAGCTCAATCTGTTCTAATAGTTCCTTATTCCTTCGCTTCTAAACTTGGTTATTCACCTACTCAAATAGTTGCAAAATTCACGAATGAAAGTGGCATTTTTGCTGCTGCAAACGTTCTCTCCGAAAAAATGCCTTTTGTTATATATGCTGGCAATAAAGATCAAATAATTAACTTTCAGCAGCAACCATGGTTTTCACTTAGAGGTTTTGAGCAGCTACTTCCACCAATATTTATATCGATTCTTGTAATCTTTAATTCTCTCCTAGCAAGCGTACATGAAAGGAGTCGAGAGATTGGTATATATAGCACTGTGGGGCTTTCACCAGTGCATATCGCTGGGCTCTTCCTGTCTGAAGTATCCGTCTATGCAATTGTTGGAGCGATGCTTGGCTTTTCATCCGGTCTCATCGGAATAAATGTTCTTTTTAGCCTAAACATGATGCCGCAAAATTTCTATCCAAACTTTTCATCTACAACTGTTATAATCGCTATTTCCCTTTCAATTTTAACTACTTTAACCTCGTGCCTATACCCAGTCTTTAAAGCTTCAAAGATTGCAACGCCATCTATAGAAAGGGTTTGGAAGCTTCGAACTAGCCCTGTGGGTGATGTCTGGGATATTCCACTACCCTTTACTTCATCAGTTGATGAAGTTGACGGGATTATTCTCTTTTTATTAGAATATTTCAGAGCTTTTACAACGGCCGAAGTTGGAGATTTTAGAATTGACAGAATTAGTTTCGTTGAAGAAGTCAAAGATAACAGGATAGAAAAGATCATAAATGCCGATGTAACGTTGCCGCCTTATGATATGGGGGTCTCCCAAGTTGCCTACATCATCGCATATAAAGATCCGCATGAGTCTTACTACAAATATACTCTTCATTTAGTTAGAAAAACAGGCGCCCTCTATATGTGGAAGAAAGCGGTGTATAGGTTTGTTGATGCAATTCGAAAACAATTACTCATATGGAGAACTTTTCCAAGCTCCGATAAAATTGAGATTATAAAAAGAGCAAGAAAACAATTAAAGTGAGCATGGAGGTTTAAACATGAATACAATTGAAAAAATCTATGTTTCAGGACTTACCTGGCGATCCTTTCTTGTTATAATCTACGGTATTATCGTCCTGTTACCGGCAGCCATATGGTATCAACTTTACACGGGCGGTAATCTAAGCTCCGGAGTCCAGTATACTCTACTTCTTTTAGCAGTTGAGCTGAGCTTTTTAGCCGGCAGTCCTCTAACCAGGCAGGAATCATTTATAATATGGATGCTTGGGCATCAAATTACGTTTGAGGTGATCGCTGTCCAATGGATATACAATACTTGGTTTAGAGCGAGCCCTTACTCTTATGGTCTAGATGTTCCGGACTGGTGGGCTCCACCACCTGAAACAAACGCGTTAATAATGAGAAGCTTCTTCTCTCCATATTTTGTTGCACCAATTCTTGTATCTCTTTTAACGGGGGTTTTATGGAAACTTGCTGATATGTCTATGGCGTTTATCTCGAAAAGCATGTTCATTGAAGCTGAAAATCTTCCTTTTCCTACAGCTCAAGTCGCCGCTGATGCCATAATAACTCTTACCGAAAGACCTGACCCAAAAAGAAACAGGATATTTCTAATCTCAACATCTTTAGGATTTATATATGGACTTTTCGTTTACTTCCCGATCTTGGTTCTAGAATACACAGTTTTACCAATACCGTGGATCGATCTTGTCAGATTAGTGGAACCGGTTTTTCCCGGAGCCTCATTTGGTATTGCAACTGATATATTGGCTATAGCGCTAGGATTCATCCTATCACCCAATATTGTTCTAGCCGCATTCGCAGGAGGATTCGCATTTTACTTTCTCGGAAACTATTTGACTGGACCTGAATCTCCTTTATCTTGGTTTAGAGGATTATTTAGCTATTGGTCTCCCGGCTCCTCTTTACTAACAATTTATCAGCGTTCCCTCTTCCAAGTTTGGGCTAGCCCTCTAATCGGCTTCTCTGTGGCGGCTGGCATCCTACCTATTCTAAGAAGGCCAGGCATTTTTATTGGTTCCCTCAAGAGCCTTTTAAAAATCAAATCGAGTAAAAATGTAGATAATTATTCATTATGGTTTCTTCTAGCCCTCTTTTTCGGCTCCACCGTCGGCTCAGTCATACTTATAAGCCATTTGATAGATGGCTTGCCGTTTACCTTCATCCTCCTTGCCTTTGCTTTATCTTCCGGATGGTCATTCATCTACACTTTAGTCGGCACTAGATCCTATGGAGTTATCGGCATTAAGCAAGATGTTCCTTATCTGAAAGAAGGGGTTTTCCTAGCATATATGGGCCTAACAGGGTTTAATAACACTCAGGTTTGGTTCGCACCGCTTCTCATAACAACCTTCGGAGCTGACTTTTGCTACTTCATGAAGATCGGACAGATTTGTAATGCTTCGTCAAAAGGCATGTACAAGGCATACTTTCTAATTTTCCCAATCGCTTGGCTCATAAGCTTCATATATGTTTCCGTTTTTTGGAGGATAGCTCCTATACCCTCAAATGTATATCCAGGCACAAATATATACTGGCCAGTTCAAGCCCAGTGGCTTCGTTTATTCGCCTCTATGGGAGGCAGCTTGCTTAATCCCTTATCGCTATTTATCTCATTCCTTTGCGCCGTAGCAATTTTTGGCTTTAGTGAGTTAGCGCGGATCAGCATACCCTTAATCGCGTTAGCATCCGGCATGTCCCAGCCTATACCATATCCAACAGCGCTTCTCCTCGGAATGATGATTGGGAAGGTCATCGAACATAGAGTTGGAAGAGAATTTTGGATGAGCTTTAGAAACACAATTATGGCGGGGCTATCTCTAGGAACAGGCCTAATTATAACGTTAAGCGTTGCAATCAAGCTTATTTTGAAAAATATTTGGATACTTCCCTACTGAAATGATTTAATAATCATGACTTTCAATTAAAATATTTAGGGCTGTATGAAAATGGTTGGGATGATGCAAAGGATGATTGTTGGAGCGTGGTTTCATTCAGCCGGAGTTAAGAGGATTGAGGATTCTGGTTTTAGCAGAGCTGCTGAGTTCGGTGTTAAAGCCGCTAGAACTTACAATTATGAGCATTCTGAAAAAATAGCGGATGTCCTAAAGAGGCTGAACATGAGCCTATTTGCGGGAATAAGCATAGACCCCGTGAATCTTATAAAAGATTGGCGTCAGGAGCTTAAGCACCATCAAATTCTGAAAACGCATGAGCTGGGGGTTCCATTGATTGCGATATGTCTGGGGAACGAGTTAAGGGAGTATATGCCGGGTGAGCCTCCCAACTGGAAGTTCACGGGTAGACTGGCTTTTGCGCTCTCAAACCTTATTAGGGCGGCAAAACAGTTTATGGAGGAGCATGGGTTTGACACTCCGGTAACTTACGCCATGGAGGGATTTAAACTTGAGGCTGATGGGAAGCTGCAGGAGTGGGTTGTGCCTCTCGCTGAGGCTGTCGACATATACTCCTTAAATTGTTATCCAATGGAGGCGGAGGATTGGTTTACCCTCGACGCGTTTAAACGTAACAGGAGATTCCTAACGGATGATAAAGAAACCAATTTGAGATTAGTTAAGTTTGAGTTTATGCTTCGAACCCTTTTGGATGAGCTTGAGCGATATGATAAGCCTCTAATATTGAGCGAGTTTGGGCTTCACGCTGGGGTAGATTTTAAAGTTGTTGAGAAGAGCGAGGCGAAGGAATCATCGGCTACTGAATTGCGGGATGGAACGAAAATAATTCCTATTCAAGATCCGGATAATTTCAGAAGGGTATACTTGAAACTGGCGCATCTAATCGATCGGGTGAACAGAGATTACTCGAATAGAATAAGATGCTCCTTCATATATGAATGGAGAGATAACCCCTTCCATGGAAAGATTAAGAGCGAAAACAGCCCAGTGCACGCATGCTTCGGCCTCTGCTACGTTGATGGAACACCGAAATTTGACATATCAGAAGTAATATCGATCCTTAGAGGTGAGGAGGGGACTCGTGCTAAAATGCCGGAGACATAGATGCACTCTTTTAAATTGGGAAAATTGAGCATGAAATGTCCATGTAGCGCAAACCCATTTAACACATCGGCAATCCGCCTTCATGTCCGCCGGATCAGCAGCCTAACATCGCTTACTATGCAATATCTCGCAGAAAATTGAAGCCTAAAAACCAGATTTAAGCATAATAGAGCCAAAATGAAGGTCTTTTTATTAAATGGAAATTTTCTAGGTCTCCTTTTGGAAATTTAGGATATATGAAACAGTTTGAAACGCGGCTAGGCTTAGTGATCGAGAAGAAAGTTGACGGCGAAGAGTGAGTTCCCTACTATCGGCCGACCTCAGCGCAGGTTCTCGTCACATTGGAGCCTAATGAATCAAAAGAAATCACCGTTAGAATAAAAAATCCTGATGAGGGCGAATAAAGGGCAGCAGTAAGCGGCCGGTCGAAGATAACGCTTAAACCAGTCACGGCAACATCCGAAGAATTCAGTATGCCATAATCTCCATTCCCTTTTTTGCGGTTCTTTACCCAGCCGCTTAAATATCCCTGATTTTTGTTCTTCAGCAATCTATATGCTGCCTAATATTTGTATGAGGTTTCGCATGCAGATCTCCGATGCTTCTTCGCCGCTGCGGGAGAATTCTTCCCCACCGGGCCTTGTGATTTCTTCTTCCGGAATCCTCTTTCTAGGTCTCCAATGGGTTTCTAGGGAGATGTATCCTGCGTAGCCATCCTCTTTCAGAGCTTTAAACTGCTCCCTATAGGCTACTTCGCCCTCGCCGATAGCTGTCCACTCAGGTTTTCCATCGCCGCCTCTTCGCATCCCATCTTTTACATGCACATGGATGATCCGGTTTCTAATGTATCTGTAGCCGTCTGGGTATGGAACCTCGCCTGAGGGATCAAATATGTCGTTTCCCGGATCCCATACGGCTTTAACCTTCCTCGAATCGATCCTTGATAGAAAAATTGCTAGTTCCCTCCCATTCCCAGCGAAGGTTGACGGTTCATTCTCAACACCTAAAATCAGATCTTCACCCTCTATGATCTCTAACGGCTTCCTGTACCTCTCAATTATACGATCAATGTAATCCTCAATTCTGCTCCTCCGCCAAAACGTGAACCCTCTAATTATTTTAGCATCTAGCTTATTGGCTAATTCAACACAGTTCCTCAGCACGTTTAAGTGCTCCTCAAACTCCCCCTCGCCTTCTATATCAGCCTTAAATAAAGGCGAAGCTATCGCGCTAACCTTCAAGCCGTATTCGGACAGAACCCTCCTTACTTCATTGGCTTCCGGAAGAAGATGCTGCGGGCTTTTACCCCAAACGCTTCTAATCTCAACACCCTCAAGGTTAAATTTTCTGGCAAAGGAAGCTACAACCCTAATATCTTGAGAAACCTCATCGCTTATAACAGACAGCTTAAACATTCCAGTTCCTCCAAAATGTCTTTGAAATAAATGTAGGAATTAAATATTTCCAAAATGAACCAAAAATTCAAAAGATTTAAGAAGCGCACACGCTCCCTCTTAAGTTAAGAATTTTTCGGTCTGACTCCCAGAATCTCATTAAGAGAATTGAAAGGTCTTCCAAAGCAACTATGCAAGCAACTGAAGCAAAAAAGAATCGGCGGAAGCAGTGGTGAAGGTTTTTAAGCAACAATAGGATTGATTAAAGAAAAGCTTTAGCGGGATGCAGCACGGCTAAACATGAAATAAAAAGTCTATGGCATAATGGCGTGTATGTTCCGCCATACGAATACAAGGGACTGTCAATAAAAATTATAGAAAAGCCGATAAAACTAAGCCCAAAAACCGAGCAAATGGCTCTAGCCCTAGTGAAAAGAATGCAGTCTGCATCGCCGCCGGATAAAATATTCTACAGAAACTTCATCAACGATTTTCTCCAGCAACTAAGAATTGAAAATCCGCAGATGGATTTTCTGGAAACATTCCATGTGGAATACGTAAAAACTATAGAGGAAAACGACTTCGAACCCAAAAGAATGGTTCAAGATGGAATAGACTTTTCCGAAATTTCAGCCTACATAGAGCAGGAAAAACTAAAGAAGCAAAACTTAACAAAAAGTAAAAAGAAAAAACTTGCAAAACAGAGGAAAGCCCAAAGAGAAGCGCTAAAGAAGAAGTTCGGCTACGCTATAGTCAATGGTAAAAGAGTAGAAGTAGCCAACTGGATAGCGGAGCCCTCATGCATATTCGTTGGAAGAGGAGACCATCCGAAGAGGGGCAGATGGAAAGAAGGCCCGGGGGAAGAAGACATTATTCTGAACCTTTCCCCAGATGCGCCTAGACCTCCTGGAAGATGGAAGGAAATCATTTGGGAACCGAACAGAATGTATATTGCGAAGTGGCGAGACAAGCTCACTGGAAAGATAAAATATGTTTGGTTTTCTGATTCTACATTCCTAAAACAGCGAAGAGAATACAAAAAATTCAGGAAAGCCGAGAAGCTTGACGGTTTAATCCAAAAAATCGAAGAACACATAATAAAGAACCTCGAAGTTAGAGACGAGGAGCGAAGAAAAATAGCCACGGTAAGCTGGCTGATTCTAGCATTAAACATGAGGGTTGGCGATGAGAAAGACCCTGGAGAAGCGGACACTGTTGGCGCCATAACGCTGAGGCCGGAACACATAAAAATAGACGGTGACACGCTTCATTTTGATTTTTTAGGTAAGGACGCTGTAAGATGGGAAAAATCCATAAAAGCACCGCAAACCGTGATAAAGAATATCGAGCATTACTCCAAAACTTGCAGGGAATGCCTCTTTGAGGGAATAAACTCAAGAAAGGTTTCACGTTTCCTCTCAGAGAAAATGAAAGGGCTAACAGCAAAGGTTTTCAGAACATGGCGAATAACAAATGCTGTAAAGGAATATTTAGAAAAATGCAACGTTAACAAAAACGACTCGGAGCACGTAAAGCTTTTCCACGCCAAAATGGCAAACCTTGAAGGTGCAAAGATAGCCAACCACAAGAGGAAGGTCCCAGCGAACTTTGATGAAAGATTGGCAAAGAAGGAGACTGGACTTAAAGAGCTGATGATTCAGCTAAGGGAGAGGACTGAGAAGGGGAAAAGTATTGACGCTGTTAAGGCGAGAATTGAAAAGACTAAGCTGGACATAGCCCTAATGAGGGAAACGAAAGAATGGAACCTAGGGACTTCCCTAAGATCATACATAGACCCAAGGGTTTATGCGCAGTGGGCGGCAAAAGTAGGCTTCAACCTTGAAAAACTTTACCCAAAAACTTTAAGGAAAAAGTATAGTTGGGCATTAAGGAAAATTTTGAGGCTTTATGACACATAAAAGAACAGTTAACCACCAAATTCTACGGATTTCCCTAAAGATTGGAGCCGACCTTTACAATCCTGAAAGCGTTAAAGAGATTGTAGCACAACAAAGATGGAAAGAATCTCAGTGAGAAGCCATTACCACTGCCTATGGCTTATTTGTTAAATGGCTGGGTCTTAAATGAGGGATAAGCCGACATACAGGTAGGCTTAAAAGCCTCCATCTTACATCTTTAGAGCGGGAGATCGACGATTCAATTACAGGATGCACAAAGCATATCGCGGTCTTCCTACAAATAGCTAAAGAGACGAGAGCTAAAGCGGGTGAAATCTTCCAGCTAAAGTGGGAAGATGCAGAATGGTAAATATGTGATTTGGTTTTGACATATACGATCAATTTCTTCTTCTCAGTTGATTGAAATAGCTAGTGCCAGAGCATGAACACAGATTGACAGAACACCGGATGAGATCTCCAACCTCATAGAAGCAGGCTTCGAGTACGTCTGCTAACATGATGGGCTCAAATTCTTTAGGAAGCATAAGTGAAGCGTCGGGGGTTCATTCCAAAAGTATATAAATGATGCCGGGGGCGGGATTCGAACCCGCGACCTCCAGATCTCCTATCCTTTAAGGTGAATCTGACCCTTATTTATTGGCTGTACGTGCGGATTATGAGTCTGGCGCCCAAACCAGGCTAGGCTACCCCGGCAACTTTTTTGACTACCCCGGTACATTTTAGTATTTTATTTGCGCTTCCTAAAAAACATTAACCCATCTTTCTCGCAGACATATTCGAAGCCAACTTCAAGCAGGGATTTGACTTCTTCAGGTTTGCTTGCTACTTTTACTGTGAACTCGTCGCTGTAATCGCCGAATATTGTCCTCTCAACGGTTATGTAGATTTCGTCGGCGGCGATATCATGTGGCTTCATAGCGGCCACTTATTTTTGATGGGAAGTATAGATTGCTGGTGGTTTAGCCAGAGCATATTATGTTGCTTTTGAGCCTCTCAGCGGTTGCAATGAGCTCCATTAGAGCCCTCGCATGTGATCTTACGGCGTCTTCTTCATTAGTCTTAGCTGCATGCTCAAGAGCTTCTTTAAGTAGTCCATAAACTTGCTCATCATGCTCCACCTCAACGTCCATAGCTCCACAGAACAGTCTGAGGGCATTTGATATGAGCCCGGCACTAATACTCCTAGCCTCTAAATATCTCTCAACCTCCTCTCTAAGCTTAAGGCAATTCTCATAGCTCATGCTATGAATCCAGCGCCCAAACCTCATATGAGCCTCATCAAAGCTGTTAAAATCGCACCCACGCTTCTCCCACCAATCACCCGCAACCTTAACTCTCCACGAGACAGTCACAAGACTCCCCTCCTGGAATATTACATTTTCAATTATGCCCAGTTAACATATTCCTCCCACCAGTAATATTCTTTCTCGCGATCGGCGTTGTATTTCTTAAATGGTGTCAGGTTTTATGCGTGTTAAGCCAGGCACCTTGTCGTATGCTTGATCGAAGGAGATAATTTTTCTATCATGTTTTAGTGCAGTTGCAGCATAGTGTGAGTCGAAAAATGTTAGGTTTAGCGTTTGCCTCAAATATACGCTTGCAACAGCCACGTCAGGCGTTAGAGCAACGTATTTTACATGTGGCAATGCTGCAATGGCTAGGCCAGGTCTTTAAGAAGTTTGTCTTCCATTTTTTCGCTTCGATAGATTAACTCCATCTCGATTAGACTAACGCTTGAAATTTCCACGTTGACCTCGCCATTATGCAGTTTTTGAAAGATTCTTTCAGCTATTTCATGGTTAGGGTCATACTCGTTTAGATAGGCGAAAATAACATCGTTTTCTAAAAGGGGCATTTAGAGGTCAACTCCAATCTTTCTTCGCTTCGTTTTCAGCGGTTAACTCTGCCTCTTCCCTCAGTTTTTTGAAGGGTTTTTCAACGTTAAATGCGCCGTGGAGAAGGATATTGATTCATTCAACAAATAACCCGCTTAGGATGGTTGGAT
>CAYPJR010000036.1:0-13668 GCA_964411115.1 uncultured Candidatus Bathyarchaeia archaeon | reverse complement strand
CCGTAATACGGAACATCTAAGACTCGAATACAAAACTGACATGTTAATGCTGATGCTGCCAAAACCCTAAAAAAGTTTACAGTGCATGCAATCGAAGCCACGCTTAATAACCCTACATTAATCCTTGCCTTCTTAAGAAATGTCCAAAACTCATTGGGGCTCAGCGTGTATGAAACTAGCGTAGAGGAAGAAATGGCTGCATCAATGCTGATGGATAAAGTAAAACTTGATTTTGACGATGCCATACAATATTACATTGCTAAAAAGTTTGGGGTGGAAGCCATAATCAGTTACGATAAGCATTTCGACACGGTAGACATAAAAAGAAAAGAGCCATGGGCGTTTGTAGGAGCCACAGCGTAAAGCCTAATTCTTAGGCTACGCTAGACTAAAGATGTTTTCAACCCCATAAACGCTTATACAGCTGCCTATCGCTTGGAATGCCCCCAAAACATTGGGGGATTAAAAACTCATCTAAGAGAATAGATGAAAATTACGTAGATTGACTACGTAATTTTTAAACCAGAATCTTCAGGTTTTAGGCCCTTTAGGAACTCATATGCCATATTATGGATGAGAATCCTAAACTTTGATAACTTAAGAGCCGAATCTCTTATAAACTTTAATAACTTAAGAGCTCTTTAACTGTTAATGGTGAACGGAGTGGCTATAATTAACGTGGCGTTGCCTGAAAAAGTCTTAATAGAGCTTGAGAAGAGAGCGGAGTCCGAGGGCAAGTCCTTGGAGGAGCTCATCAGCGAAGCCGTCTTTAAGCAACTTGGCATTGCCGACCCTGAAGCCAAGGCCGAGCTCCACCTGAAGCTGTGCGAGAAGTATATGCGTGAAGCTGAGGATCTATTGGCGAGAAAGGACTACGCCCAAGCATCTGAGAAAGCCTGGGGAGCATCTTCTCAAATGGTTAAGGCATTAGCCGCCAAAGAAGGTAAAGAGCTGAGAAGTCATGCCAGTCTATGGGAGTATGTAGATGAGATAGCTGAAAAATTCGGGGATATTGAGTTAAGGCACTTATGGGGGAGGGCAAACAACCTCCACCAGAACTTCTATGAGAGCTGGATGCCTCCTAGAGAAGTAGAGCTTTCAGTAAAGGACGTCAAAAACCTTCTAGAGAAGCTTAGAACTCTCTTCAGAACAGGTGTCCAGAAAACCCAGAACTGAAGTTCTGGGATAAATGGCTGTGGGGACGAGCTGGCTGAAGGCAAAGTTGATGTCGTTCTGGCAACAGCTGAGGAGATGTTGAAATACGCTGAGTTTGGAAGGAAAAGTCAAACCCCATGTGCTTAGGTTCCCAATCTTGATTTTATCGCCAGAGCAGGTTCAAGTGGGGCTGAGTTTCAGGGAAAAATCCTGGTTTGGAGCGAGGGTAGGAAAGAGCTCGCTGCTGAAGCTTACAGCAACTTCCTCAAAATGTGCGGTGGAAGGTGGGATCCGCCTAAATATAAGCGGCAAGAATCCCTACCATTCATTCCAAGCGAGGATGAGATTAACCAATTAATAGCCGGATGCAGTAAGAGAGTAGCGGATCTCCTTGATAGGGTAAGGTAAAGATAGCGTAAACTAAAGAATCCAAGACTGACCAAGATAACCTTTCATACCCTACGCCACTGGAAGGCAACAATGGAATATCATAAGACGAGGGACATCATCCACGTCATGCAAATCTTAGGCCACAAGAACATTAAGAACACTCTGGTTTACGTGCAGCTGGAAGAAGCCCTCTTCAGGGATGTTAAGGAATACATCTCTAAAACTGCTAAGACTGTTGGTGAAGCATGCTTCCTTATTGAGGCTGGATTCGAGTATGTCTGCGATATGGACGGCGTTAAAATCTTCAGAAAGCCGAAGTACTAGGGGTTATTTGGATGAACCCCCCTCATGTTTTCACATGCTGGTGCGGGGGGTGGGGTTCGAACCCACGCAGCCCTACGGCAGCAGGTCCTAAGCCTGCCTCCTTTGACCACTCGGACACCCCCGCGTAGAGACCCAATGTAACAAGATAAAAATTTTGTTAGAGAACAGAGATAAATCTCTTTCCTCATATCTCCCACTTCTTTTTGTAATCTTTATTAGATCCATAAAGTTATGCATAAACTATTATATGCGGTCTGGAATAATTTTATTTAAGTTCTTGGGAAGATAGGGAGGATTAGGGTGCGAACTTCATGCTTCCTGTCGCTTTTTTTATTATCGCTGGAATGATAATATCCGTGGGTTTTTTAGGTAACGTTATCTTCAAAAAGATAGGTTTCCCAGACATTTTATTTTTAATATTGATAGGCGTCATATTTGGGCCTGTACTTAGACTTTTTTCGCCTGAGGATCTTCTGCAAGTAATACCTATCTTTGCGGCTCTATCTTTAATGCTGATTCTTTTTCAAGGAGGATTAAGTATGGAAGTTCACGCTGCTTTGTTACAGAGTATTAGAGCGACGGTTTTGGGGTTTCTATATGTTATCCTTGCAACTATTTTTGTTTCGTTCTTTGGTCATTTTGTATTGAGGTTGAGCTGGATTGAAGCGCTTATACTTGGCCCAATGACTGCTGGGACATCTTCAATTGTAATTATACCGTTAATAACTAGGCTGAATGTGACTGAGGAAGTTAAAGCAACTCTGTCTCTCGAGTCGACTATTACTGATGTACTCAACATAGTGTTAGTTATGATATTCTTGCAGATATATCTCGGGGGTTCAGTTAACCTTCAAGAGGCTGCGTCTTCACTTATAACGAGATTTGCAGTTGGCATAATGTTGGGAGCAATCATGGGGATGATCTGGATAAAAATATTGGAAGTTGCTAAGAAGCAGGAGTATACATACATGCTCACTCTTGCAGCGCTGGTTCTATGTTACGGTGGAACGGAGTTTTTGGGTGGAAGCGGTTCTCTTTCATCACTAGTTTTTGGCATAACTCTTGGAAACTATGAGAGAATAAGAAGTTTATTAGGTGTAAAAATAGATTTTGCATCTATGTCGAAGATAGTAGAGAAGATTAAAGATTTTCATGAGGAAGTATCTTTTCTAGTTAAAGCTCTATTTTTCGTAATCTTAGGGCTGATTTATATGATTGACCCCCTCGGGCTTACTTATGCAGGAATAATTATGGCTGTTAACCTTGTTATCCGCTATTTCGCAGTTAAAATAGTAACACGCAACAGTCCTCTCTATAGATTTAGAAGTTTTATGACTTTAATGTGTGGATCTGGTTTAGCAAATGCAACATTAAGTTTATTTGTTTATAATGAGATGATGATGCAGCAGAGCTTTATAGCTGGTCTATACCCGTTGATTGTAACGAACATAATTATGATAAATAATTCTATAACAGCGTTGACACCGCTAATATTAAGAGGTTCAGGAAAACCTAAATTAATTATTGGTAAGCCCTTTTAGAAGGAGAAGCAAAATCTGCCAAATGAATAAATATCCGTATGATTCAATTTCCTCCCAAATCCTCTTAAATATACTTTCATCGCCGGAGATCTGCGGTAATTCTTTACGTTTCCCCTTCCAAGAGATACATATACATGGTTTAACTTTTAATTTAGTATAAGATGATGCAATACTGCTTTTATTCTCATCTTTATTGGAAAGGCCCTTTAATCCTGAACCTTAAGATTGCTCTGGAGGATATTTGCCATATTCACGTGTGAACTCAGTCATTGCTCTAATGTTCTCTATTTTCGCATCATTTTGAATTATGGTTCAAAGAGAAAGCTAAGGAATATGGAATAAAAGTGGGTGTTGGCACACCTCCTACTTCTAAGGTGGAACGGGATGAGGTGGGAGCCTAAAAAAGGGCAGTGAACAACCAACCAATGAACACCCTAGAAGCAGGAATCTCCCGGCTTCAGCCGTGGAGAGTGTCAAGTGTATGATTTGGTGATGAAATAACTCGAGAAATTCGACCAGATTCTCATCATGAAGGAAACTTTTCTCTTTGGCGTTGATGCAATAAAAAAAAGGACGTGGGAAATAATTGCTGTATGTTATAGCAGGGAGATTATTGTGATTCCGACTAAAGCCAGTATGACAATTATTACTATGAATAAGATTACTGCTATTATGGCTATTGCTAAAGCCTTTAACCAGCCGCAGTCAAAGAAGTGTTTAATCAGCGCAAGCCAGATTATTAGCATGATTACTGCTGCGGCTATGCCGCCAACAAATTTGCCGATTGATGAGCTGATCATTGTTCCAATCACGGTTCCGAGAAGCACTATCCATACGGAATCAATAAACCTAGCTTTTTCTTTGCCAACCAGCATTCTGCCTGAAAGCCATAGCACAGGCGAGATCATTATTGTATTTACAATTATGCTGACTAGGAGCGCGGTTATATCCATGCTTCTCCTCCTCATTATTATCCTATAATATAAGTGGTTCTCTTTATCGAAAGATCTGGATGGAACGGTTTCAGCAGCCATATTTTTGCGGGGGAAGCCGAATCTATTATTAAACACAATATATTTATTAAGCTAATTATAATATACTTTATTTTGTGATTAATATGCCAATACAAAGATTTAGAATAACCCCCACAAGTAAAAGCGCTCTCTTCAGGGCTAAAAGATGGTTTTACTTAACATTCTACACTAATGTTCCAGCCGAGATTAGGGAGGAAAATAGGAAGGTATGGGTTGATCTCGCCGGCAAGATCGTTGAGGAAATTAATAAGCGTAACGCCGCCGACAAACCGGCAAGGCTTACAATAAATTATGAGAAGGGATCACGCGGCGAATTCCACCCTCTATCAGTAACGGTTGAGCTGATGGAGATAAAACCCCTAGAAACATTCACGATTTACACCTCAAAGGAGGAGGAAAAAAAGAGGTTAAAGATTGAGCTTGAGGAGCTGATAAAGAAGGCTAAGGAGCTTGGAATAAGCATAGAGGAGCTTAAGGCAAACCCGGAGAAATACTTATAGCAGGCTTAAAACATGAAAAATAAGCCATGCTGCATTAGCCCATTTAATCTTTTTTATAATAAACACAAACATTTAAGTTTAGTAAACCATAGACTTTTGATTGGTGAAAATATATGTCTGAGCGGGAGCTTAAAGAGGTTGGGAGGGTTACCCATTACTTCACGAAAATAGGCGTTGCAGTTGTGAACTTGACGGATACATTATCCGTGGGCGATAAAATCCTCGTGAAGGGCGCTGTGACAAACTTTGAGCAAACTGTTGAATCAATGCAAATAGAACATAAAAATGTGAGCATTGCCCAGAGTGGACAAAGCGTCGGGCTGAAAGTGAATCAGAGGGTTAGGGAAGGCGACAAGGTTTACAGGATAGTTTCCTCCTAAATGAGCCAATAATATACAGCAGCATAATATAAATAATGAGGATCAGCAGCGTTTATCCCATACCTGGTAGCTTAGCCTATGAATCCATCATTAATCCAGAGATATCTTTACTGATAATGCTTCAATGGGGGAAATAGGGGTGAGCAAAGGGTTAACTGGCTATAGGGGTTTAGCCCTAAAAATGCTTCTGGAAGCTGGAGCGGATATTGGCGACTTAATACGTATAGCTAAAGATAATGTTGTTTTTGAGGGGATTTTGATTCCACGCTCAGAGTACAGCGACGACAAACATATCGTGATAAAAAGCAAGTCCGGCTATAATATCGGCATAGAAGTTACCCCGACAACAAGGGTTGAACGTGTGAGGGCGGAGATGAAGCCGCTTTTCGCCCCCCCTCCGCCTCCGGAACAGAGGGCAGGCTTGCCTAAAGTGGCTATTCTAAGCACTGGCGGAACGATAGCTAGCCGCGTAGACTATCGAACCGGCGCTGTTAGACCAGTTATTTCAGCAAGCGACCTATACAGCATTGTTCCGGAGCTCTCAGACATAGCTTTAATCGATGCCGAGATATTGTTCAGCACATTCAGCGAGGATCTGACGCCTAAGCATTGGTCGGCGATGGCTAGGGCTGTTGCCGACCGCATATCTAGAGGTGTCGACGGAATCGTTATAACGCATGGCACAGATACGATGGGATATTCAGCCGCGGCCCTTAGCTTTGCGCTGCAGAAGTTGCCTGTGCCTGTTGTATTTGTTGGGGCTCAGAGATCTGAGGATAGGCCGAGCTCAGATGCCCCCATGAATCTTATAGGCGCTGTTTATGCGGCTTCAAGGGCGCCCTTCGCCGAGGTTACCGTAGCCATGCATGAAACCCCATCGGATGAATCTATAATTATTCATAGGGGAACAAAGGTTAGGAAATGCCACACGAGCCGTAGGGATGCCTTCAAAACCGTAAATTCCAAACCTCTTGCCAAAATCATAAATAGCGAAATCTTCATTTTAGCGGATAATTATCAGCCCAGAGATCCGGAGCGGAGAATGATTTTGAAACCTGAATTTGACGAGAGAGCCACGCTTATAAAGTTTTATCCCGGCATGAGCCCTAAAATAATTGATTGGTATGTTTCAGAGGGTTATAGGGGCATCGTTCTAGAAGGCACCGGTTTAGGCCACGTACGCCGAGAACTTTTCCCATCGATTAAGAGAGCCATAGACTCAGGCGTAATAGTTGCAATGGCATCTCAATGCATCTGGGGACGCATTAACATGAACGTTTATTCAAACGGGAGGGACTTGCTGGCTATGGGAGTCGTTCCGCTTGGCGATATGCTTGCTGAAACAGCCCTTGTTAAAATGATGTGGTGCCTAGCCCAATCTAGAAGCGTCGATGAAGCCAGAGATCTGCTTATAACAAACATCGCCAACGAATTCTCAGATAGAACTGTTGAGCATGTTGAACCGCCTAAACTTGCGATGGGTTGAAGGGAGCGTTGGAAGTTGAAAATTGACTATCATGCTCTTGGGCTTAAAGTAGGTTTAGAATGCCATCAGCAGCTAGCGACGCGTGGAAAACTATTCTGCAACTGCAAACCCCAGCTCTTTAAGGGTGAGCCGGAAATAACGTTTCTACGTAGGTTGAGACCGACTCAAAGCGAGCTCGGCCAGGTGGATCCAGCAGCCTTTTTCGAGTTCCAGAAGGGTATGAAAATACTTTACGAGGCTGACTCTGAAACCTCATGCCTTGTTGAGATGGATGAGGAGCCCCCGCATGAGCTCAACCGTGAAGCCCTAGACATAGCGATAATAATAGCCTTGATGATGGATGCGAAGCCCATTGATGAAGTTTATGTTATGCGAAAAATAGTTATAGACGGCTCCAACACAACAGGCTTCCAGAGAACATGCATCGTAGCGGTCGACGGCTCAATAAAGGTCGATGGGAAAAATGTGCCTATACAGCATATATGCCTAGAGGAAGATGCTGCCAGAAAGATGGGTGAGGAGGGTTTCCTCGTACGCTATAGGATTGATAGGCTCGGCATACCATTAGTTGAGATCACAACGGGACCCGTGATAAGCACGCCTGAAGAGGCTGAGAGGGTTGCGCTTGCAATCGGCAAGATTTTAAGGTCAACAAGGAGAGTTAAGCGCGGGATCGGAACAATAAGGCAGGATCTAAACATATCAATTAGGGACGGGGCCCTAGTGGAGATAAAAGGGGTTCAGGAGCTAGAATTAATCTCTAAGGTTATTGAGTATGAGGTTCAGCGTCAACTGAACCTATTGAGGATACGCGATGAGCTGAGACGGCGGAATCTGAGGGAGGACGATCTTAAGGAGGAATTCTTCGACGTAACATCAGTGTTCAGGGAGACTCAATGCCAAATACTTCGAAGGGCAATAAGCCAGGGAAAAACAATCCTAGCGGTTAAGTTGCCGAAGCTCGCTGGGATACTGGGTTTCGAGCTTATTCCAGGCTTAAGGTTTGGGGGCGAACTGGCTGATAGAGCCAGATTCTGGGGCAGGGTTGGCGGCATACTTCACACAGATGAGCTCAGATCCTACGGTGTTTCAGAGGAGGAGATTTCCGAATTGAGGAGGAAAACGGGCGCCGGGGAGGAGGACGCTGTCGTAATTGTTGCTGACAAGATTGAGAATGCATCTGATGCTCTAAAAGCCGTGGTTGAAAGGGTTCGCGAAGCCATTAAGGGGGTTCCTGAAGAAACCCGCGCGGCTAATCCCGATGGAACAACGAGATATATGAGACCTAGGCCTGGAGCTGCGAGAATGTATCCTGAAACCGATGTTCCACCGATAAAGATCACCAAGGAGCATTTGGAAAGATTAAGATTGCAGCTGCCTGAACCCCCTGAGGTGAAGATTAAGAGGTTAATGAGCAGCTATGGCATAAACGAGAAGCTCGCGAAGCAGCTTCTGGACATGGAATACGACGATCTCTTCGAGGTTACGGTTAAGGAGACCAAGGTTTCGCCAACAGTTGTCGCTGCAACCCTCACTGAAACATTCAAAGCTCTAAAGCGTGAAGGAGTAAAGATTGAAAACCTATCTGAGGAGCAAGTAATTGAAATCTTCAAGATTGTTGGTTTAGAAAAAACCTCGAAGGAGTCTATACCTGAAATCGTAAGATGGTTAGCTGAGCATGAAGGCTCAAGCCCGATGGATGCCATAAAGGAGCTCGGCTTAATGATGATCAGTGAGGAGGAACTTAAATCGCTCATAGAGGAATATTTAGACAAGAACAGGGATTTGATTGCGGAAAGGAAGCTAGGAGCCCTCGGGGCTCTGATGGGTATAATAATGAGAGATTTAAGGGGGAAGGCTAAACCGGAACTTGTGAATAAGATTTTAAGGGAGAAATTGGCTGAAAGGCTTGATGGCTAATCGTCCAGATAAGCTCTGCGATCAAAAATTTTAGGGATAAGCCAGCATATCCCATTATAGTAAAAATTATAAGGTTGATCCGCCGAAAAAGAATGGGAGACTCGATTGGGAAAGATTCAAATTGAGATAAAAACGTCATTCGGTAAAATAATTGTTGAAGGTTCAAGCGTAGGCGATCTAATGGATGCTCTGGAAACCTTCCCTGAAAACCTTGTGAGCAGCTTGGAAAAAACAATCTCTAAAATCGCTGGACATGAGAGGGAGAAGAAATTTAACGAGATAGTGAGGCAAACAGAGAATGGTCCGATCCTGACTCTTAAGAATAAGGAAGCGCTCACCCATTGCGAGGCCATCGGTTTAATCCTATATTTTTCTAAAAATAGAAGCAATAGATCCTCGCAGATAAGACGTTTACTTGAGTATTCAGGGATGAAAACTCAGGTTTCTTCAAGGCTGAACGAGATGGTTAAACGTGGCTTAGTCTTTAAACTTAACGTGGGAAGCCCAGATTGGACGCTAAGCCCTAAGGGTGAACAGTGGATTGAAGGGAAGGTATTGCCGAAACTGAGGGGCAATTAGCGGTTTTATTCAGATTCACTCTGAGCATACTCGTCATATGCCCTAAGTATGGCCTTAATGTATTCCTTCAGTTTCTCAGGGGTTATCTCCGGACTTATAGTTAAATTAAGCGCTATATTGGCTCCAAAAGCGGGTTTTTCTATGCGGGCCGATGTTCTTCTTCCAGCGCCCTTAATGATGGATTTAGGTTTAACAGCCTTGGCTTCTCTGGGCGCAGCGATTTTCTTCTCAGGCTTAAGCGCGGCTGATGGCCAGTTTATTTGAAAGGCATATGCTATTAAATCTAGGAAGGCGTTTAATCCCACCTTATCAGCCCTTAAATCGCCGACAACCCTGGGAACCTCAAGTATGGCGGAATCTTTATCCATACCCTCCCTATTTACGCGCTCAATAAACCTTGTTATGGCTTCATCTTTGGACAGGATATTCCTCAGAAGCTGCCTAGTTAGGTTTCCCTCGGGATCTATCCGATACGCGTAGGCGAATTCAGCCGCCTCCTTAGTTAGCCTATATTTCCCAGGCTCCTTCTCGCTTTCCTCTATGAAGCCCCAGCTCTTTAGAAAGCCATTGTTTCGGCTAATATTGTGCAGGGTTACGCTTGACCTGCCTGCAACCTCGCTTACGCCAACATACTCCTTGTCCGCTCCAACGTTAAGGTATCCAACCAGAACATCGAATATTTTTGGAAGGCTTAAACGCCTAGGGAGAATTTTTGATGAACTCAATAATGCCCTAACACCTCTAAATCACATTTCTAAAGCTAATATTTCTTCTTCTCGGCATAAAAATGTATATGTGCCCGCTTAATCCTGTTTCGCTAAACAAAAATTTTAAATCAAATTATACATATATATCTGAAGCGTAAAAGGGCTTGTGGTTGCTTATGTGCGGTGAAACCTCAGATCTTGAATTAACTATTAAGTATAAGGATGTTGAAGCAAGATTCGTTGGGAAACCGGATGAGGTTATAAGAGCCTTTTCCAGCTTTATAAGTAGGGTTCTTCCAGCATTTGACCTTGCCTCGGAGCTAACCTTAACAGTGGATTTCGAGGAGCTTTTAAGAGGCGTGAAGGGTTTTATAGCGTTTACGCCTGAAGGTCCAGTTGTAGCGGTTCCACGTGAGAAGCTCGGTGGAGATAGAAATGCAATAATTCTTAATCTTGTTAAGGCTTATATTGGGCATAGGGCGGGACGCCTAGAGAAGGATTCGCTCTCAATGGCTGAGATTATGGCTTCGCTTGGAGGAAAAAGCGGAACCGTCGCCGCTCGGCTGAGCGAACTCACAAACATGGGCTTTGTTGAGCGGGTTGGACGTGGAGAATATAGGGTGACAACCCTAGGCGTGAAATTCCTCTTAAATGAGGCTTTGCCGAAGATTAGGGAGGAACTTAAAGTTGAGCGGGGAGGCGAAGGTTAAGGCGCATTTAGAAGTTGGAGATATTAAGGTGGATTTTGAGGGCGATGTAAACCAGGTTTTCGAATCAATAATCAGTTTTCTATCGCAGATATATCCTAACATTGAAATCATCCGGAGAATATTTTTCACGCCTGATTTAGCGAAGCTCTCAAGCAGCATCGCTGGGCTGGTGGAGATAACCCCTGAGGGTCAAATAATCGCCCCCAATGTGAATTTAACGGCTAGAAGCGCCATCTGCCTTGTGCTTCTCGGCGCATACATCGGAGCTAAATTTGGGAGGCTGCAGAGGGATAGCCTGGCAGCAAGCGATTTATCGAAATTCACAGGTAAGGCTAAGAAAACCGTGATAAATGAGCTTCCCAGACTGATTGAGGAGGGCTTAATTGAGAAGGTTTCTGAAGGAGAATATAGAATAACAACCCTGGGTATAAGAAGAACTGAGGAAATAATTGAATCCTTAAAGAAGGGTAAATAAGCCAGCTTCGAATCTTCTTAGATTCTCACGGTTCCCGAAAACCTCATTGCTGAAGCAGTAAACCTGATTCTAAAAGGGGCATCGGGTGAAAAATTATCGGTATTTTCACGTTACTCATATATAGATCTTTCCAACCTATCTATTTTTAGGCTGCTTGAAGGTGGAATATTTGAAGGGTAAACCGTTAGCTGCGATAGTTTCAGCGGGATTATCCAAGTTTGGCAAAAGAGATGGGGTTTCAGGCAGGGAGCTATTCGCTGAAGCCGCCCTAGAAGCCTTTAGCAGATGCCCAAATTTAGAGCCTAAGAAGGATATTGAGGCGCTTATAGTTGGGAACATGAGTGAGTCTTTTGAGCATCAGTGCCATTCAGCGCCGTTAATGGCGGATTGGGCTGGGCTGATTCCAGCATCGGCTGTTAGGGTTGAGACAGCATGCGCTTCATCCGGCGCAGCGATAAGATATGGATTATTCGCGATACTCTCAGGCATATATGATATCGTTATGGTTGGAGGTTTTGAGAAGATGACTCATAGAACAACATCTGAGAACACTGAGTATTTAGCCATGGCGTCCGATTTCCCTCTTGAACAGTGGAACGGTGCAACCTTCCCAGCTCTTTTTGCGCTTATGGCCACAGCCCATATGGATAAATATGGCACTAGGGAGGATCAGATGGCTCTTGTTGCAGTTAAAAATCATCATAACGGAGCATTGAATCCTAAGGCGCATATGCAGCGGGAGGTCACCGTGGAGCAGGTTTTAAGCTCAAGGGTTATCGCTAAACCACTAAAACTTTACGATTGCTCCCTGATATCTGATGGAGCGAGCTGCGCGATCCTAACTAAGCCGGAGATCGCTAGAAAATACACTGACATGCCGGTTTATATAATTGGGTCGGGACATGGAACAGATTACATGGGGCTTTACGAGAGGGAAAGCCTGACAAGTCTTAGGGCGGCTAGAATCGCCGCTAAGGAAGCATATGAAATGGCGGATATAAGCCCGCATGACGTCGACGTAGCGGAGGTGCATGACTGCTTTACAATAGCGGAAATAATCGCGTATGAAGATCTAGGCTTCTGCAGTCCAGGTGAGGGCGGAAAATTCATAGAGAGCGGGGCTCCAATGCTTGACGGCTACCTGCCCGTAAACACAAGCGGCGGGCTTAAATCTAAGGGTCACCCTGTCGGCGCAACAGGAGTGGCTCAATTATATGAAATATTCCTCCAGCTTACCGGTCAAGCTGAACGTAGGCAGATTGATGGATGCGAGATTGGTTTATCACATAATCTAGGTGGAAGTGGAGCAACATGTATGGTTCACATTTACCGGAGGGGGTGAAGAGATGAGCGAAGCATATCCATTCACCATTGATCAGTTCTATAAATTTGTAAGCGAAGGAAAAATTATGGGTGCAAAATGCAATAGGTGCGGAGCAATCTTCGCGCCGCCTAGAACAGTATGCCCAAAATGTCTCTCAACAGATTTCACTTGGGTTCAGCTGAAGAATAGAGGTAAACTGCTGACGTATACCGTGATTTATATTGCACCGGAAAGATTCCAGCCTATCGCTCCATACGCCTTCGGCATAATTGAGCTTGAGGACGGTGTCCGGCTGCCGGGAATCATCCGGGGAGTAAAGCATGAAGACATAAAAGTAGGTATGGATCTTCAGGTTGACTTCGATGTAAATGTTCCCCAAACATGGCCTCAGTGGCCTAGATACTTCTTTAGGCCGCCATAAGCCGTCCGCCGTAAAATTTTAGGGATAAAACGCGCTCCGGCAACATAATTTTATTTTTAGATTTAACCCTCAACTACATATCGGTAGTAAACGTATTCTCCGGCTGTTGGGCTTCTCCTAGTTATTTTCACTATGTCCCCGGGCTTAGCTCCGATGACCCTTATTATTGGGTCGGAAGTTTTTATTCTCGGCAGCTTGTAGGGTTCAACGTGATATTTCTCCAAAACCTCCTTTCTCTCTTCAGGCGATAAGACTTCATGTTTTGGAACCAGCCGATGCTTAAATATATTGAAGGATGGGAAGTCCTGGGATAAAAGTTCAATGCTGTTTTTTCGGGCTTCTGATTTAGCTGACTGCGTATATTTCTCACCTATTATTATGCCCTCCTCAATACTTCTAGACTTCATGTATTTCGCCATCTGCTCAATATATCGTACGCCAACAGCTTCATCGGTTGATATTACCCATATGAGAATTTTTTTACCGCTGGAATCTTCGGCTGTAACTAATGCGCCGCTTTTAACTTCTTCTCTCTCCAGGAGTTTATAGTTCCTTAGCTCAATAAGCACCTGCAGCTTCCTTTCAAGGATCGGATTTAGAGTCAAAACCATCCCTCAGCGCCGCGGAAGAGTATATCCAAAAAAGTAGAGAGCCCTTTTAAACTTTACGTTGCATTAGAAATTTCCCTTATCCGGCGTTGCATAAAACATTTCAAATCGAAG
>CAYPJR010000035.1:0-14322 GCA_964411115.1 uncultured Candidatus Bathyarchaeia archaeon | reverse complement strand
CTAAGTCACAATAAGAGTGTACATTATTGGTTAAATATGGTGATGAGCATGCGTCAACGGTTACCTTTATATTTCAGTCCCAGAGTAATTAAATATGTTGCTCATTCCATTTGGAGGAAAGGGTTCGGTGAAGCACCGCCAAGTACATTAAAAAAATGTTATGGCGATAAAGGAATATTACGTGAAACGCTGTCTTTCCCCGCTAAAAGTTTAAATTTTTATTTTGTTGAGGTGGTAAATTATGGGTGAGGAGAAGAGCGTTCTCTTTAAACCGAGGATAAAGGATAAGACTTGGAATCCGGAGAAGGAAATTCTATTGTTCCGCAAGTGGCAGGAGGAGGGAATCTACAAGTTCGATGAACTCTCTAACAAGGAAGTTTTCAGCATTGACACTCCGCCGCCGTACGTGAACACTCCAATACATATAGGGCAAGCGTACACTTACGTTTGGATGGATATTTTCGCCAGATACAAGCGCATGACGGGATATAATGTTCTCTTCCCAATGGGTTTAGATAAGAATGGGCTTCCCATCGAAGTTCAGACCGAGAAGACGTTTGGCATAATGATGCATGAAACCCCACGGGAAGATTTCATAGAGAAATGTAAGATTCTGCTTAAGGACAGTGGGGAAATATCTCTTGAAATATTTAAGCGGCTGGGTTTAAGCTGCAATTCATGGGATCTTAAGTATGAAATTGGTGGAAGATATGAAACTGATGATCCAGAATATAGGCGTTTAACGCAGGAAACATTCATCGAGTTCTGGAAGAGAGGCTTAATCTATGAGGATGAGAAGGTTACAAATTACTGCCCGGTTTGCCGAACAACGATCTCCGACGCGGAAGTTGAATATGAAGAGGAGGAAACCATCCTAAATTATGTAAAGTTTAGGGTTCAGGAAACAGGCGAAGACATATTAATAGCTACCACCAGACCTGAGCTGCTTTGCTCATGCAGGATAGTTATCTTTAATCCATATGACGCCCGCTATAAACATCTCGAGGGCAAGCATGCCATAGTTCCAATATATGGACATTCAGTTGAAATAGTGCAGCATCCATATGCTAAACCTGATTTCGGGTCAGGCCTAGTTATGATCTGCAGCTTCGGAGACTACAGCGATGTCAGAATTCTAAGAGAGCTCGATATAAAGCCGATTTTCGCCATAGATGAGAGGGGCATTATGAATGAGAACGCTGGAAAATATAGGGGATTAAAGGTTGAGGAAGCTAGAAAACAGATAATAGAGGATCTTAAAGCTCAGGGATTACTGGTTAAGCAAGAGAAGATCCTTCAGCGTAGACCCATCTGCTGGAGATCGAAGAATCCCATAGAGTTCGTGCCCATGAAGGAGTTTTATCTGAAACAGGTGGAGTTTAAGAAAGAACTGCTCAACCTAGCTGAGCAAATGAGGTTTTTCGCTCCTGAAAGCAAGCAGATACTGATCGACTGGATTAACTCCGTGGATATAGATTGGGTTATATCTAGGCGCAGATACTACGGGACGGAGATACCTTTATGGTACTGTAAGAACTGCAATTACATATATGTGCCTGAACCGGGCAGATACTATCAGCCCTGGAGGGAGAAACCCCCCATTGATAAATGTCCCAGGTGCGGTGGAGGGGAATTTCGCGGTGAGGAGAGAACATTCGACACATGGTTTGATTCAGCAACATCCGAAGTTTACATATTAGGCTACCTGTGGAACAAGAAATTTTTTGAGAAGAGCTTCCCATGCTCGCTTAGGCCCCAAGGTAAGGAGATCGTTAGAAACTGGCTGTATTTCGCCATACTCAAGTCTTTCCTGCTTTTCAATAAAGAGCCGTTTAAGAATGTCTGGATACATATGCATGTGGTTGATGAGCAAGGTAGGAAGATGAGCAAAAGCGCTGGAAACGTTATTGACCCCCAAGACGTCATAAAAATGTTTGGGAGCGAAGCCTTCAGAATATGGTCCGGGCTTGAGGGAAACATAACTAAGGGCGACATAAGATGCTCATTCGAGAGGATCCGCGGAACATCAAAGTTTCTGACGAAGCTCTGGAACATCGCTAGGTTTATATCTTCGTTTCCGCAGGTTAGCGGCGACTATGATCTGGCCCCCCTAGACCGGATGATGCTGGCTAAGCTAAACGAGGTTATAGGCGAATGCCGCAGAGGATACGAAGATTTCAATGCGTTTCAGGCAGCAACTGCCATTAGAAATTTCAGCTGGAACATATTTGCGGATCATTATCTTGAAGCCGTTAAGTCTAGGGCTTATAACCGCGATGGACTTTTCGATCCAAGGCTTCAGCGCGGCGCATGGTACACGCTGCATAAATGCCTCGAAACCATACTGAAGATTCTAGCGCCAATATGCCCATTCATAACTGAGGCTATATGGCTTGAATTATATTCTAAAGAGAGCATCCATGTGCAGCGTTTCCCGGAAGAAAAGGATGAATGGGCAAGCGACCTAGTGAATCTATTACCGAAATTCATAGAGTTTAACAATGCTATATGGCAGTATAAGAAGAAGAGAGGCATCGCCTTAAACCAGGGAATTAAGGGCATTGTTTACGCGCCAGAACCTCTCAGCCCGCTTGAAATGGATTTGAAGGCTATGCATGGAATCGAAATTCTAGTTTTCGGTAAACCGGAGACTGAGGAAAACCTTGAGAACCTCTCGGAAGAGGTCTTCTTAAAGCCCCTCTGAAACGGCGCTACAACAATTACCTGAAGAAGCTGCTCAGATCCTTCAGATCCTTCCTCATTTTTTCGCCCACGCGGCTTACATGAATTTCTTCTCCGAAAATTATGCGCATGCCGTCAAACGCTGCTCTAGTTGGCACATTAGTTTTCCTCTCCATTAACAGGGCTTCCTTCTCCGGACCGCTGGATATCATCTGCATTCCGAAATGCGTTATAACAGCCATTTCCGGGCGGGTTTCCTCCAATATTTTTATGGCGTCGTCGGTGGTCATATGTCCCTCCCATGGCTGACCCGACGGCCTGAGGACTGAGAGAATTAGAAGCCTTAAGCCGCTGTAGAATTTTGAAACATCCGTGAAGTATTCTGAATCTGGAATATAGGCGAATCCCCCATATGTTTTCGTTTCAAAACGGAAACCAACAGCGTCGGGATCCGAATGGACGGCTTTACATGCAAGAATATCGACCCCATCAACCTCAAATCTTAAGCCAGCTTCAGCCTCAAAAACCTTCTCAGGCATCGCATAATGATATCTTGAGATCACCTTATCGCATACTTCGTTGCCTCTAAGCACGCTTTTGGATGCGATTAAAACACCGCGTTTCCTCGTTGCTGCATGACACATTGCTTCAATTAGAACCGCCGCGTCGTTTGCATGATCCAGATGCGCATGCGAAACCAGGATCGCCCTAATCCTCTGCGGGTCAAGCCCCATCTCTAGGGAGTATGTTAACGCACCTGGACCAGGGTCAATATGCATATTAACCTCGCTCGGTCCGGCTGAAATAACCCTTATTCCGCCTGTCCTCCTCCTCTGGGTTACTGTTGCGAAGCGTCCCCCACCGGTTCCTAGGAATATTATCTCAAACATGCCTTTCCCAACTTAACATTGCCGATAAGAAATATAGGAAACAATATGATTAAATCTTTTTGAAATATTTTAACCTGTTAATTCAGCCAATATGGATGTGGCGTAATAGATGAGAATTATAATTCGTATAGGCGGCTCCGTCGTGGCTTCACCGCCAAACCCGGATATAATGCGGAGATACGCCGATGTAATTAAGGATCTAAGGGATCAAGGACATGAGGTTGCTGTAGTTGTAGGCGGCGGATCAATAGCAAGGGACCTTATAGTTTTCGCACGAGAAATAGGCTTATCGGAACATGAGCAGGATGAGGTTGCCATATCAGCCTCAAGGATATTCGCGCAAATACTTGCAATGAAGATCGGTGGCTTCTCCTGGAAAGATGTGCCGAGAACAATCGATGAAGCCGTTAAAATGCTGAGGGATAGAGGCATCGTAATTATGGGCGGCGTTAAACCCGGGATGACAACGGACACTGTTGCTGCGCTTCTTGCATCCCAAGCTGAAGCTGACCTCATTATTAAGGCGACAGATCAGAATGGCATATACACTAAGGATCCTAAAAAGCATCCTGACGCTGAAAAGCTGGATGAAATAAGGTTTGAGAACCTCAGCCACGTGCTAGTTGAAAATAAGCATAGGGCTGGGATACATCAAATAATTGATCCTGAAGCAGTTCGAGTACTAATGGAGAAGCGCATAAAAACAATAGTTGTCAACGGTTTTAATCCTGAAAATATATTGCTTGCAGCTAAGGGTGAGAAAATTGGAACAATAATTCACTAGCATAACCAATCTTTCCATTTTTGCATCTGAGAAAAATTGATAAAGATGCATCATTGCGATATCTCCCATCGGGAAGTCTCTTTCTCCCCCCTTCGAGCCAACTTCAAAATCATTCCTCTTAGGGCTGGCGCGTCCGTTATTCAGCAGCCCCATCACTAAGCTAACAACGTTTGGCTAGTAGCAGCGTTTCCTCGTAGATTAAGGTTTCCAAGGTTTGTTCGCTGCAGTGTTTTATTCTTGGGATTTGGATTTTGGTTTCATATAGGCTGGTTGAGGATTAGGTGCATTCTCGCTTGGACTGGCATAGTCCATGCGTGTCTCCTAATTAGGGTTTACTTAATCTTATTGGTCTTCGCCCATATTTTCTGGCTGCCTTAAAGTATGCTTCGAGGTTTTTTAGGGGCACATTATCAGGTATTGATCCTGAAACATTTATGAAGTATCCTGGATATGCCCCTGCAGTTTCTAAGCATCTTTTAACTTCTCCAATAACGTCTTGCACTGTTCCGTAGGTTAATATGCCGATGTCTACGCCGCCTATTATCACCTTTTCGTTTCCATATTTATCCGCCATACTTTTTAGGTTGCAGCATTCCTCGATGATAAATCCGTCTGCTCCGGACTCCGCTATATCATCAACTATGCTCGTCATGTCTCCGTCAGTGCAGAATAGAACAATAATTCCCCTTGATTTAAGCTCATGCCATATCCTCTTATACCATGGGAATAAATACTTACGCATCCAGCTTATGGGAAAGAATGGTCCTCGAGTTGAGCATATATCATCGTGGCTGATGAAGGCCTCTATATTTGTTTGAGCCCACGCCTTAGCCTCAAGCAGGGAGATCTCCCCAAACAAGTCTAAAACCCTTTTAAATGCTTTTGGATCTCTGTAGGCAGCCTTAACAGTCCATTCCAGCCCAAACGCTTTTATAAGCCACATGAGACATGTGTGATATGTTCCTCCGGGAACAAGAAGCCCACTATAGTTAAGCCGAACCCTATTATACTCTTCATAGATGCGTTTAGCAATCTCCTGAACGCTCGGAACATTCCACGACTCAAACGGATTAAAGCTATATATTTCCTCAACAGACTTAACATTATTAAAAATTTTCCTCCACGTTGTTGGATAGGCTTTAGACCATGAATCGCCCCTAACCTCGAAGAAGCCCTCCTTATTTTTTAGGAAACTCCACGGATCTAAAGGGTTATATGTAAACCAAATCATGTCGATGTCGAGCATTGAATAAGCTCTGCTGCGAGCTTCTTCCGGACTCAACATAGGATTCAGCCCTGAAACCTCAGCTATAAACTCGGTATTTGATAAAAACTCTACTTGAGCAACCCTATCAGCCTCCTCAAGATGCAGGGCGGAAAAAGCCCTATCATAACCCACCCTTAATTCACCTCTAAATAATTTTTAAAAATAAATCGCTCTTAAATGAGATTTTCATGAACGAGCCGCCGGCGTGCAACGAAAATAAGAATTTGATGAAAAATTGAATGTATATAAAACGTTTTAATCATATTTTTTACTTTTATCCAGTTTTTAGCCTTTTTCTTAACCGATTGAAAGAAAACCTCCTCTTTTCATATTCAAAAACAGCATTTTCATAAGCAATTATTGGACGTTTCCCTGAAATTTTTGAAGTTAAGCTTATTGTTTTGATAATTTCCATTTTTAGCTTCTCAGCGTTTCCAATCTTTTACTGGTAAATTGATGCGTAAATCCCGGCTGGCGCATGTTTTATTTTAGAGGAATTTTCTTTTTAGTGGTGTTTTGTCGAAGTCTTGGTCGTTTGATATTATTTCTTTTACGCTATTTCTCAGCGCTGCGGCTAGATGTAGGGCGTCCTCGTAGTCTAGGTCGTATTTTTTCATTAGGTTGATTGCTTCAGTTAAGTCTTCTGCGGTGAGCGGTGCTATTAGTAGGCTTGGGAGGCCAGTTATGGATTTTACGACTTCTTCAACGAATGTTTTATCTTTTAGGCTTCCGCCCGTTAAGCCAGCTATTATTATTAGCGTTTCGTAGAGTGTTAGGCTGGATGTTACGTATTTTCCTCGGGGAGCTTCCTCGATTCTCTTTATCCATTTATGGGCTGTTTCGCCGAAGGTTGGATGGTTACCGAGCCAGTATATGAAGATGTTGATGTCTACGTAGCTTTCTGGAGCCACCATCTTCTCGTTACCTCAACTATGAATTCGTCTAGGTCTTCCGGCCATCTCGCTATTTTAAAGGCTCCTTGGTACTTATCGGCGGCGGGCTCAATGGGCTCAATAATAATGCTTTTTCCATCCGTCTTTATTCTAACGTAGCTTCCCTCCTTCATCTTGACTTTTTCGCGGAGACTCTTCGGAATAACCACTCTTCCCTTTCCATCAACCTTAGCGACTTCCATAATTTAACCCACCAATATATAAATTCCCACATATTTAAATATTCCCACCCCTCGCCCTTTCAGATGGGCATCCTCGCAGAGATTAGATGGGATTCCTGAGAAAATGACAAAAGCGTAATATTCCTTATATTTATTTAAGGAATCTATTGGAGTTGTCTGGGATGCTATCTGGAAAGAATGGGTTGAAAAGTAGGGTTCTGGAAATAATTAATTTGCTAGAAAAGGTTCATCCAGACGCTAAATTAGCTCTAAAATGGAGTAACCCGCTGGAGCTTCTTATTGCAACTGTTCTCTCAGCCCAAACTACTGATGAGCGGGTCAATAGGGTAACTGAGAGCCTCTTCAAAAGGTATCGCACCGCTGAGGATTATGCAAAAACGGATTTGGAGGAGCTTGAGCATTATATAAAGTCGCTAACATTTTACCGTGCCAAAGCCAAGAATATTAAGGAGGCATGCCGAATCATCGTTGAGGAATATGGTGGTGAGGTACCTAGAAAGATGGAGGATTTATTAAGGCTTCCTGGGGTTGCTAGAAAAACAGCTAATGTTGTGCTTTCAAATGCGTATGGAATAATGGAGGGAATAATAGTGGATACTCATGTTAGAAGGCTTTCTAGGAGGCTCGGTTTAACGGATGAGGAGGATCCGGAAAAAATTGAAAGAGATCTTATGGAGATTGTTCCCAGAGATAAATGGTTAAGGTTCGCCGACCTACTCATATTCCACGGGAGGAGGGTATGTACTGCGAAAGACCCTAAATGCGGCGAATGCGTACTAAATAAAATCTGCCCCTCATCGCTCATTTAACGCAAGCGAGAAAGCAAGCGGGAAAACCTTTAGGCTTCAGCCCTGGGGCAGACCGCCCGTCCACAGTGGGGTTCAGATTAAAATTAACTGTCGATTCCGGTTAAGCACGATCAGCCGTCCGGTTCAATATGTACCGTAACCGCTGTTTCCGAGATTTTCTCCTTAATGATTTCCTCTATTTGCGAGGCTATTCTGTGAGCTTCTTCAACTGGAAGATCTTTGCTGAGAACGCATTCAACATTTATATGTCGCCTAAAATCAGCGATGTATGTTATAACACGCTTTAGTTTCAATACGCCCGAAAATCTTTCGGTTGCTGCCTCTACAATCCGCCCAATCTCCTCCTCATCAGCAGCGTAGCCTCTCTTCAATTCGATATTTGAGGGTTCAATGTGGACGAGAACGTTCTCGATGGCGCCTGCTTTCTCAGCCACCGCCTTCTCAATGTTCTCAGCAATCTTATGCGCCTCGCTTAGAGGGGTTACCGGATCAACCTGCACATGTAATGTAATATAGTTTTTTCCACCATAGTGGGCTACGTTTACATCATGAACACCCTTGACACCTCTGATTCTGCCCACGATTCTTTCAACAAACTCCTCAGTTGTCATTCCCTCCACCCCGGCTGGCTCTATGTGGAAAGATATATCGGCTTCTCCGAGGCTTCTTTTAATGTTTGACTCTATTTTCGCCGATAGATCATGGGCTTCCTCTAGGCTTATGTAGTCCGGAACCTTAAGGTTGGCTCTTATATAGAATTTTTCGCCGGATCTTCTAACCTTTAAATTCTCATATTTGAGCATTCTGTCCACCTTTAAAATTTCATCTCTGACAATTTTCACCGCCTCCTTAGGCGCTATGTCGCTCAGCTCCATAACGCTGCTCCATGCGAGTCTAGCGCTTAAAAATATCAGCAGAGAGCATAATATTAGGGAGGCGAAAGCATCCCCATAAAGTATTCCATGCACTGACAGCCAAAATCCTAAGAACGCAATCAGGGTTGACCCGAAATCCGAAAGGGCATGATAGAGTCCAGCCTTAATTGTAGGACTTCTGCTTGCAGATGCACGCCTAAAAATAAAAACCCTAAATGCATCTATACATGCGGTATATCCAAGCACAGCGAATCCAGCGATGCTAAATTCTAGGTTTATTAGGCTTACATTTCCCAGAATCCTCAGCGTTGAGCTGACGGCAATCATTATCGACAGAGCTATCAATACGAGGCTTCCCAGCAGGCTGCCTATGAACTCAAACTTTTCATGCCCATACATGTGCTCCTCATCCGGTGGCTGAAGCGAGGCGTGTAGAGAAATGAATAACATTAATGATGAAAACGTATCGAAGAGGGCATGCGCGCCATCGCTCAATATTGCCAAACTTCCACTTGCCAAACCGGCGGCAGACTCAGCGAAGAAAACGCTTAAAATGGCCATCGTGGAATATTTAAGCATCTTAACTTTTTCTACATCATTAACGCTTGGTTTTTGCATCAAAATCTTTACGTGTATTATTAAATCCCGGATTTAAGGATTACGTGCACCGCCTAATTTTTCATCATAAAGTTTGATTGATCAAATGAACTACATGCAGTATTTACATTTTGGTAAACCTTTATATTCCAAATTTTTGTATTATATATTGGTAGTTAAAATGGGTAGATACGAAACTATATCTGTGAAGATTCCTTCGGAACTGAAGGAATTGATGAAGCGGCTTGGAATTAAACCATCCGAGGTTTTGCGTAAAGCTATAGAAGATGAGGTAAGAAAAAGGCAGGTTCAGAAGATCAAAGAGGAAATATGCGAAATTAAAGAATCCTTGGACAAGATTCCAATGGAAGAGATTGTTAGAAGCATAAGGGAGGACAGAGAGCAAAGATGAGCTACATCTTCGACTCATCAGCGATATTTAAGGCGATAAAAGAAAATGCTATTGAATTTTTAGCGGGAAACTTAACTCTTAATCTAACGAGATATGAGATGGGAAATATAATCTGGAAAGAATATACGATTCACAAGCGAATAGACCGCCAGGAAGCGCTTAAAATCATAAAGATCTTTAAGGACGCGCTAAGCCTGATGGAAAATCTAGCCATAAACTGTAATGAGGAGGAAATACTAAAAATCGCGGATGATCTAAAAATAACATTCTATGATGCAGCGTACATATATTATGCCAAAAGCAGGGGGATCCCTCTGATTACGGAAGATAGAAAACTAATGGAGAAAGCGGAACAGCACGTGAAAATCTTGAAGTTCGAGGACATAATTTAACTTTATAACGATAAAGCATACCCAGCAGCTTCGCTTCCATCTAAACTCTTAATGCCTAAAAATCCAACTAATCTTCATGCGTAGTTTTTCTTTAAACGTTATTTTTAATGTAAAGTTTTTAGTGATGTTTACCCTATAGATTTGTATTTTAAAGCTTGTAGAGGTTTCCAACGCTGTTCCATATGAAGGATTTCGGCATTGCCTTAGCTATTTTGAATTTTCCCCGCCATCCTGTGCAATGTGAGGGCGCCACCAGTTTGGGGTTTATTCTTTTCAGCGCTTTCACCGTCTGGTTTATGCGCTTTTCATATTCTTTTCCTGCTAAGTGAAGCCCGCCTAATATGCCATAAATGGTTTTCACTCCGGTGAGATGCTGCGCGTAAAGTATTGTGTTTATTATGCCTGCGTGGGCGCATCCGGATATAACTATTAAACCTTTTTCCTTAACATTTATTACAAGCGCACGGTCATCTAGGATCCAGGGATCTGGCCGCCATTCGCCGTCTATGAAAACTCTATGCTGCGGGTATCCCTTTTCAAAGGGGGTTTCCCTGGGAATTTCACCTGTTACCAGTATTAGGTTGTCAGCCACCATGCATGGCTGTTTAGTATTTATGTATCTGGCCGGCTTCACCTTTTCCTCAGTTGGGAACTTCGGGTATTCCCTTATGGTTCCGTCGGGGTTAGCTGCCCCTCTGGTTTTAAACATGTCTTCATGCGTTATAATGGGCAGATTATCCTTGTTTACGGCTTTAACTATTGATGATAATCCTCCGAAATGATCATAATGCCCATGGGAAAGAACTATGCATTCAATCTCCGCTAGGCTCAGCCCCATTCTCTTCGCGTTTATTAACACGCCTTTTGAGCTGCTCCCCGCATCAAAGAGTATACTATGCGATTTATCATCGCTAAAAACGCGGATAAGCATTGAAAATCCATGTTCAGCCATAGGCAGAATGAAATGTTTCCCTGCCCATTCCCTAACGTTTTTAACCTCCTCTCTTTGAATTGTTGACAGGTAATCCGCCGAATTATCCATTAAGCTAATTATTTCCACTTTTTCAGCTTCTCTTAGATTGAAGCCTCGATAATGTATCCTCTCATCGACCTCACTCATGCATCCACCCTGCTCCTTTAAAGCGTTCCTCTATAGTGAATCGTTGCTGGGCATCCAACGCATTTTCTATTTAAGTATCTTGCGCAGGGTTTACAATCCACATTGCATGGCGCGGTGCCCATTCCTTTATTGGCAAGGTATTCTCTTATATTGAGAAAGGGCGTGAAATATATTTCGCCTATTGGATAAAATTCTGATCTACGTATGCCAGCGCCGCTTCTTAGGGAGCATTTCTCTATAGATATGCTTTCAAGAGTATCCTGATCTTCAGCAACTACCAGGGCGATTAAGTTGTAGCCGCCTATTGTTTTAAAAATGTGAACCACCCTGGGGCAATCTTTGAATCGTTCTAGGAGATTCCGCATTGCTTCAGCGCTCTCCATTTCCAATAAGACTATCGCCGGGTGAAGCTTGAAATAGAATGGATTCAGCGATGCTGACACTTTTATGGCGCCCTGCAGGATGAGCTTCTCCAACCTTTTTTTGACTCCCATGCTTGTGAATCCAACGTTACTAGCAATTTCTTCCAGAGTTGCCCTTCCATTTATTTGAAGATGCGAGATTATCTTTCTGTCAACATCATCCAACTCGTCTTCCTCCGTTTATTTTCTAAACATGAAATATTTAAATAGTTTATGTTATTGAATCAGATCTTAACAAATAGTGAAATACATAAATGTTTATATGGAAGCCATAGATAAGGGGAGAAATCATGGGGGAGCAGAAACGGATGATACCGCCATACGGCACTTTAAGCGAAGCGCTATAAATAGCGCCATAAACTATGAAAATATTAGGAAGCATTATAAAGGATAAAATAATATGTGCAGGTGAAAATTATTATGGCTAAATCTCAAGCGCTCTGGTATCCAACAATCTTCCCAGATAAATGTAATGGCTGCGTTGGCTTTGAAATCCCGAAGTGCATTGAATTCTGCCCGCATAAAGTTTTCGGGATCCTTAATGGCAAAGCTATTGTTGTTAACCCGCAAAACTGCGTCTATGGATGTATTGCATGCGAACATGTGTGCCCCAAGAAAGCAATAGCCTTCCCGCAGCGGATGGCTTTCAGACAGAGAGTTCAGAAAGATAAGGGCTTAATGAGAAAAGTTGAATGCAGAAGATGCGGAAAGATATTCTGGACAAATGAGGACACAGATCTATGCTTCGAATGTAGGAAATAATCGATGTAGCTGGCGGAGCGTCTTAGCTCCTGGGGCTGGAATCTAAAAACTTAAAAATCCTTTAAAATGTTGCCACATGCTCTTTCGGTCTTTAAAGGATTATTCTTCAAGGACATCTCGCTCCGCATAAGCCTTCTCCATACCGCGTTAGCAGCCTCATTTCCTCTTAAGCTGCAGCATTAACTAGCAGTTTTATCCCCTTAGGGTTCTTGCATGATACGCTATTATCGCATTAATCATCGCGCATGCAGGAAAGATATGCTTGGCTTTTGCTATGGAACCGTAAATGATGAAGTTTGCTCCCATTGCTTGGATAAGCGCTAAAGCTCCGCCTCTACACGCTATCTTCGCTTTGCCTTCTAAACCTTTAGTTCTGCCCCATTTTCCCACAACGCCTATCGGCGCCGACCCTGTTGGTAAGCCTATTTTCTCCTTAGCTAAATAGATTCCATGAGCCGCGAAACCCAGGCTTGGAACATCCAAGACCGGCATGAAAATTAAGGGCTTTTCTATCCCAGCCCTTAAGGCTTCAGCGATCAAACCATTTTTTCCAGGAGCACCCTCAAGAATCTTAATCATCCCATCAGGATATGGGTTTCGGGGGTTAAAGGCCTGTATGATGGCGGCTTTCACCTTCGATTCCCTGATCGCTTTAATCTCCCACTCGCTTAATGTATAATTTATGGAGTTGTAGACCGCCCTATCTAGAAGCCCGGCTTCCCTCACGTAATTTGCTGCCTCAACCCTAACGGATGCGCTAGGACCATTTATTAGAAATGGGCTATCAGTAATATTTGCTACGAATTCAATATATCTTATTAACGCCTTAGAGTTCTCCCCAACTACATCAAGCATGCATGGAACCCCGGTTTTATCAGACATCTCCTCCTGAACATTTATTAGCCTCTCAGCCTCCATCTTATCGAAGACCCCGTAGGATCTATCTTTAACTATTTTATGTCCCTCATGAAAAATGCTTCCAATTAAAACTGTGGGCAGCTCTCCAGGCTGCCCGCCTATTTTTACACCCCCAATATCAAAAATCTCCTGTTTTCTCTCAAACCTGAACAAGACGCTTCACAACTACCTCTTCCAGTATAAGCGTGTTGCTTGCCACATTCAATTTAAGCATATATTTCTGTTTTAAATCCTTCCCTTGCTAAAATTGATGCAAAGCGCATAATCTCTTCCTGGGATAATGGTTTTACAATGCTTAATCTTGGTTTCCTATAAGCCGTGTAAAGGTGTATATGATCCGGCTCTATGCTTTTCAATGCTTCGGCAAGGTCCTCAGCGTCAGCCTTTGGCAACTATATGAACTGCAAGCCAGCCGAGAAACCTACTTGCACCAGTAATGGCATCATTATGTACAATAAGCGTTCTCTCATCCTTAAGATCAATAATTGCAGCATCCTCACCAATTGCCGGCCCGACAAGAACGTCCGGATCTACAGCGCCAAGATTTCTATAAACAATCTTCTCCATTAGCTTAGGCGAAACTTTACCAACCATTAAGGCACCTAACCAAGATATTTCTCACTAGGGAAATAAAGGCTTTTCTAACAAAATTGAGGGAAATCTCGAGATCTCTTTAGTTGCATTACGCTTACAGTTTTCCTCTAATGATAGCGTGGAGCCACTGCTTTCATCTCCTCTTGGCAGGTAGATTCCTCAGCCGTTAACGTTAGGCAGATTCTCCATTAACAGGAGTGAGGGTTTGGTGATGCCTAAATTTTTATTTGGAGGATTAGTTTTCCCCATAGTTTATTTTCTAAACAAAAACTATTTAAACAATTTAATTATACAAATTAATAAGGCTGAAATAGATGAATTAGGAGGAGGATTAATGAAGATTTGCATAACTGCGGCTGCAAATAATCTAGACGCTCCCGTAGATCCAAGGTTTGGCAGATGTCCATATTTCCTTATCGTCGACCCGGACAATATGCAGTTTGAGGCAGTTCCAAATGCGGCCTCTGAGGCTATAGGCGGAGCCGGAGTACAAGCAGCTAAGATAATAGCGGATAAGGGCGTTAAGGTGCTTATAACTGGGAATGTTGGTCCTAACGCTTTCCAAGCGCTATCAGCTGCAGGGATAAAAATCATCACTGGCGCCTATGGAACTGTGAGGGAAGCCATTGAAAAATACAAGAGGGGAGAACTGAAAGAGATAGG
>CAYPJR010000034.1:0-14709 GCA_964411115.1 uncultured Candidatus Bathyarchaeia archaeon | reverse complement strand
GTCTTTTTCACCATAGACATCACCATAAATATTTATGGAACCATAATCTAATAAATATTGCGCGGCAACAATTTCATGGAATTGTTTGCTTCATGCTGTGAAAACGACGGATTCAAATATTTATGGAACCGGCGGAAAACATTTTGTCCGCTCTTAAATGAGATTTTTGTGGCTGTTTTACCTTATTTTCTTTATGGACGTTTCGGATCTTCTTTCGAGCGGGGCGAAAATTTATGAGAGACCTCAATTGAACAACCCAGTTCTTCTTCCCGATAAAAATGGTTTACACCATTTTGAATGAATAATTATGTAAATGAATAGTTATGCCATTCGCTAAAATCCCGGTCGGAAGCGTTAAATCCAAAATTATCAGATGCATCCATCTTAACTATCTTGTTGAAGGCCCGCCTCAAACCTTTTAAGAAGGCAACCTCATGATAATGGAGATGCCGGAAAATTTTTGGCTTAGAATTATGTTTATATCTTAGCGTACATCAAGTGGCTGATGGAGCGGTTGATCGCTTGGTATGCGAGGTAAAAATTTATGAGAAGCCCCAGCTGAGCAGCCCGGTTCTTGTGGAGGGGCTTCCTGGCATAGGGCTTGTTGCAAACATAACCGTTGCTTACTTAATAAGAAAATTGGATGCTAAACTATTCGGCGAGATTAAATCCTCATATTTTCATGATGTCGCATTTGCTGATAAAAATGGTTTACTCACCTACCCGACTAATCAGCTTTACTATTATAGGGGTGAGAGAAGCGGGCGCGATCTGATACTGCTGTATGGAAATACTCAAGCCCTTACTGCACGTGGACAATATGAACTCTGCGGATGCATACTTGAAACCGCCGAAAGTTTAGGATGCGGGCTCATAATAACCCTAGGCGGCTACAGACCGGGAAGGGGCGATGTTAAACCGCGTCTCTACTTCGCCGCTTCAGACCATGATATGGCGAGAGCCGCCAGAGATCTTGGGGCTGAACCCCTCAGAATCCAGATTTTCGGATTAGCCGGACTCTTAATCGGCATGTGTAGACTACGCAACCTCAAAGGTCTCTGCCTACTCTCAGAAACCCCGGGAACATATCCAGACAAGGAGGCAGCGCAGGAACTTCTAAAAGCTCTATCAAAAATCCTTGAAATAAAGGTTGACATAGATGATCTAGGCGACCCCATGGATTTAATAAATGTCTTGCCGCCATTTGATTTTGGAGCCATGACTAAAAAAAGAATTGAAAAACAGCCTATGCCGGAGTGGCTGATCTAAAATAAGCTGGATAGACTTTACACTAGCATAATCTTCACGGCTTACTTTAAATTTCCAACCGCCGCTATCCACCTCTAGTTTCCTGCATGAACTGTTGATAAACCCTTTGCACCCTTTCAGCAGCCGGCCCTGTCCCTTCAACCACTCCCTCGCGGGTCACCTTGATCCTGTCCATAACCCATATGAAGCCCTCTTTCTCATAGAGTTTAACCATTCTTGGGAAAACCCGCTCCAGCCTTTCAGCCAACCCCTTAAGATCAAAAGGCTTTTCAACAGATAATATTTCGGCAACCCTGCTTCCGCTCAGTAAAATCTTGGGAATAGGCTGCCCATTAGGGTCAGTTGCATCAGCTAAACATAGGCTTAAGCTACTAGGGTCTATACCGACAAGCGTTCCAGTGTATGTTTTTCCATCAATTGTTACTACGGTGACCGTTTTATCAATAAATGAGGAAACCTCAGTAACGAATCTTCTCTCAGCCGCAGACATAATTTTTACTTCCCTACGCCTGAATCTTACTATTTAATGTTCAATCATCTTTATTACTTTATTGCATGGGTGGAAAATTTTTGCGTTTAATTTGCTGCTCCAGAATAAGCATGGTGTTCGGTGGGACATCGGAGTAAACGATTACATTCGGTCCAATCCAACTGTTATTGCCGATTGTTACTCCGGGCATGAAGAGCGCGCCAACGCCGGTCATAACGTTGTCCCCCATGATCACGCCAATCTTTAATCTTCCAGTATCTATGGGTTCGCCTCTAACCCTCATTTTAATGGTTCTCTTATCGAAACGTAGATTTGCCGAGATTGATCCCGCGCCTATATTGCATCCTTCACCAATAATGCTGTCACCGATATATGAGAGATGCCCAACATGCACATGATCCATTATTATGCTGTTCTTAATTTCGCAGGCGTTCCCAATTCTGGCTTTTCTACCTATGCTAGTGTATGGGCGTATGTAGCAGTTCGGGCCAATATCGCTTCCATCGCCTATATAAGCTGGGCCCTCAATGTATGAGCCGGAACGCACTAGGGCTCCGTCACCCACATAAACCTGGCCCTTAATGCGGGCTCCCTCCTCAACGGCTCCTAGAATGCTCCGCTTAACCGTTTTAAGAACACGCATATTAGCGTCCAGGAGATCCCAAGGTCTTCCAATGTCAAGCCAGTCGTCTCCGGATATTTTTGCAACAGCTACTTTTTCGCCATCTCTGAGGGCTAAACGTATTGATTCAGTTATTTCCAGCTCGCCTCTCTCAGATGGGCTTGTGCGCCTTATTAAGTTAAAAATCTCGGAGGAGAATGCATATATGCCGGCGTTAATCCAATTTCCCAATGCAGCCTCGGAGCGCGGCTTCTCCAGAACATCGATGAGCCGCCCGCAATCAATCTTTAAGACACCGTAATGCTCTGGATTCTCAACCTTAACAGCGGCTAGAGTTGCCGTAGGCTTAGCCTTCTCGTGAACTTCAAGGACTGGTTTTATCGCATTAACCGACAGTAGGAGGTCGCCATTAACAGCCAAAAAATCTTTGTTGTTAATATAATTCTCAGCGGCAGCTATAGCGTCAGCTGTCCCTAAAACTTTTTCCTGCATAACATAATCGATTTTAACATTGAATCTTTCTCCGCTGTTAAAATGTTCCTTAATCATTTCACTTTTATAATTAACAACAATCAGAATCTCTTCTATTCCCGCCTCTCTAAGCGTGCCTATTAGATGCTCTAGAATTGGTTTCCCACCTACGGGTATCATATGCTTCGGGCGGGTGAAGGTTAGTGGTCTAAGCCTCTGTCCTTCACCAGCGGCCAATACAACGGCTTTCATCAAGACTACCGTTACCAAATAGAAATAGGATTGGAAATAAATAAAAGGTTTATGAATATGTGGAATATTTCATTTGAGCCCAGAAATTTTGGAGGTTAAATTTGCGATTGCAAACCCAAATTTTCTACATAACTCCTTATCCTCCTCGCTTTCCGGAGCCCCAACTATCGCTAAGCCATAATGCTTGTCTTCAGGATTACCCTTAATTATCATGCCATGAATAAGCAGCGCCTGCACTATTGACAGCAGCGTAGTCTCAGCCCCAGTTGCTGTTCCACCTGAGGTTGTGAAAGCGGCTCCAACCTTCCCCTCAAGCTTACCATGTATTTCGACGCTTTTATCTATCAGAGCCTTTATTTTTGAACTCATACCGCCGTAATATGTCGGTGAACCGATAACTATGCCGTCAGCGCTTAAAAGATCATCCAGAGAAACATCGTCAACCCTTTTAACTACGCAATCCACATTTTTAAACTTCTTAACGCCCTCGGCAACCAGAAAAGCCGCCTTCTCAGTATTTCCAGATCTCGAATCATACACTATTAGTACCCTCACCATAAGCATATCCTCCATCCAGCAATCTTTTCTATAGCAGATTTATTATTTAATGCCTACGCAAAGAAAACATTTTCCACCCATTAATTCAATAGGTCCTAAATAATTTAATTTAGAAATAGAATTGATTGAAAAATAATAAGTTCGGATTCGATGTAATGCTAATTGGGGATGGTGGAAAACTTGAGAAAAATAATTCTTGACACGGATATTGGAACAGACGTGGATGACGCTTTAGCCCTAACCCTAGCCATAAAATCTAGGGAAGACATAGATTTGCAGGCGGTAACAACCGTCCATGGAAATGTTGGATTAAGATCTAAGATAGCTCTGAAGCTTTTAAAGATTGCAGGTTTAGAAAACATTCCAGTTGCTAGGGGAATAGAGCGCCCGCTGCTCATTGATAGGCCAATTCTTGGATGGGGAGGACATGAGGGGGAGGGGTTCCTAACCTATGAAGATGAAAACTTAAGCCCATCTGAACATCACGCCGTTGATCTAATAATTTCAAAGGTAATGTCCATGAAGGGTGAGATTACATTAGTCTGCGTAGGGCCATTAACAAATTTAGCGGCTGCAATAATTAAGGAGCCGCGGATAATAGACAATGTTAAGGAGGTTGTTATTATGGGCGGGGTTATAAGGCTCTTCAACGGCTTAAACCTGCCCTACAGAGAACACAACATTCTATGCGACCCGGAGGCGGCAAAGATAGTTTTCAGCTCAGGTATGCCAATAACGATGGTGCCGCTTGATGTTACGCTTAAAGTTTACATTGAAAGGGAGGATCTTGCGAGAATACGCGCCGTTGACAGCCCCTTAACAAACGCTATAGCGTCAATGATTGAAAGATACCTGGATATTGTTAAGAGGAATTATACGTGGCTTCATGACCCGCTTGCTTTAGCAACCCTAATAGATGAGAGCCTAGTGAAAACAATGAGCATGAAGATACTTGTTGAAACCAAAGGTGAGTATACAACTGGGCTGACTCTAGCATTGCCCGCTAAGCAAGATGATGAGCAGGTAAAAGTTTGCGTCGATGTTGATGTTAACCGATTTAAAAAATTATTCATGGAAAGAATATGTGCGAAGTAATCTTACCTCTTATCGCGGCTGGCTAAGTTTCCCGGCTATAGTATGGCTTCCTCACATGCTTGAAGGCTTCCATGGCGGCTACTATTGCCTGCCCAACAGCTGTACCAATCTGCTTTATTGGGCACGCTGTCACATCGCCAGCGCCATAAACACCTTTAATATTAGTTCTCTGCAGCATATCGACAATAATGTAGCCTCCTTCATCAACCATTATGCCAGCTTTTTTAGCGAATTCGCTGTTCGGAACCTCGCCAACAAATATAAAGACCCCGTCGACGCTTAGCTCCTTCTCATCGCCGGTTCTCCTGTCGAATAGGATGACGCTTCTAACCTTCGAGTCGCCCCTAATGCGCCTAACCTCGGTATTCCAGAGAATTTCAATCCCCCTCATAGCAAGATCCTTAACATATATTTCATCAGCCCTCAGCTGATCCCTTCGATGCGCCAAGTAAACCTTCGAGGCTAGATTAGCTAAATATATGGCTGAAACCACCGCAGTGTTTCCACCGCCAACTACGAGAACCCTTAATCCCTTAAAGAAGGCCCCATCGCATAAAGCGCAGTAGCTTACGCCTCTACCCTCAAACTCCTCTTCCCCTGGGATCCCTAGCTTTCTATGCCTGGAGCCTGACGCTATTATAATTGACTCAGCCACGTAATCCGCTGAACTGGTCTTAACAATCTTGCGTTCATCGTCCAATATTAGCTCCTCAACCCCCTCAAACTCATGCACCTCAGCTCCGAACCTCCTGCATTGATCAAGCATTCTTTTCGCGAGATCCTCACCGCTGACGCCGTCTGGGAAACCCGGATAATTCTCAACCCAAGGTATAACCATAAGTGTGCCGCCAGCCTGCTTCTCATCTAAAATAAGCGTTTTAAGCCCGCTTCTAGCACCATAGATGCCGGCTGTTAAGCCGGCGGCGCCCGCCCCAATAATTATTAAGTCCCATTTCTCCACTCTTATTCCTCCCTAAATTAATTGAATTTGCATCCGTAAAACTATTATTGTAAAATGGAGTATGCGCTATTGTATAAGCCTAGAGGAGCTATGCTTATGAAGGAGGGGAAAACGGGTTTTGAGTTTCTGGAGCATATGGCGGACGCTTACATAGCCGCTTACGGTAGAAACCTCAATGAGGCATTTGAGAACGCTGCCCTAGCAATGTTTGAAACCATGACGAGCACATCAGATGTCGAACATAATGTCGAGGAGGAGGTTGAAGTTGAGGGTGAGGATGAACAATCCCTGCTCTACAATTGGCTTGAAGAGCTTCTAGTCAGATTTGAGGTTGAAAACATGCTATATTCAAAATTCAACGTGTTAGAGATATTGAGGAAAGGGGGCGGCGGATTTAAACTCAAAGCTAAAATCTACGGCGAACCGTTCGATCCGGAGAAGCATAAACAAAAGGTTGGGATAAAAGCAGTAACATACCACCGCATGGAGATTGAGAAAAAGCCCGATGGGGTTGTTGTAAAATTCATACTTGATCTATAAGAGACGCCCACATATAAATATACTTCCACATATTAGCAAACCTTAAAATACGCTGGAATAAAGATCCTTTAACCGTGGCGGCTCATATGGATCCTAAGGAAGCCAGGGAAATAATTAAAGACATCAGAGTCATCGGCCAAACATATAGGGAAGTCTTTAACGCAATGAATAACGTTTCTAACGTGATAAAACCCGTGAAACGCTTATTTAGCGATGAAAAAAGCAGATTGGGATCAAAACTTATCACTGCTGGTGTAGCCCTAGTAGTGTTTCCAGAGCCTATAGTTTCAGACATTATGGGTACAACATTAATAGCGGCTGGAACATTAATAAGCAGAATTAGGGAACCGAATGTAATGGACATATATAGGGAGCTTAGGAGAATAAACAGGGGCCTAGGGAGCTTCAATAGAGAGATTTTCTAACCCCTCTATGATGAATTGAATGGCTATAGCCGCTATTAAAAGCGCCATGACCCTGGCGATCACTATTGAGCCGCTTCTTCCAAGCACTTTATAAATTGGCTCAATGAACCTAAGCGTTAACCAGACTATTACGAAAACGAGCACAACGGACATTATTGTGGTTAAAAGCCCATAGGTTTCAAGATTGATTATTGTGGTTGTTATAGCTCCCGGACCTACAAGCAGCGGAACGGCTATTGGAACAACACCTATGCTCTCCGGAGATCTCTCCTCCCATCCGCCTATCACCAGAATTCTTACAGCGATTATTAGCAAGAGAATCCCGCCGGCGATCATAAAACTTTGCAGGGTTACACCGAAAAAGTTCAGTATCTGCCTTCCGGCTAAAGCAAATGCTAAAAGCAGAATGAAGCCTGTTATCGTAGCTGTGTGAAATATTCTCCTCCTGGATCCGCTGCCGATCCCTTCAGTTAAGCCTATAAATATCGGTATATTGCCAAACGGGTCAACAATTATAAATAGGGAAATGAAGCTCTTAGTTAAATCTGGAAGCACGCTAAGTAAATTTTCCACCATATGAAAACCTTTAGCAGCCTCAATATTTTAGCTTAACTGGAGCAAATGGAGAGCCTAAGGGAAAAATATATATTATTGAGAATGAACATTGAATGAAAATATGTAAAAGAATATATGGAGGAAGAAAACCTCCGCGTGAATCTTAAATCTATCAATCAAAAAGAGACGTTGAAGTTTAATTTCTGGAGGTGCCTAATTGCACGAGAAAGATGAAGAAATAAGATCAATTGATGAAATTAATGAGAAGATAAAGCGTGGAGATGCTGTCGTATTAACGGCTGAAGAGATGATTAAGCTTGCGGAAAGCAGCGGACTTGAGGTTGCCGCTAAAGAGGTTGACGTTGTCACATCCGGAACCTTCGGGGCGATGTGCAGCTCCGGCGTATTCCTGAATTTTGGACATTCCGATCCTCCGATAAAGATGACGAGGTGCTGGCTAAACGATGTTCCGGTATATAAGGGGCTGGCTGCTGTAGATGGTTATTTGGGCGCATCATCAATGAGTGAAACCAAGGGTTTCGATTACGGCGGCGGACACGTCATAGAGGATCTGGTTTCCGGAAGAGAAGTTGTTTTAAGGGCTGAATCTTATGGAACTGACTGTTATCCTAGGAGACATATTGAGACGATGATAACGATTGATGATTTAAACCAGGCTGTACTCGTCAACCCGAGAAACTGTTATCAGAAGTATGATGCTGCCACAAATAGCTCTGATAGGGTTCTATACACCTATATGGGTACACTGCTACCGAACTATGGAAACATAACTTTTTCAGGCGCTGGACAACTGAATCCTTTATGTAAGGACCCTAACTATGAAACTATTGGTTTCGGAACCAGAATCTTACTAGGCGGCGGTGTAGGCTACATAATCGGTGAGGGAACGCAGCATAATCCCACATCAGGTTTCGGCACCCTCATGGTTAAGGGAGATCTGAAACAAATGAGCAGACGATATCTACGCGGCGCATCATTCCACAGATATGGAACAACCCTATATGTCGGCATAGGCATACCAATACCTATCATAAACATGAGGGTTGCTAGGACGGCGGCGCTGAAAGATGATGAAATATATGTTGACATACGGGATTACGGCGTAGCGGTTAGACCCGACTTAAGACCTGTAGTAAAAAGAGTTTCATACGCTGAGCTCAGATCTGGAAAGGTTACAATCGGCGATAGGGATATTCCATCGTCATCATTATCAAGCTACAAGATTGCCAGGGAGATCGCTGAAACCCTTAAAAAATGGATCCTGGAGGGAACATTCTTCCTAACAAAGCCCATAGAGCCGCTTCCAAAGCATGGGAAACCTAAACCGTTAAAAGTTAAAGGTAGGGAGCTGAAGGTTGGCGACATAATGAGCAGAAACGTTATAACCGCTAAGCCAAACGACGACATCAAGGAGGTCGCATCGAAACTTGTTGAAAAAGGCATAGATCATTTACCGGTTGTTAACGAGGAGGGCAAACTAGCTGGGATAGTTACTTCATGGGATCTAGCTAGGGCAATAGCCCAAGATAAAAGGAGGCTGGAGGAAATAATGACTAGGAAGGTTATTACCGCCTTCGAAAACGAGTCAATAGATGTTGTTGTACGCAGAATGGCGCAGCATAACATATCCGGCGTCCCAGTTGTCGATAGAATGAACCATGTAATCGGCATATTAACAACAGATGATGTTTCAAGAAAAATCATCGGGGGGAGAACCGCTCAATGAGGGTTAAGCTTATATATTCACACAGCGTCGTTGAGAAGCCCATCCTAGCCAGCATAGTGCTCAAAACCGGCATACCGATAAATATTCTTGAGGCTAGAATAAATGCTCAGAAGGGTGAACTTATAGTTTCAATACCGGCAAGCGGGGAAAAACTCGAAGAAATACTAAACCTCTTTAGGGAAGCTGGAGTAAAAGTTCAGGAATTCATTGAGACTCTAAGAATAGACTGGGAAAAATGTATTGCATGCGGCGCCTGCATATCACCCTGCCCAACAAGAGCCCTAAGATTTAGGGAAGACTGGACGCTTGAGTTTATTGAGGAGAAATGCGTAGCATGCGGAATATGCGTAGCGGCATGCCCGGTTAAAGCGATAAACATGCCGTGAGAAAGATGATGGCTAAAAAGAAGATAGGGGATAGGATAATTTACGAGTATGGATTTCTCGTTGGAAACTCAAAGGTGCATATAAAATGCGATAGTAAGGATGCAATATTGAAATCCGTTGAGGAAATGAAGCAGCATATAAAGGATCTCTCAGAATACATTAAGAAGAAACCGCAAATCCTTTACGCTCTAGAACCGCTAGAAATCGGATCGGACGCTCCGCTAATCCTTAGAAAGATGGCTTATGCCTCAAAAATTGCAAATGTAGGCCCCATGGCCTCTGTCGCAGGAGCCATTGCCGATCTCGGTTTAGAAGCCCTTCTCAGAAGGGGCTCAAAAATTGCAGTTGTAGAGGACGGGGGTGAAATCTCAGCATCCACCATAGAGGATATGCCAATATCGATCATAACAAGCGAGAAAGACCTCTCTGGGAAAATCGGCCTTCTAATAACCAACGGCGACTCACCAACAGGCATAGCCACAAGCACAGGTAAGACGGAACGCGTCATAAGCTTTGGGGAAGCCGATTCAGTAACCGTCGTCGCCGAGAATGCAGCAATAGCCGATGCAGCTGCAACATCAATATGCAATACAATAACAGGTTTAGACACCGCCAGCTCAATCCTCAAGGGACTGGAGAAAGCGAAAAACATAAGGGGTGTTAGAGGCGCAATAATAATTCGAAATAGACGGGTTGGATTAGTAGGCAAACTGCCGAAAATAATTAAGATAAGAGATTAAAAGGCAGGAATCCCTTCATAGGCTGCAAAATCTTTTAGTGCATCCAGCAGCAAGTATATTGCTGGGCCCGTGGCCTAGCTAGGATAGGGCGCAGCGGATATAACGCGGCATAATTTCCGCGTAAGCCTTCGGAACCAAAATCACTTTGAAGAAAGCCTGAAGTCGAGGGTTCAATTCCCTCCGGGCCCGCTAAATTTTAGTTTAATCCTTTTTTCAAGTTTCGGATTAATCTCGACGCCCACGTCTCTTCCGTCTAATTTCAGAAGGCTCCCATGGTGGAGCCGTATGGCCTCCTATAATCTGGAAACCCTCGCATCAGATATGCCCAAACATTTATAGGGGTAATCTCAAATATTGGAATGATTAATATTGAAGCCCAGCGATCATGCTATATCCAACATAATTAAGTTCGCTGAGGACGCTCTTAAAAAAGGCAATTATGAGGATGCAGCGCGTTTCTTCCAATATCTAATGACGTATTTTGGGGCAATCAATGATGAATTTAATAAAAGGGTTTTCGCCATAAAAACTGGAGAGTGCTGTATGCGAGCAGCTGAAAGAGCCAGAGGCTCCCCTAGGGCAATCATACTATCCGTTAGGGCTGCGGAGGCTTTTCAAGAAGGCGGAGATTTTGAGATGGCAAGGCTATGCAGCTCAAAGATATGGGAATACTACACAGCGATCAATAAGGGGGAAACTGGAAAAGATAGCGAGAGCATTCATGCACTTAAAGTCTTCGGCGACCATCTCGCAAGCAGCGGCGACTTGGAGAAAGCTGCAATAATATATTTGCGCGCCGCCGAAAACGCTTCAAAAGGCGGCAGAATCCTTCTTGCTGGAGGGCTCTGCAGGGACGCGGGAGATTGCTACCGAAAAATAGGCAACCTAAAATATGCCGCGGAATACTACGCTAAAGCCGCAGATGCATATCTGCAATGCCGAGAATATTTCGAGGCTTCATTAAACTACTGCAAAGTCAGCCTAATATCTATATGCCTAGGGAGGATGAGGGAGGCCTTATATGCCGCTGAAAAGGCTGAGTCAGCATGCAATTGGGGTGAGATAGGAATTTTTCTGAAAGATTTAAGCCGCATCTGCAAGCTGCTCAGCCAAGGCTTCTTAATTGAGGCTGAGGAAAACTGGAATAAAATAAAGGCAAAGTTTAGTAGAGAATACACCCAACTAGTCGAGTTATCCTTTCAAGCGGCAAGAAAAATCAATTAAGCAAATAGGGAGTTGCACGTAATGAGCATGTGATTTAGGGGAATAATGCTCCTCAATGATTCTCAGATAGAAAGAGTCAAATAGCAGATGTTATTCATCAATTGTAGTGCGGTCGCCATGTGGAAGAAGAGCACTTGGATATTCATAGCTTTAGCTTGTATTCTAGGGATCTGGTACTATCTCCTCGGAGGAGAAGCAATTCTTGAGGGGCTAATGCATGAGCGCGCTGCAAGGTTCATTTATGTTGTTCTCGTGTCAGCCGGGCTCACAATCATCTACATTTTGACATCGCTGATAATCCGATCAGCCATGCTAAAGGCTGGGGCGAAAGAAGGCGAGGTAACCATGATCCTTGGGGTAATAAAGGCAGCGCTTGTTTTAATCGGCGTGATCGCCATCCTAAGTGATTGGTTTTCCCTTGGAGCGCTTGGAACGCTCTTCGCAGCCTTCGGAGGAATGTTCCTCGGATGGTCTCTTCAGGGTCCTGTGAGCGGATTAGCCGGATGGCTACTCATATCAATCATCCGCCCATTCAGCGTCGGCGATAGGGTTCAGCTACCCTCATATGGCTTAGTTGGCGATGTAATATCTGTTTCACCGCTTTACACGGTGCTTAACCAGGTGGGTGGAAGCGTTGGAAGCGAGGAGCCGGCGAACAGAACTATTTTGATACCCAATGCCCTGCTATTCAGCACATTAATCATTAATTATACGCCGAAGGAGCAGGAGAGGCTAATTGAACTTTTCCGAAAGAGATTTGAAAAAGGCGAGGGAACATCGGGACCAGCGTACATACTTGATGAGTTTGTTCTAAGAATAACTTTTGATTCAGACTGGGATGAGGCTGAAAGAATACTTCTTAACGCGGCTAGGGAGGTTACGGCTGACATTATTAAGGCAACTGGGCAGGAGCCGTACATCCGCGCAGATGTATCAGACTGGTATGGAGTTTTCATGAGACTAAGATTCATGACTCTGGCTACCGAGAGGCCGAGAATAATGTATGAGCTCACAAAGAGAATAATTAAGGCTATACAGGAAAGCGATAAGGTGGACATAGCCATACCATACGTTTACTCGCTTAAGAGGCCATTTCCAGTTTGGGGTAAGCTTGAGGAGCCAAACCTAAAAATCCAGGAGGATCCTGGCGTGGGTAAAACTTCTAATCCGCTTTCATCTAATTCTGCGCCTACTGAGGAAAATGAAGGCTGCTAGGCATATGATGGTTAAGACCGTTGCAAGCAGTATAAGCGGAAGCGAATATTGCCCGGAGCCAAAAATTATTGGAATCGGGCCAATTAGAAAAATAAAGCTGAAAGAATCTTTCAGCCCCGTGAGAAGAGTGGCTAAAAACAAAATCATCATACCTATAAATATTAACATGAAACCTACGATGAATATTTTCATAAATGACGTTTGAAAAATAGTTTTTCCCTCAATCCCAGATTCTACCCTAGCGGATGCCTCAGTCTTTCCGTAGCATTCAAAACATAGCCACATGTATGGTTCTATGCAACGCTCACATACGGCTTTGCCGCATTCTTGGCAAATATACCTCGCACTTCTTTTACCGCATAATTCACATATCTTAACGCCCAATTTCTCATCCCCCTCAAAGTTTTAGCGGAGCGTCAATGTTTGACTTAAAACAAGCATAAATATGAGCGATGCCGCAATTAGTACGATTGAAAGGATCATCAGGGTTTTCACCGTCTCCCTGTCGGTTCCAAAAATTATTGGAATCGGCCCAACCATAACCAGTCCGCCTCCCTTAATCTTTCCATGAGTACGTATGCCCGCAAAAAATATCATTATAACCGCGATAAATATTAATATAAAACCTAAAATAATCAATGTTAAACCTAACAGCGTAAGAGACGCTGCCTCAGCCATACTCATCCACCAGCTAATTAATTAGTATAAACCCACTCAAATAATTTTCCCGGGAAACACTTTTCAACCACACAATGCTCTTGACATGCGCCGAGGAAGCCAAGTAAGCTTTAATATTATTTGTTCGCTTTTGTAATTGTTAGTGCCTAAAATGAGACTTGAAGATATCATCCGGAAGATCCTTTTAGCTAAACCTGAATTGACGCGTGAAGAAGTCTTAAAAATGATTGAGCTGAAAGAGAAGAGCGCTAAGGGCTTCTTAACCCGCGAGAGCGCAGCTCTATCCTTGGCCGCTGAATTTGGGGTTGCCATAGAGGAAACCTCCTTTAGGCGTGGGGTGCAGATTAAAGATTTAGTTTCCGGCTTAAAGGATGTGACCATCACCGGCCGAGTGATACATGTTTCCCCAACTAAGAAGTTTATACGTCAAAATGGAAGCGAAGGAGCGAAAAGAGTCATCCATGTAGCCGATAAAACGGGGGTTGTTAGAGTAGCCATATGGGATGAAGAGGCTTTAGCATTGGAGCCTAAGCATATATTAGACAGACTGGTTAGGTTACGCCACGCCTCAGTAAAACGTAAAGCCGGTGGAAAAATAGAGTTAAATATTGGATCAAAAGGTGAAATAGAGATAGATCCGGAAGACCTGAAAGAGGAGGATTATCCGCCGCTAACATCCTTTATTGGGACGCTAGATAAAATCACTGGCAATGAGAAAAACATTGACATTATTGGGCTTGTTTCACAAGTATATCCGATAATTACATTTAAAAGGCAGGATGGCGGCGAGGGAAAAGTTAGACGTGTGGAAATTAAAAATCATACAGGTAAAATCACCCTGGTACTCTGGGATGAGAACGCTGATGCCATCTCAGAAGAACACATTGGGAGACACATATTAGTCTTAGGGGCAGGTGTTAAAAAACGCTTTGATGGACGGCTGGAGCTCCACACAAAAAATCAGACGGAAATAATTCACTTAACAAAAAAGCCCTCAGGCTTCAATATGGAAGACAAGCCTAAAAATGCCTAATCAATATAAAAATAAAAAATAAAGTAAGGATTCTTTGCAGTTTACTCTTTCTTCGTCAGCGAGATTTCTATCGTTGAAACATTGGTTTTCGGCCGATCTGGGCTTGACATCTCCTGGGTGCCTATCTCTATTTTCTCTATGTTAAGATCTTTGAGGAAGGCGCGGCGCAGGAGCTCAACAACATCTACAGCTCTGCTTATAGATCTGCCTCTAGCCTTAACGACAACCCTCTTAGCGCCGGAGTTGAATGCTGTTAGGCAAGCAACCACATAGTTCATAACTGGTTTTTTCCCGATCATCACCTGACTTTCCTCAGCCATGGAAGATTTCTACTCCTTTGCTGTTTATTCTTCATGTTTTTATTTTTAGAACTTTGATATAATACTTTCCCTTTTTTGTTGCTTTATTACATTAGCAGATTGCGAAAATGAAGCGTAAATGATAAAAC
>CAYPJR010000033.1:0-15178 GCA_964411115.1 uncultured Candidatus Bathyarchaeia archaeon | reverse complement strand
TTATATTATAATAAACATTATATCACATTAATTTTAGAGAGATGACGCATGCTTGAGAAGAAGGCTGCTTTAGAGAAAATAAGGAAGATTGCTGATTACCAGTTTGGTAAAGGAGTAGGTGAAGGGCTTTTTCCAGATAATGTTGAGATGGTCTTCTCGAAAAGAACTGGCAAGGTAAAATATGTCTATCTTGATGGAAATCTTTTAGCAGCATTAAATCCCTTAACCGGACTATTCACGTTAACTATGGAGGGCGCTAAAAGAGTTTTCGAGGTTATGCAGCCTAAACGCTTGTGGGTTCAAATTGAAGATGACGCTGTGCCCTTTGTAGAAAGGGGAAAAGACGTGTTCGTCAAATACGTTGTTGATTTAGATGAAGAGATCCGCCCAGGCGAGGAGGTTATAGTCATAGACCGTAAAGGTGAAATCGCAGCCGTGGGCAGAGCCTTACTTTCAGGAGCGGAGATGAGATTATTTAAGAGAGGCGTAGCGGTGAAGGTTCGTAGAGGAAGAGGTGAAAATTAAAAAGAAAGATCGCTACAATAAAAATAAACGTAATGAGAGGTGCCGAAATAAATGCGAAAAATCAGCCCACGAGAGGCTAAAAGGCTTATGCAACGTATGGGCTTAAGCATGAGCTCAATAGAGGTTAAAGAAGTAATACTTAAAACAAGCAGTAAGGAGATAGTCATCGAGAACCCGGAGGTTGCCGTCCTAGAGGTTCAGGGACAAAAAATATTTCAAATAACTGGTGGAAAAATATCTGAGAAAACTATTGAAGGAAAAATTACAATACCGGAGGAAGATATTCAGCTCGTTGCGCAGCAAGCAAACGTAAGCCTAGAAGAGGCGAGAGCAGCTCTTGAGCAGACAAAAGGCGATCTGGCGCAGGCAATCTTACTCCTAAGCCAAAGATAAATCATGGAAAAATTTTAAGCGCATATCTTAAGGAACAATCAAATAGAACAGGCTGAAACAAAGGGGAATTTAAAATGCCAAAATGAATTTTTCCCATTCTTTTCGCGTTATAACTTGTTCTATCGGATTAACCATCCATCGCTATTCAACTGTTGAAAAGAGCCAATCTATACCGGAAGAAAATAGCCAAAATATCAAAGCAAATGCGTTTGGAAATAAAGTCTGAATTGCAAGAAGGCGATGGAAAAGGTAGAAAAAAGATAGAGAAATATTAAAAATAAATTAGAGTTAAGCCACAAAACTAAAAAGATAATTTTTAAATATTTAAATTCCCTAAAATTTTTGGGGGTTGCTAATTGCCAGGCGGATATATGGAGAGAATTCTCAAAGTTGACTTGACAGCTGGAACATTAAAGGTTGAACCCACCCCGGAGGATGTTGCCAGAAAATATCTAGGCGGCAAAGGGTACGCTGTTTACACGTTCTATCAATATCTTAAAGAGTACGAATCTAAAGGGGTGCTCCCCGCGGACATAGATCCTCTCGGACCTGAGAACGTATTGATCTTCGCCACGGGTCCAGGAACAGGCGTACCGGGCTTCCCATGCTCCGGAAGATATCACGCTATGGCTTTAAGATCGCCTTTAACGGGTTCTATTGGAAGCGCCAATTCAGGCGGTGAGTGGGGTCCATTCCTAAAATTCTCAGGGTTTGACGCCATAGTTGTTGAGGGAGCATCGGAGGATCCGGTTTATTTGGCAATTGTAAATGGGGAGGCGGAGCTGAGAAGCGCGTATGACCTTTGGGGTAAAAATGTTTTCGACACATGCAGGATATTAACTAGGAGGGTTGGGGGCAAAAATACAAGCGTCGCATGCATAGGACCGGCTGGTGAAAACCTAGCTCGAATGGCATGCATAGTTAACGATGAGCATAGGGCGGCTGGAAGAACAGGCTTAGGCGCGGTTATGGGGTCTAAAAAGTTAAAGGCCATCGTTGTGTCCGGTGAGGAGAAGGTTCCAGTGGCAGAGCCGGACAGGTTCAGGGAAATCTCAAGGGAATGCCTTGAAAAAATGAGGAAAAACGCTGTAACCGGTGAGGGGTTGCCAACATATGGCACAGCAATACTTATCAACGTAATTAACACGGCCGGCGGCCTACCATATAAGAATTGGCAAACCGGCGTGAACCCGGATGCTGAGAAAATAAGTGGGGAAACGCTGGCGGAAACCTATCTAACCGCTAGAAGAGCATGCTGGGGATGCACCATTGGATGCGGAAGAGTTACAAGCGTCAAAACCGGGCCCTTCCAAATATTAAGCACTGAGGGGCCGGAATATGAGTCAATATGGGCTCTCGGCGGCTCAACGGCTGTTAAGGATTTGGACGCCATTATTAAAGCCAATCATTACTGCGATGAGTTTGGGCTGGATCCGATCAGCATGGGCTCAACGATAGCCGCGGCTATGGAGCTAAATGAAAGAGGATATATACCTAAAGAGGATCTTCAGGGGTTGGATTTAAGGTTTGGGAACTCAGCGGCGCTTGTTGAGGCTGTCTGGCGCACAGCTTATAAAATCGGCTTTGGAAAGTATCTGGCCTTAGGATCAAAGAAGCTCTGTGAAATTTATGGTCATCCAGAGCTCTCAATGAGCGTTAAGGGGCTTGAAATGCCGGCTTATGATCCAAGGGCGATGAAGGGAATCGGCTTAAACTATGCCACCGCGAATAGAGGAGGATGCCACGTAACCGGATATACTGTCTCTCCAGAAATCTTAGGGATACCGGAAAAAATAGATCCATTGGTCCCTGAGGGCAAAGCTAAATGGGCTAAATTCTTCCAGGACTTCACATGCGTTGTAAACTCAACCGTTAACTGCCTCTTCTCAACATTTGCCTTAGGCGTTAAGGATTATGCCGATCTGCTCTCAGCTGTAACAGGCTGGAGCTTAACCGAGGATGATCTCCTAAAGATGGGTGAAAGAATATATAACCTGGAAAGGGTGATAATAAACAAGTATGGCTTTGATGGGAAGGATGATAGTTTGCCCGGGCGCTTAATTGGGGAGCCTATGCCGGAGGGCCCGGCTAAAGGGCATATAGTTGAACTTGAGAGAATGAAGGAGGAATATTATAAGCTCCGCGGATGGATTAATGGAAGACCATCCCCAGAGAAACTGAAGGAACTTGAGATTGAACTATAACCTATCAGCTGTCTTCCATCAACCTTTTATTTTTTATTTTCCCCATAATATCTGGTGATACTTATGCCGGTTAAAATTAGGCTATTTGCAACTTTAAGGAAGAAGTATGGAGTTAAAGAGGTAACTGTTGAATGTGATGGAACCCTTAAGGGTCTCATTGAAAGCGCATCGAAGATCCTAGGTGAAGAATTCTTCAACGATATTTATGATAAAGAGCATGATAAAATGAGGGAAGATCGGATATTCACGATTAATGGTAGAAACATTAAGGATTTTAAGGGAAACATTGAAATAAAAAATGATGATGTAATAGCGATATTTCCTCCATTAGCCGGAGGCTGAGAGGACGCTGATTAAGGAAGGCTAAATATGGATGGGGATTATCCGGAGGCCCTACAAATAGAAGTCACCAATAGATGTAATTTCAACTGTCAAATGTGTGTAAGACGCGCATGGGATGCTAAAATAGGGGATCTAGATTTAGGCTTATATAAGAGGATCGCGAAAACAACGTTTCCACATTTAAGGAGACTCATACTTTACGGGCTTGGAGAGCCCCTTGTAAACCCGAACTTCATTGAGATGCTTAAAATTGCAAGGGAGAAGATGCCGAGGGACGGTGAAATCCTCATAAGCACAAATGGGTCCCTCCTGAATTCGCAGTCGGCCGGAAAGATTTTAAAGATTGGCGTGAGCAACATATCGTTCTCAATAGACACAATGGACGCTGCCAAGCTTAAATATATTAGGGAGGGATCTGAACCCACGGTGATTCTGAGGAATTTCCAGCATGTCTCCAGAATGAAAAGAAATTTAAAAGGAGCATTCAAGCTAGGCGTGGAGGCGGTTGTGATGAGAGATAATTACATGGATCTTCCAAGTTTAATCGAGGAGCTCTCATATGAGGAAGCAGACTATATCATCATTTCTCATATTATGCCATATACTGAGGAAATGTTTCGAAGGGCAATATACATACCTTTAAGCAGAATACCGTTTGAAATAGTTAAATCGTCTCTGGAGTACGATTGGAAACTGATACTTGAATCCACCCATGAATTCTTTGGGAGAATCTATGGGCTTGATATTGAGCCAAAAGCCTCTAAGATGATGAGCGAGTTTTGGAGCGAAGCGGAGAAGAACGGATACTGGATCAACCTACCCCTCCTATTCTATTTAAGGGATAAAATTATTGAGGTAAATAGGGAAGTCGAAAGAGTTTTTGAGATTAGTAGGAAAATAGCGCATGAACACGGTGTAGAGATTAGGCTTCCAAACCTTTATCCGGACGCTAAAGAGAGGAGATGCCCATATGTCGATAAAAGCACAGCCTTCGTTAGGTCTGACGGAATGGTTGCACCATGTTTAGAGTTTGCATATTCGCATTCAGCCTATGTTAATATGCACGTTAAAAATGTGCATGCTGTAACCTTCGGCAACCTGAAAGAGGAAAATATTGGAGAATTATGGAATAAAGAGCCATATGTGAGCTTTAGGGAAATTAGGCGAAAAATGAGTGAGAACATACCCTGGTGTGGAGACTGCCTTTACTCATCTTTAGGATGCTACTTTACAAAAACGAATAGTTTAGATTGCTACGCGAATGAGCCTGGATGCAATGAATGCTTCTACAGCGTGAATCTAGTTCAATGCAACATATGAAAAATTATTTCATTAAAATAAAACTTCAATGGCGCATATCGAATTAGCATGTTTGCTAATTATTCATGAATAAAATTGTGAGCGTTAACTTTTCCAGCGATCTCCATAAAGCCTTAGATAATAAGCATATTCCCCCATAATTTTCAGATCTGAAAAATTAAAGACAGATACGATGGAGAACAGAACAATTTTTAAAAGGAAATTATGAAATTAAAAGAGTAAGTGGTTTCCTTGAACTTTCATGGTTTATTATCTAGGGAAGAATCGGCTTTAGCCATAATTGATGTGCAGGAGAAACTTTTTCCATTGATCTACGATAAAGAAAAGGTTCTTGAAAACCTGAAGAAATTAATTCAGTTTGCCAAAATAGTAGGTATGCCGATTATTTTAACTGAGCAGTATCCCAGCGGGCTGGGGAGAACAATTTCGGAAATAAAAGAAATTCTTCCTGACGCTCAAATAATTGAAAAAGTGGAGTTCAGCTGTTTTGGCTCTGAGAAATTTAGGGATGTCTTAAGAGATTTAGACGTAAAGAACCTTATAGTTGCCGGAATAGAAACTCACATCTGCATTGCTCAAACAGCAATTGAAGGCGTAAGTAACGGTTATAGGGTTTGCGTAGTCAGCGATGCAACATCCTCAAGGAGGCTTGAAGATAAGAATATAGCCATTGAAAGAATGAAACAAAATAACGTTATAGTGGCATCGACAGAGATGCTCATATACGAGCTTTTAAGAAGGGCTGGAACACAAGAATTTAAAGAAACTTTGAAACTGATAAAGGCTTAGAGAAAACCGCAAACCGCCTTTTAGGAATAATGAAATTCTTTTTTAAGCGTAGAGATCTGGAAATAAAATAAGGGATATAAATATGTGTGACGCTTATTCTTTTAACATGTTTAATTGGAGATTTAGAGCGAATGGCTAGGGGATTACGGAAAGCCGCTGCATATGCTGTTTCTGCGCTCCTATTCTTTTTAGGAGTGGTTTTCATGATTTCAGTCAACCTTGGGATAATCTACTTCTTTGAGGGACTTGTTTTCATATCAATTGCAGTTCTGCTTCTCATATTAAGCCGGGAGAGAAAGCCCATAGAGATTAAACAGACAATATCTATCGGCGGCCCAGTTAAGGTTAAGGAGGTGCACTGCCCAGTTTGCGGCGCAATTATAGATGTAACTAAAGCCAAGGTGGTCGCTGGAAAACCAGTTGTAACATGCGGCTACTGCGGGAACAGTTTTGAGTTAACAGAGGAGCCTTTATGGTGATAACTATATACGGGGCTTAAAAATGCGCAGTTCAATTTCAATAATTATTTTGCTTCTATCATTCTCAGCGCTTATCATTTTTGCTGATAGAGCGCTCGTTGCATATAGGGTTGACAAAGAATGGATGCAAATATGGGTAAATAAAGATGGGTCAATCAATATATTATATAATATAACCCTAAAGTATACGTCTGGATCACCTGAGGGAATAGTCACCATAGCTATGCCGAAAAAAGACTTTCAAATCCAATATGTTAAGGATATTGAAGGCAACAGCCTTGAGTATAACCCCATATCATATGGAGATTTCCACGGTGTTGAAATTAAACTTAGGGGACCGGTGAATCTTAATCAGCCGAACACGATGATTGTTTACGCTGTTGTTCCAGAAATGATTTATAAAGATGATAGTAATCCGGGAAATGTTGGGCTGAAAATTTACCCCTCAACATTTGATGACGCTGAGGCCCCCATAGGTAATATTCGGGCTGCAATAGTTCTCCCAGAAGATGTTAGGGAGGATGAAATAAAATATTTAGCGGTTCCTAGGAGCATTTTCAGGAATGAGGAGGGATCGCTCGTTATCTATTGGGAATCTAGCGATTGGCCATCCTACGAAGAGTTCTGGATTGGAGTTTCATTCCCGGAGAAATATGTCAGCATAGGTCCAAACATATGGTATTATATTACGGTTGGCGGTGCAATAGCGATCTTCTCAGCCACCGTAGTAATTGCGGCTGCAATCGCCCTAAGAAGAATCAGAAAATCCGAGTATGAAAAGCCTAAGGTGGCGATTGAAGCTCTTGGTCCAGCGCGCGGGCTTACCGCTGTTGAAGCAGCGGTTGTTTTGGATTTGAAGCCTGTGAGAGTTTTAACCATGATTATTTTTGGGCTTCTCCTTAAACGGGTCATAACGGTTGTATCAACCGACCCGGTCATTAAGCTTAAAAGATTGGATTGGGGAGATTCTGAGCGCGTCAGTCTAAGATATTACGAGATTGATTTCCTAGATGCCTTAAGACCGGATGGAAGTTTAAACGAAGCTTTGCTTGCGAAAACCTATCTAAACCTCAAGGAAACTGTGAACCTTAAGCTCCGAGGATTCTCAAGAGTTGACACTGTAAACTATTATAAATCTATTGTTGATAGGGCTTGGCAGCAGGTTACTCAGGCCGGCATGCCGGAGCTTAAATGCGGCGCTCTTGAAGAGAACATAGAGTGGCTTCTAGCAGATGAACGCTTCGAGGAAAAGATAAAGGTGGCGTTTCCGCCGGATATAATAGTTTACCCTAGACCCGATTGGTGGTGGTATTGGCATGGACCAAGGTTTCCAACCAAAACTGGCGGAGAGGTGAAGCCAACGCCTATACCTGGACAAGATTTCGCAAACAGCATAGTTTTAGCCCTTGAGAAAACCGCAAATAACATCGTTAAGAACGTGCAGGAATTTGCAAACCGCCTCGTTCCAGCTCAAAGGGTTTCAGTAAGCCAGAAACCGCTTAGATATCCAAGCTGCGTCTGCGCTTGCGCTAGCTGCGCATGTGCATGCGCATGCGTAAGTTGCGCCTGTGCTTGCGCTCATGGAGGTGCTAGATGAATGGTTAAAATCAATTTCAGATTGTTTAATCTCCTTAGGGGGAGGGATAGGTTTCCGCTGCATCATTTAAGGGTTCATGATGGTGAGCATAGGGGTTTACGTCTCCATCTAAGGCTGGAGAAGGATGGAAGCGGCGTGTTAATCATTAATGCCTCAAGGGTTCTATTTCTTAACCGAACCGCAGCTGAGTATATAAAATCCTTCATGAGAGGCGAAAGCGAGGATGAAACCGTAAGGAAGATAGTTAAGCGTTATAGGGTTGATGTTGAAACTGTCCGAAGGGATTACCAGCATATTCTATTTGTAATAAACACCTTTGCGAAGACCCCAGATATCTGCCCCGTTTCCTATCTAGGCGTTGAGAAGATGGAGCCGTTCCAGAAAGAGCTGAGCGCGCCTTATCGCATGGATTTAGCCATAACATACCGGTGCAATAATAAATGCTTACACTGCTACGCTGGTGGACCTAGGGAAACATTGGAGTTAACAACCAAAGAATGGTTCAGAGTAATGGATAAAATCTTTAGGCTGGGAATCCCGCATGTGGTTTTCACCGGCGGGGAGCCAACATTAAGGGATGACTTGCCGGATCTGATCGCTTACGCTGAGAGGATCGGTTTAATCTGCGGCTTAGTTACGAATGGACGTAGACTTAAGGATAAAGCCTACTTTAAATCGCTTGTTGACGCCGGCTTAGATCATATACAAATAACGCTTGAATCCCATGATCCCGGAATCCACGATATGATAACTGGCATTACTGGCAGCTGGGATGAAACGGTTCAAGGCTTAAAGAACGCTATTGAATCGCCAATCTACACCTTAACAAACACAACCCTCACTAAATACAATGTTGACGGCATACTGGAAACTATAGATTTCATCCATGACTTGGGATTAAAACAGTTTGCATGCAATAGCCTAATATACTCTGGAAAAGCCGCTGAAAAAGATGTTGTTAAGGAAATCGCTATTGAAGAGAGCATGCTTGAACCAATATTAACTAAAATAAGAGAGCATGCTCAGGATTTAGGAATGGAGTTCATATGGTATACGCCAACGGAATATTGCATCTTAAACCCCTTAAAGTTAGAGTTGGGAATAAAGACTTGCAGCGCATGCCGCATAAGCATGTGCATAGAACCGGATGGAACCGTTATCCCATGTCAAAGCTATTTTACGCCCCTTGGAAACATGCTTAAGGACGACTGGATGAAAATATGGCGGCACCCACTATGTCTCGAGATTAGGTCGAGGAAATATATTCCAGAGAAATGCTATAATTGCCCGGATCTAAATATCTGCGGAGGCGGATGTCCACTAAAAATCAAGTATGAAACCTACTTTTGCAGCAACACATCATAAAAATGTTACTTTTACGGCTGAAAGATCGCCCTTAAAGGTTGCGGCGGACTGAACGGATTTTTAGGCGACGCTTGCAATCATCCGATTAAGTTCTGAAAGATGCTGATGCAGCCTTCAATATTTTATAAGCTTCATCAGGTGAACTTGCGGTTAGAGATATTTTCTCGAATGGACATATGTCATCGCCGCGTCTATTCAGTATTCTTGGAACGAGAACATCATATTCAACTCTTATACCAGCCTCCTCTAAAACAGCTAAGCCCCAGCTGCTCATGGTGAGAGCGTAAACCTCGCTGACATGCGAGTAAACTAAAAGCAGAGCCGCTGCCCTACCGACAATCCTATCCGCAACTGAGGATGAATGGAGTAGCATATTCATGCTTTCAATCGCTTGAATCAATCCGGCTATGCCTGGGAGACGCGACTCAAATATGACTTTTCCATCCCTAACTATGATCAGCGATAAGTTTCTATTTTTCAGCAAATCTTTGGCTACATCTAGATCACGCATTTCTCAGCATTCCCCAAAATATTATTTGACGCATATCTTAATTATCATAAGTTTTATTTCTTAATCGGCTCTAATATTCTTACGTGATGCCTAATGAGTAGCCGTCTCGAAAAATTAAGAGAGGTTTTAGCATCAAAAAATGTTGACGCTGTCCTAGTATCTGATGAGAAAAACATTTTTTACTTCACTGAGTTCTTAGGCGGCTTCAAACTCTTAGTTCCATCAGATGGGGAATGCACGCTTTTTGTTCACTCAGTCAATTATGAAGCTGCCAGGGAGCAGGCTAGAAACGTGAGAGTTGAACCAATAAAGATTGGTGAAAAAGCAGATGCTAAAATCTTCGAGGAAATAAGCAGATGCAGCGTTAAGACGCTGGGGTTTGATAGGGTAAGCGCCGTGGAATACCTAAAGATTGGGGAGAGACTAAAAGATGTCAGAATGGAATTTTTAGATGATGCCATATGGTCGCTGCGCAAGGTTAAGGATGAAAATGAGCTTAAATTTATGAGAAAAGCGGCGGAGCTGACCAGCAAGGGCATGGAGAAGGCGATTGAAATAGTTAGAGCTGGGCTGAAGGAATATGAGATTGCAGCTGAAATTGAGTTTGAAATGCGTAAGTTAGGCTCAAACGGAATTGCATTTGACACTATAATATGCAGCGGACCGGATTCAGCGTTCCCACATGGCAGATGGGGAGAACGTGAGATCAGAAGTGGAGATCTGGTTGTTATCGATATAGGCGCTAAATATCGCGGCTACTGCTCTGATCAAACAAGAACCTTGATTGTTGGCACACCCTCAGAGAAACAGATCCATGTCTATAGGGCCGTTGCAGAAGCGCAGGAAGCCGCCATAAGCCGGATAAAATCCGGTGAGAAAGCCAGTGAGATTGATGCTGCTGCCAGAAGGCGCATAGTTGAAAAGGGCTACGGCGAATACTTCGTTCACAGTCTAGGACACGGTGTTGGATTAGATATTCATGAGCCCCCGAGCCTAGGGCCGTCAAGCGGGGATATTCTGTCTTCCCGCAATGTTGTAACCGTTGAGCCTGGAATATATATTCCCGGCTTCGGTGGGGTGCGCCTGGAAGACACTGTTCTTGTTCATGAGGAGGGGGCTATAAAGTTAACTGATGCGCCAATATTACAGCTTTAACATGTTGGATAGCACCTATTTTTGCCCCAAGATTTTTCTGACAATAGCCCCGTTTGGACTTGTCTCTTCGAATATTATGCATTGGAACTTGTAGATTTTTGTTCCTTTCATAACCCAACAGTCAGGTGGTAGGCCAGCTTTCATGCAACATTGACATAGAAATTCTTCTTCATCCCAACCCCATTCTACAGGTACCTGCGGAAGCAGGAGGCCCTTATAGAATCCCCTCTCAACTATAAGCCCATCTTCCCCAATCTTTATCTTTGAGGGGTATTCACTTGGGGATTTAACATCAATAAGCTTCGGCTCTGTTAGGATGCTGACTTCGAAGACCACCTGATTAAGCTCACGCATAGACATTGGCGGGAAACGTGGATCTCTAGTTGCTGATTCTATAGCTGCCTCAATAACGGCTCTAATAAGCGGGTAAACTGGGTATGGGAAGCCTATGCAGCCTCTTAAGATCTTCTCGCCGTTAACCATCTTATTTATTGTAACAAAAACCCCTCTTCTCTCCAGAAGGTTTGGCGAAACATTTTCCGGTGGGCTTATTATCCTTCCATCTTTAAGATTTTCCTCAACGGCTCTTCTAGCGATTTTAACAAGAAAAGCTCCTTCCTCATCAGATAAGCTGAATTCCATGCAGATCACTAAACGTCATTAATGTGCGAAGAAATTAAAAAAGATTACATCATACTTATTAAAAAACAAAAGGAAGCCTAGAGATTCTTCAGGGATTGCTGCGCACTATTTTTCTCACAGATGTTTTTGTGCCCACATATGCAGATTGCGCCATGCCAACGAAAAGCCCGGTCTCCACAACCCCGGGGATCATCTTCAGCTCCCCATTCAGTTTTTCCGGATCCTTGATAATTCCGAAATCTACATCAAGTATGAAATTTCCATTATCAGTTATGTAGGGTACGCCCGCCTTAATCTCTCTTAGACGTGGTTTTCCACCCATATCTCTAATTTTAGCCGTAACAAGCGGTTCAGCGAATGGTAAAATTTCGATTGGCAGGGGCTGGCTTCCTCCAAGATGCTTAACTAGTTTTCTCTCATCCGCAACCACGATTAGCTTCTTCGAGGATGCTGCGAGAATCTTCTCCCGCGTTAGGGCGCCACCCATGCCCTTTATCAAGTTTAAATCTGGGTCGATTTGGTCAGCTCCATCGATCGTTAAGTCCACTATTGAATGTTCGTGAAGGGTTGTTGTCGGGACGCCGCATCTTGCAGCTAGGAGAAGCGACTGATAAGATGATGGAACACCTAGAACCCTCAGCCCGGTCTCCCTTACTCTCCGACCTATTTCCTCTATGGCATACTTAACGGTTGAGCCTGAGCCGAGACCGATGATGAAGCCGTCTTTAACTTCATTTACAGCCTCAACCGCAGCCCTTCTCTTTGCATCCTCGACCCAATCCATACTTCACTCCTCGAGCTCTATCTGACTAAGTCTGCTAAGAACCTTCTCAACCTCAGCCATTATCTGCTCAATTCTCTTATCAGCTTCGCTCTCCTCACTTTCCTCTTTTTCCGAAATCGGCTGCTCAGTGACAGGCTTAGGTTTAGCGCTCTCCCTCCTCCTTCTAGGCGCGGGGGCTTTCTCAGGCTGCTCTTCCCCCTTTTCCTTCGCTGCCTCCTTAGGTTTGGCGGTTAATTCCGCTGGTGAAGGAGCAAGCCCAGTTATCGTTCTTAGCTCTTCAATCCTCCTGTTTAGAGTCTCAAATCTCTCCGAAAACATTTTTAGGAATTCTTCCTGCATCCTCTCTAGCTCATTTAGGGCTATGATTGATTCTCCCCTTGCAATCTCCTGCTTCACCCGCTCCAAATCCTCTCTGTACTTCAATATTAGACTATCCCGTTCCTCAACGGTTATTTTCCCCTCAGCCTGAGCCTCATACAGCCTCCTAATAGCGTAGCTTAAGATTTCCCGCTCAAGCTCAAGCACCCTGAGCTTATCTTTAGCATCTTTGACAGCTTCATCTGAAACTGTTTTGCCAATGGTCCATGGCCATCTTTCCGGTGGGGGACTGATGCTTATAGGGGGCTTCTCAGCCCTCAGCATAGTTTTTCTCCTCTCACGCTCCATTAGCCACAATGTTGTTAAGGCCACTAGGATTATGCCGAAGACCACGGTTAAGTAAAACCATAAGTCCAAACCGCCAGCCTCTCAATGCATAACTAATATTACATTTCTGCTAAATCACAAAATATAACTTTCTATTTCGAACATTTTATTTATATCTAAACCCATATTATCGCGTCGAGTGGAAAATGGGGAGAAGATCATGCGTTCCCATAAGCTTTCGTTAAAGAGATTCGGGTTGATACCTGCCACATTAACCCCGATGGATAAAAATTACAGGGTGGACTATGATCAACTTGCAGATTATATTCGCTGGCTAACCAAATTTGACATAGGTGGATTAGCGGTTAATGTTGATACTGGTGAAGGGCCGCATTTATATCCTGAGGAGCGCATGGGCATACTGAGGACGTTATCTCCAATAGTTAAGGGGAAGATTCCGATCATAGCTGGTTTACATGCCAGGAACACTGAGGAAGCTGTGAAGCTGGGTTTAGAGGCTAAGGAGGCTGGAGCTGATGGATTATTGATTTTTCCACATCCGGCTTTTTCCGGCGAACCCGCCGTTGATGTAATATACAATTACCATCTGGAAGTATCTAAGAAGGTTGATATGCCCATGATACTTTTTCAGCTACAGCCAGCGTTAGGCGGTGTTGAGTTCAGCTCTGAGACGCTATTAAAACTTGTGGAGATCGAGAATGTTGTGGCGATTAAGGAGGCCTCATTCGATGCGAGGAAGTTTGTTAATGTTGTGCGAATATTAAGCAATGCTCCAAGAAGAATCATGGTGCTAACTGGAAATGACAATATTATCTATGAATCCTTAATTCTAGGCGCTGAAGGCGGGCTTTTAGGATTTGGAACCATAGCGACTGATAAGCAGGTTGAAATGTTCAGGCTTGTTGCCCAGCATAGATTTAAGGAGGCTAAGGAAATCTGGGAGGAGATTCTTCCCCTGGAAGAAGCGATTTTCTCCCCTCCGGTAAGAAACTATAGGGCGCGCTTAAAAGAATCGCTTGTCATGATGGGGATCATGAAAACCCCCTATGTTAGACCTCCGCTGCAACCCATATCTGAGGAGGAAAGGAAAATGCTGAGAAAAACATTGAAGAGCCTTAATATGCTGTAAAGGGAGCCATGCTTGAATGACGGTTGATACATCAGTTAACATATCCGGATTAACATTTAAGAACCCGATGATTGTGGCTTCAGGGTCGAGAACAGCATCCGCAAAGCATATATTGAAATGCTTTGAGCATGGCGCTGCCGGAGCCGTCACGAAAACAATAACCTATGATGTCACGCAGCAGATTCAGCCGAAACCCAGAATGCATATTATTAATCCCGAGGATGCTTTAAGGGGAAGATTCTATTCGCTTTACTCCATAGAGCTTATGTCCGAATACAGCCCGGAACGGTGGATTGAGGAGATAAGGAAAATTAAAGGCGCGGCTAAAAGGAATGAGGGAATCTTAATCGCAAGCATCGCTGGCAGAAGTTTTGAAGAGTGGGAGAATCTAGCCCGTCTGGTTGGAGATTCTGGAGCAGACATGATAGAGATTAATTTATCATGCCCACATATTGAGAAGGATGCCCTCATGGGGAGAGCAGCATCCTTAAATCTAAATGTTGTTTCTCAGATTGTGAGGACCGTAAAGAATGCGTCTTCTCTTCCAGTGATAGGCAAGTTAACGCCGCACGGTGCTAACCCGGTCAATTTAGCGAAGATAATGTTTTCCTCCGGAGCCGATGCTGTTGTTTCAATCGCAAGGTTTCAAGGATTAATCATAGATGTTGACCGTATGAAGCCGATTCTATGGGGCGGCTTCGGAGGATACGGTGGACCCTGGCAGTTGCCAATAAGTTTAGCTTGGACCGCACATATAGCAAAGGAGAACATGGGGAAGCCGATAATAGGTTCCGGTGGAATCCACGGATGGGAGGATATTGCGAGATTTCTGCTAGTAGGCGCTTCGGCGGTTCAAATATGCACAGCAATCATAATTGAGGGCTACGGCATCATACCGAGGATGCTAAAGGGTTTCACCGAATGGATGGAGGCTAAGGGTTTTCAGCGGATCAACGAGTTCATCGGCGCATCTTTAAAGGATATTATACCATTAGAAAGTTTGGAAAGAAGAAGAATCTACAAAGTGCTAGTTGACTTAGATAAGTGCACAGGTTGCGGGGTGTGCGTACGCGCATGCCCATATGAAGCCGTAAGCCTAGACAGGCGGAGCAAAGCGGTAATCGGACTGGAATGTGACAACTGCGGGTTATGCGCATCCTTATGCCCATTTAAAGCATTATCCTTAAAGGCAATTTAGAACGCTATTTGGAAGCGGTTAATTTTTAAGTTTTCTGGGAGAATTGATGATAATGAGTGGCGGATGCCATGCTTGTTGT
>CAYPJR010000032.1:0-15183 GCA_964411115.1 uncultured Candidatus Bathyarchaeia archaeon | reverse complement strand
TAACACCATACCAAAAGAAAAAGGGAATGCATATTTAAGATTTATCTCCAGAAGGAGACATGTCTAATAATTGCTTACGTGAATGCTGTTTTATGCTTAGTTATTTTTAATGTGTAAGCGTATTCGCAGGGTTTTTGTTTCGGCATTTTAACTTTTAATCCATCTTCACTGCGAACCCACTGTAGTGGCTCATCTACACCAAGCATCTCAACACTAAATATTTCTCCCTGGTAAAGCCTTAGAAGCGTGCTAAGCGAGCGCACCGCTACTTCCTCCCCAGGCCAGTCTAGGAGAAACGCATATAAAGTGTCGCCTTTACATGTGAACCTTATATCGCGGCTAGTAAAAGGTTCCCCGGCGGACTCTTTGAACTCGCCCTCAACAACCTTTGTTGGGCCCTCACCATAAACTTTCCATGGGCGGGATCCGTATATTGCTTCGCCGTTAACGTTTAACCATCGTCCAATTTCCAGAAGGATTTTCCTCTGCTCATCCGGTATTGTTCCATCAGGTTTTGGGGCAATGTTAAGGAGGAGACAACCGTTCTTGCTTACGATATCAACGAGATCTCTTATTATGGAGCCGGCGGATTTATAGTCATGGTCCCGTATGTATCCCCAAGATTTTTTGCATATGGAGGTGTCAGTCTGCCAGAAAAGCGGTCTTATATGGTCAATCTTGCCCCGTTCAATGTCGAGGACCGCGGCTCTCTCTGGAAAAGATTTATGCTTATAGTTTATGACGACATTTTGCCCCCATTGTGCGGCGCGATTATAATAGTATGCGGCGAAGAAGCGTAGGTAAGGTTCAAAGGCGGGCTGCTCAATCCACCAGTCGAACCAGAATATTTGAGGCCTATATTTATCCACAAGTTCACATGCACGTCTAAGCCAATCCTCTAAAAACTCCTCATCTGGCTCTGTGTCGCTAGGCTTAGCCGGACCGTAAAAACTGTAGTATCGCGGATCCCTAACGTCGGAGTCAAATTGCATTCCTCCCTCAAAGAACCACCAGTGCTCAGCCCTGTGATATGAAACCCCGAAGATTAATCCTTGTTCCCGAACTGCATCGGCGAGCTCCCCAACTATATCCCTTTTAGGTCCCATATTGACAGAGTTCCATTGGCTGTAGCTGCAATCGTAAAGTGCAAAGCCATCGTGATGTTCAGCAACTAAAACCACGTATCTGGCGCCGGCCCGCCTGAAGAGTTCAGCCCACTCTTCCGGATCCCACTTCTCAGCTGTGAACATTGGAATAAAATCCTTATAGCCAAATTCGCTGTGGGGGCCGTAGGTTTCCAGGTGATGCTTGTATGCTTGATGCCCTTTAATATACATGTTTCTCGGGTACCACTCATTCTGGAAGGCGGGAACAGAGTAGACGCCCCAATGAATAAATATTCCAAATTTAGCGTCAAGATACCATCTTGGAATCTTATAGTTCTTCAGCGAATCCCATGTAGGCTGGAAAGGACCCTCGGGAAGAATCATGGATTTCATATACATAACAATCCCCATAAGAAATAATATCGTTCTCTCTTAAGTTTTTCACAGTCAGCGATGCCGATAAATTTTGCGCTGCGCTTTCATTCAAAGATTAAGGCTATAGCCCTGCATGGTCCTCCATCAGCTCCTTTCAACGCTATTGGCGCATATATGAAATAGGCTCTTCTGCTTTTTCCTCCATCGAGGATCTCGTCAAGGTTTCTTAAGGATTCGATCAAGATTACGCCTGCTTCAAGTAGGATTTTATGGATTCTTGCGGATGAACCCTTAGCGGCCACTGGACCATGCTTCGGCGCTTCACCATCCCATCCGCTGACGCTTAGCGTATCAACGCCTAAAGCCTTAATTCCCTTTCCAACAAGGTACTTAGCGGTCTCCTCAGCGAGGTGCGGCCATTCAAAGAGGTATTCTGGATTAAAACCAAACTTTTTATCCCACCCAGTATGGAGCATTAAAACATCCCCAGGTTTAATCTCATCTTCGTAAGTCCTAATATCTTCAACCGTAATGGCTTCCCCAGCCCTCTTATACGATAGGTCGATCACCAAACCCTCGCCGGCGAAGGATTCTATTGGCAGATGGTCAACAGATTTCCCTTCAACGATGAAATGTAGAGGGACATCAACATGCGTACCTGTATGCGTCGTCATTTGGCGGATAATATGCATTGTGCTTCCATCGCGGGCGGCGTTGCTCGTCATTTCATATAAGAAGTTCGGTTGGGTAGGCCATGATGGCATACAGTTATATAGGACATGGCTTAAATCAACAATTTTAATTGGCTTCATATGTTCGCCCCTTCACACATAATTATTTACCATAATGTTTCGATGAATCATGTTTATTTAGCTTTGCCATTAAATCAGATGCTTGAGGATTAAATCTCATATGCTCTTCCTTTTTCCGGTATAATTATCTCGCCTAAATCTTTCATGAAGCCGCTAAAGAGCCTCGGGTGCTCTCCATGTATCGGAAAAATCTTTTTAGGCTTAATTATTTTTAAGGCTTCTCTCAAATGCAATGGTGTTATGTGTCCTGATACATGCACGTGGTATTGCGGTAAACCATAATGTTCAAGCCAGCTTACCAGCTTCTCAAAGTCTATCTCCATCTCCTCATTGAAGGGTTCGGATGCGGAGAGTATATAGCAGCTTCCTGGCGAAGGATCTATGTCAACCAGCCAGCTTAAATCCGGAAACGATATGGATAATATTATTTTATTCTGTTTTCTCGATATTTCAGAGGGGCTTATTGTCTCCCCAGCATTCATCGCCTCATTTTCCCAATGGAAGTATCTTTTTTTCTCCTTCTGGAAGATAAGCAGATCTCCACCTTTAAGTTCCGGTATGTTCAGATGCGGATCGCTTCGCAGTTTATGTAGAAGATAGGCTTGCCTAAGCGAGATTGCAAGCTGCCTACTGTTCTTCGCGGCAACCTTATGAAAGGAGTTTAATCGGTCAATATCTGCGTAGGCGAATTCCGCTAGAACAAGGCTTTGCGCGCCGCTAACAATATGATTAAGTTTAGTCATAACCTCATTTTCAGAGGAGAATTCAACCTCAGTCATATTAGTGCTTTCGCATATAATGGCTTCAGGCCTCTCATCAGCTGAGGCTAATAGAAAATCCTCGGTTAATTCAGGCCTTAAACCATGCCGCCTAAAGTCCCCGGTGTAAACAATAGTGCCCGACGATGTATATATTATGAAACCGTAGGAGCCTGGAACAGAATGGTCAACATGTATCGGCCTAACCTCTATTGAGCCTTTTCTGATCCTATCTCCGGTGCGGAAAGTCTTGAATTTTATCCCGCTTATGTTGAACTCCAGGCTTGTAGCGCGCATTTCGCTTAAAGCGTAAAGTATCGTTGCCGTTGTTTCACCGCAGTAGATCGGTATGTCCCTCTTTAGAAACGATATATGAGCTGAGTGATCCATATGGGAGTGGGAGAGGAAGACAGCGTCTATCTCCGGGCTTGAATTGTCGAAGACGTATAGGCCTTTTAAATCTGGCAGTATGCCAAGTTTAAGAAGGTCGATGCCGCTTTTAGGCGACAGGAAGGGATCTGAATAGAATTGGCCCCTTAAAGAGAATGATATTCCAAAATCAAATAAGACCTTCACATCGCCATCTTTAATAAGAATCTTGTTTCCGCCAACCTCATTTACTCCGCCATAAAAGGTTATACTCGTCCCCAAATTAGCCCCTCAAATAAATTTCGCGGCACACTTAACTTATGCATTCACCACATTATAAGTTTTAGTTTCCAATATTTTTCTGCAGGTACTGGTTATTGTGAGCAGCGTATGCGGCGGCGTGAAGAAGCTGAAGACCTTTAAGTATCGTGGGGACAGCGCTTTCTTAACGTTCTCTATTTCTCCGCCTGCCTCCAGGTATCCGGATAGAAACTCCCCCGTGATTTTTTCAGTCATTTCAACGGGTGAAAATGAAGCGTAATGCCCTGAATAGCATAGAAATTCAGCTATATCCCAGGATTTATCGCCGCCTCTTTCAGCCTGCTCAAGATCTACAAAAAAGATCCTTCCATCATTTGTTAATATTACATTCTCAGGTTTGCAGTCTCCCAATGATATATTTAATTTATGGATCCTTGCAATTTCACGTCCAATCCTTCTGACGATTGCGAGATTTCTATTCATTTCTTCCTTATCCTTTTCCCTACAGAGGTTTTTAATGATTTTAGATGCGCTTAAACCATCAATGTATTCTTGAAAAATTATTTTTTCCTCAGGGCTTACGTGTATGATTCTTGGAACATTAATTCCGTGACTTGATAGAAGCATGTTTAGCGCGTATTCTCTTTCAAGCCTAGCTTTGCCTAACACTGCAAAACCCCTTGTGCCTAGAGCCCACAGCGCTATTGGGAACCACTTCCATCCATACCAGTCCTTAAACACTTTGGCAACGATTCTCTCTTCGCTTCCGTTATGCGTAAACCTTAATAGATATGCGGCGTTAAGAACCCCGCCTAATCTGCTAATCCTATGCCTCAGGGAGCATCTTTCAGAAAGATTTCTCCTTATGAAATCTTCAATGGTAACTCTATCGGAGAAGGAGATTACTCCGGAAGGCGCAGATATGAAAATGTATTTTTTAGGATCCGTAAGCATGCGGAAGGATCTATTCAATTCATCATTCTCCGCGGAAAACGCTCTGTAAATCCTGTAATCTTCTAAAAAGGAATCCATCACGCTGGGGAAAACGCTTAAGACATAGCGTGTAATGCCGCCGCGGACGCTTCTAAATAGGTTTATTAAGCGATGCTTACGTTTTTTCTGCATGAGTGAAATGTAACCTTCGTTTATTTTAAGCATGTCATCTGAAACGTAAATTTTACCCTCGTTGACTAGTTCATTTATGGCGGCTTTAAACCCCATCATCATTGAAGAGTAATTTCTTTCTCTCAGGCTGTCTCTTGCAATGTTTAAGAATCTATAGGTTATTGGCGGAAATAAAGATGCCCTACGTGCTATTGCTTCAAACATGAAATATTCAGGTTTAATCATGAAGTTTCTGGACATTTCTGGAAAGCCTAAAACCAGATTGCTTAGGGCTTCCTCAACTATCCTCTTTTTAAACCTAACTTCCTGGCTCCACAGATAATCTTTATTCAATAGGGGTTCATAGGGGGTTAACAGGTTGTCGGCGAATATCCCGCCTAACCATTCGCTTCGCACATCTCTCTCAAATGTCCCTTCATCAACGATTAAAAGGCGGATCTTTTCAGAATCCAGGCGCTTAAATTGATATTTTAAGGATATTTTATTAGAATCCGTGATTAGCAGCGTACTTATCGCTGTTTTTTCATCAGCGTATCCTCCAGCATATGGACCATGAAGCATAGCGGCTACAGCATTATTCGGTGACGCCGACTCCAAAGTGAAGTCAAGGACTATTTTTAGCGCTTCACTGCTTAATCGGCTCAACATTTCATTTTCCTTAAAGATACTAAGAGAATATTATTAATGGCGCGTGCTATAAAGAATTCTATTATATGAGAGATAATCATGAGCAAAATAAAAGCGAATTTAAAAATTCCGGAGGCGTCTTCTTTAAGAAATAACGTGAAAACCAGATTTAGGCGGATATTCAAGATTGAAGCTGTTAAAACTGGGTACTGGATGCCCGGGGACGATTACTTGGAGAAGATCTCTGAAGCCATTAAGAATAGGGTTAATAATGGCGATATAATTGTTGTCTCTGAGAAGGCTATCTCCGTAGCTAAAGGGTTTATTATAGATGAGAGAAAAGTTAATCCCGGCTTACTTGCAAATATACTCGCCCGAGTATGGATGAGAATTGTATGGGGATATTTTCTTGGGAGGGTATGCCGCTTAACGGCTAGAAACATAGAGCGGTTGAGAAATTATCCTTTAAAGGAGGGGGGAGCGCACAAGGAGGTTGCGTTAAAATATGCTGGTTTCCTACATGCCCTAATGTGGGGTTCGGAGGGGGGCATAGACGGGAGCAACCTTCCATATTCATATGTTAGTTTACCCCTGAAGAAGCCTGAAGAGACGGCTGAGGAGATCCGTAAATATTTAAGGGTTAGGCTCAATAGAAATGTTGCAGTTATGATTGTGGATTCGGATAAAACGTATTCTTTAGGCGGTTTTCACTTCACACATCGACCGAAACCTCTAAGGGGGATTCATAGTTTATTCGGTTTCACGGCGTATGTTGCCGGCAGATTTCTTAGGCTTAGACGTAGATCAACCCCTTTGGCTTTAGCTGGCGCCAAAATGGATGCTGATTTGGCGTTAGAGATAGCTGACCTAGCTGATAAGGCTATGGGTTCAGGCTCCGGCCGCACAGTTTGGGATATGGCTGAAAAATTCGGCGTCGGATTAACCGGGGTGAAATGGAGCATGCTTAAAAAGTTGAGGCATAAGCCCATAGCGATTGTTAGATTATATAGCTATAAATAAACAAAAAACATAAATTCCTCCAGCCTACAATTCGATCCGGTGGAAAGATACAGTTATGTCAAGTATTGAGAGAAAAATTGAGAGGATAATCTTTTTGCTTGAGAGATTAAGGAATGAATCTTCTGAGGGAGCGCTTCTGCTTGTTGAGGGGCAGAAGGACGCTGAGGCTCTTAGAAGAATTGGCGTTGGGGGTGAAATATTAGCTATCAAGTCCTGCGGGAGGAGCTTCATCGATCTTATAGATAGGATTGAAAAATGCGGAGGCAAGGAAATCATATTGCTCATGGACTTTGATAGGCACGGCAGGGAGATTACTGAACGCCTGATTCAAAATCTTGAAAGGATGAGGATTAAAATAAACCACTCCTTCTGGAGGGAACTGTTAAGTCTCGTGGAGAAGGACTTGAAAGATATAGAGGGCTTGGCAGCTTACCTCGAAACGTTGGAAAGGAAATCTGGGAGAAAGATTCCATCATTAGGATAGTGGAGGCGGTTGAAAGTGCCATTAGAGACTGTTAAACTCACAGCAAGTTTCAAGCTGGATGGGCTGCTTCCACAGGACATTTTCTCAACTTATAGAGAGGTCTTAAGCCACTTGCTCAACTATGCTTGGGAAAAACGGATTACGAGCTTCAGAAGACTAAAAGCGGAAAAATACTATGAGTTGAGGGCGAAGTATCCAAGCCTCCCATCACACTGCATTTACACAGCCTGCCAAATGGCATGCTCAATCTACAAGAGCTTCCGAAAGCTTAAGAGGCGAGGCTTGGCGAAGGCCGAAAAACCAGTCTTTAAGAGGCAGGTTGTGATGCTCGATGATCACCTTTTCAGCCTAGACCTTGAGAACTGGGAGGCCTCAATAGCTGTTGAGAACAGGAGAGTTAAGCTAAAGCTACTCCACGGAACGTACCACGAGAAGTTCAAAGAGATGAAGGTTGGTCAAGCATGGCTTGTGAAGAAGGAAGACGGATTCTACCTCAAGGTTGTGTTTTCCAGAGCCGTCGAGTTAACTGAAGTGAATGGTAAAGCGATCGCTGTGGACATAAACGAGAATAACGTCGCCTTCGGCTCCGAGAAGCATGTAGACAACAAGGAGACTGGGGAGAGGGCCATAAGAACAGCCTACTTCCTCAAGCGTAGGAGGCTCCGGTCCCAGCCTAGATTGAACGAGAAGCCCCTGCTGGCAAAATATAGAGGCAGAGAGCGTAGGAGAGTTGAAGACGCCTACCACAAGATTGCCAATCAAATAATCGCTGAGGCAGAGAAGGCTAGAGCTTCAACTGTTGCGCTAGAGAACCTCAAGAACATGAGGAAGAAGAGTAGAGGTTCAAAAGCCATTAATGGAAGACTTAACAGGTGGAGCTTCAGGAAGCTCCAGAACATCATAGAGTATAAGGCTAAACTTGCAGGCTTAAACGTAAAGTACGTTAACGCCAGAGGATCCTCAAGCCTGTGCCCGAAATGTGGGGTCAGGCTAAGCCCAAATGGGTACAGGCGAATGAAATGCCCTGAATGTGGACTGGAAACTGGAAGAGGACAGAGATATTGTAGCCGTAAAAAACCTACTCGAAAGATACCGGATGGATGTGGGGGCTTCACCCGTTCACCCCAAAAGCCCTCCCATGACAGGAGGAGGGAAGGAATGAAAGTTAACGCTAGACCAGAACGGCTGATTCAACAGAACGCTAAAGATTGCCATGTAGCATAGAGTAAAAGTTAAGAGCGTCGATAAGAATATATTTCTACTTAAAGAATAAAGGTTAAGTGATGAAGATCCTTCAATGAGTATTTACATGCTCATTAGCGTTAAGTAATTAATTGTTGAGGTGATGGATTAATGACTTCGCAATCATTCGCGGTTAAGTATGTGATTCGAGCAAAATTTGAGGTTGAGGGATTAGTAGAAAAACCGGATGTTATAGGCGCAGTCTTCGGGCAGACGGAGGGATTGTTCGGGTCAGAGCTGGATTTAAGGGAGCTCCAAAAGTCTGGAAGAGTTGGTAGAATAGAGGTTGAGATAACCTCCCAGCGGGACAATAAGACCGTTGGATCAATAACTGTGCCGACAAGCCTAGATAAAGTTTCAACGGCCATTATCGCCGCAAGCATTGAAAGCATAGATAGGGTTGGACCATGCTCTGCACATGTAAGCCTTGAGAAGATTGAGGATGTGAGGGAAACTAAGAGGAAGGCTATAATTGAGAGGGCGAAGGAGATTCTTCACAGATGGAGCCTTGAGGCTACATCTGAAACTGAGGAGATCTTCCGTGAGGTTTCGGAAATACTAAAGGTCGCTAAGATTAAGGAGTACGGCCCGGAGAAGCTTCCCTCCGGACCTGATGTTGACTCGGCTAAAGAGATAATAATTGTTGAGGGAAGAGCCGACGTCATAAACCTTCTGAAGCACGGCATATACAATGTTATAGCGCTTGAGGGCGTGAAAATACCCGAAACAGTAGTAAGGTTAACTAGGGAGAAGGAGGCAACGGCTTTCCTCGATGGCGATCATGGCGGGGATTTAATACTTAAGGAGCTGCTGCAGGTTGCCAACATAAAGTATGTTGCCAGGGCTCCGAAGGGGAAGGAGGTTGAAGACTTAAACGCTAAGGAGATTGAGGCGGCTCTTCAGAACCGTGTGCCAGTTGAGGAGATAATTGAGCGGAGAAAGAGGCATAGGAAAGTTTTAGTTCCAAGGGAGATCGTTGAGGCTGCGGAGAGCCTTAAAGGGACATTTGAGGCTATACTTTTTAATGATAAGTTGGAGCCGATAAAAAGGCTTCCAGTAAGCGAGTTGGCTGATACGTTAAAGGGGGTTGAGGGCGTGAACACCGTGGTCTTCGATGGGATAGTAACTCAGAGGATTGTTGACATAGCCAGCGAGAAGAACATTAAGTATCTTGTTGCAGCCCGCATATCTGACGTTATAAAGCAACCTTTAAATGTGAATCTGCTGACGTTTGATGATGTGACCGGTTAGTTGCCCATTTAGCGCAGCCTACTTTTTCCCAAAGAACTCAAATAAAGTCTGAGTTTTAGCAGATTTAGGCGGCAGAAGATCATCCGCTTTAACGTTGAAGATTGATAGTATTCTTAATGCCGCTGGAATAACTTGATTTGTCACGTAGTACTCAATGTCGATTTCATCGTAGGATGCCAACATGTATGGTTTTGCGCGTTCATGAAGCTTCCCGGAGCCCGCTGTGATTACATATCCGATTTTGTCGCCTACGGTTAGCGCCCAACCTTCCTTTTGAAGCATTTTCGCAGCCTCCACATGCGGGGCTTTCACCTCATATTCCTCAGGGGGTTTCGTCAGCGTCTTCCATATTACTAGGTCTCTGTATGGGGCTTTCTTCTCCCTTAAATCAATGATGAATCTGCGCACGAACTCAACGGCTCTTTTTGCGGAGCGCTCCTTCAAAACTATCTCTAAAACCTGCTCCTGTATGTTCTTAGCCACGTTCGCCCAGTCTCCTCTAACAACTTCTAATCCAACCATGTCTAGTTTCCCATCCGGTAGGAGGCCGCAGTAGCGTTTCTTAGCCTCTGTGAAAATTATGCGCGTATATATTTTGTCGGGCTTTATTTCCAGCCCCAATTTTTCCTCAATACTCCTCGAGAGAGCCTCTATTTTCTCCGGATCGTATCTTATGAATATGCTGTCGGTGTCGCCGTAGATGACCTCTAAACCGATCTTCTCAGCCAGTTCAATAGCGTTTTTAATGGTGTGTCTACCCCATGCGGTCACCGCTTCAGCTACGGGTTTTATGTACCATCTTGCGCCGATCCAGCCGGCGTAACCGTATGCTGCGTTAGTGATTACTTTAATTGCCTTCTGACGGGCGTCGAGAACCTTATACTCCGGGTTTTCAGGGCTAAGCCTCTTAAGCCTAGCTCTTATTTCATCCCTAGCTTTTATGAGTCTGGAAAGCACCTCACGGTAAAAGCCAGGCGGCTCCCTTCTGAACCTATAATTAACTTCTGGGGAGATATAAACGCCTGATGGTGGATCAGGCTCATTCGGCGGGACATACGTGTCTGGGGAAACATTGTAGGCTATCATTATGTTCGGATACATCGATTTGAAGTCTAGAACCGCTATGTTCTCATGGATTCCAGGTTTCGGCTCCAGGACCAGCGCTCCAGCATATGGAATGTAGGGCCTCTCAACCCTTTTAGGTATAAGTTCCTCCATGCGGCATGCGTGGCGCATTAGGAAAAATTCAACTCTGAAACCGACGGCAGCCGTGCCAACGTGATCCAGCGGTAAACCCACTAGGCTTGAGAGCTGAACCGCGAAGTCAAGTAGGATTTCCGTAATGCCCATTATGCATCTTGTGTTTTCCATTGAAAATTTGAGTAGCTGAGGTCTTTTCTCAGGGTTATCCCAGTACTCTGCGAAGTCAACGTCCTCAATTAATGTTCGCTCCTCAATCTTCATTACGCCCAAATAGTCAGCCATGTTCTCGAGGGTTTTAACTTTAACTTCGGGGAACTCATCTGCAAAGTCAAGTAGGTCTATGTGGATTCTTCCGGTCACCGAGATATGTCCATAGACGCTTGTATGCGGCTCCATATTAGCCCTGTCAATGTTGAATGTTATCCCATTCTTCTTAGCCCTAGTCGCCATATATTGCATATCGTTTCGGTTTGTTCCGTAACCGACAATTATGTCTGGGTCGAATTCCCTGATATAATTTATGAAGTCGCTGAGTATTTTTTTGTCATCGCTTGAATTTTCAGCGATGAACTGCTTCTCAACGCCGGTGTTGGTCATCGCGGATATTATAATGATGGGGTTTTTCTCCGGTTTAGGTGAACCTTTCGGGCTATAGCATATTATAGAGAACCCTAGGATCCTTAATTTTGGAAGTTCAATGATGTCAGCGAGATGTTTAGGGATGGATTTCGCTAGAAGAACCTTATCAACCTGTAATCCCATATTGTTAGGGATCTCTTCGGCTTCCACCTCATGCCAGCCGCATGGGGTTACATCATTATCAATTATGTAGCGCATTGAGTATCTTACATCATCCTCAAGGCAGCTTTCAACGCCGTTAATTTTAGAGATCATCTTTGAGTATTCCGCCATCACATCCGGATCTTGACAGTAAACTTTCACAACGTTTAGTGTTTTACCGAAAAACCTGCGTTGAACAATTTTAAGATCCGTGATGAGCGGCATCTCCGCCCTTCTCATCCGGATTCTTTCAGCGATCTTTTCTGCGTCTTCACCCTCCTGGGGCACAACGTAAAAGTATGTTGTGAAGCCCCTGCATATGACTAGGATACGTTTTCCATAATTGTCTATGCCCCAAAGCCAGATTTCAGGCTTATGCTCTTTAACCTCATAGTTTATGTCTAACAGCCAGAATCTGTGGGAAAACAAATCGTTGCACCCTCTGCTCAAATAGAATAATGCATCGGATAAAATTAAGGTTTATGAGGAACATGTGAGCCCCCATTTATTGTTTATCCAAAAGGCTATTAAAATGTTCCATAGAATAATTCTTTTAGGGTGCATCATTTATGTCTATTGCCGTCATAGGCGGAGGCGTTATTGGGGAGGCTGTTGCGAGAAATCTGGTTTCAAGCGGATATAACGTTATTGTTTCCGAGAAGCGTGTTGAGAGGGTGAGATATCTTGAGAGGACTGGTTTAAATGTCACTATGGATAATTCGGCGGCTGCCAGCCGGGCGGAGATTGTGATTTTATGCGTTAAACCGAAGGATGTTGAGGGGGTTCTTAAGGAGATCCGCGGGGAGATTAAAAATAAGATTGTTATATCTTTAGCTGCGGCTATAACTTTAAATTTCCTCAGGAGGATAGCGCCTGAAGCCAGGTTTATTAGGGCTATGCCCAACCTTGCGGTGATCGTCCGTGAATCCTTCACCGCTTACTGTTTAGGTTCAGATTTAGGCGGCGAAAACTTAAATAAGGCCGTTAAGGTATTGAGCGCCCTTGGAAGCGTCAGGGAGGTTGATGAGTCTTATATGGATGCTATAACGGCTTTAAGCGGATGCGCGCCCGCTTACTTGTCGCTGATAGCTGAGGCCATGATGTACGCCGGGCTGGAGGTAGGTTTAGAAAGGGATCTCGCCTTAACATTGGCTGCTCAAGCAATGATTGGTACTGGAAAATTAATTCTTGAAGGGCATAAGGCGCCTTCTGAAATACGCGATATGGTTACAACCCCAGGCGGCGTTACAATAGAGGGACTGTTTGAGCTTGAAAGGTTTCCGATTAGGCATGCGTTTATGAGCGCCGTTAAGGCTGCTGCTGAAAAGTCCCGTAGGATAACTTTGGCCTTAACTGGAGAAGCGGGCGAGTAGGTTAATCCTGAACTTTATCTGTTTTCGCCAGGTCCTTAAGCCTCTCAATGCCCTTTATTTCTTTAATAAAGTTAACCACGCTTTTAGGCAGCAGCTCCTCCCAGTTAGCGTTGGCCAGCATTCTACGCCTTATCTCTGTGGCTGAGCATACATTCCTCTTAAAGAATGGTATTGACTCAACTTTAAAGCCGCTTTCAATGAAGAGACGCCTTGTTAAGGGCTCATTTGAGTATACGACATCGAATTTTGGGACATAGGAGCATACATGTGAAACCCATATTCCATGCACATCTAAATCTATAACTGGTATAATATAGTATTTGGCTGGGTCTATGCCCGCCTCGTTAAGCGCAATTCTAATCATGTATGCCCTCTCGCCGGCGGTGAAGGGGTTATCAAGCGTATGGCTTTCCTGAGCGCTTCCCACCACTATTATTATTTCCTCAGCGTTGCGCAGAATATGCTTTACTGCTTCAAGATGCCCCAGATGGAAAGGTTGGAAACGCCCAACGTAAAGCGCTCTATTAAACCTTTTTTCCGACGTCCCTACCGGGGCTGCCTGGATCCCCTCTTCACCTCCGCTTTTTGAATGGCACGGTTTCTCTAAAGGTTCAGGCATGTTTGAGGCTTCCATAATTTTCTCGCCTTTTCACTGTTGTCCAGCGGGCCTCTATAATCCTTCCAATGTTTATTTGACGCCCATATTAAAATTATCCTTTATTTTTTAAGAGCATTTAAATTTAGGCTGAACCGGTTAAGTCGAATCATATTGAGCACAGCTTATGTGAGCCTCTCCCGACTAAAGTTCTGGGTTTTCTGGGCACCCGCAATATAACTCAGTATGTCAGAATTCAGGCTTTATTAGAAGCGCATAACGGATGCAGCGTTTAGAGGAACACCATTCTGATCTTCTTTCCAAAAGCCTTTAGGGAAAACCCTTTTTATGGTTAAAAATGCAGGAAAGGATATTGAGGAGAATAGCGTTTTAATGCATAGTGCAGCGGAGGGACGAAAGATTATGGGGAGACTTAAGTTTGCTATATTGGTTTTATGCAACGTTCTATTGCTGACCGCTTGTTTCGGCATTGGCTATCACTTTGGCTTTAAATCCGGATATGAAGCTGGATGGGGAGATGGGCGCTCCAGCGGTTATAGCGTTGGATACACCAGCGGTTATGCTCTCGGTAATCAAACTGGTTTTGAAACAGGCTACGCTGCTGGTTTCAGCCTGGGGAATGAGACTGGCTATTCCGCTGGATACAACATTGGCTATATTGTCGGCTATAAAGTTGGATATGAGGAAGGTGAACAAGATGGATATGGTCAGGGTTATCTTATTGGCTTTAAGCATGGAAACTCGACGGGGTATGATATTGGCTATGAATTTGGATATGAAGATGGCTATGTTCAGGGGGTTGCGGATGGTGCTGGAAGAGGCTACACTATGCGTGATCCAGCTTACAGCGAAGCCTTACGCTTTATGCGGACGGATCAAACCGATAAACACAGGTACATGGAGAATTATACATGTCTAAATTTCGCAGCGGACTTTAAAAAGAACGCTCTTGAGGCAGGCTACAGATGCGGTTTGGTTTATCTCAAATTTCCTATGGGCGCCCACGCCTTAGTATGCTTTAATACAACGGACAGGGGGATGGTTTTTATAGAGCCCCAATTTGACATGATAATGAGGGTTGAGGTCGGCATTCGTTATTGGGTTGATAATGGATTTCAATGTTCAGAGTATGATGACACAATAGTTGATTACGTTGTAATTTGGTGAATTATGCGAAGCCCCAATTGCGGAAACCTTTTATAGAGTTCATGTGTTGCAAAATGGGGGATGCTGCCATGGTTGAACGTGGGGATCTGCTTAAGCGTCTTTCAGGCATGTCGGATTTTGAGAGGGCTGTTCTTATGGCTACGTTTGAGATACCTAGGGGTAAGGTTAGCACGTATAAGAGAATAGCTGAAAGGGTTGGGAGGCCGCGCGCATATAGGGCTGTTGGGAACGCGCTTCATAAGAACCCGTTAGCTCCTACTATTCCATGCCATAGAGTTGTCAGGTCGGACGGTAGGATAGTGGGTGAAACCAGGGAGGAGGTTGAGTTTCGGAGGCGTCTGCTTGAGGAGGAGGGTGTGCCGATAGTTGGCGATAGAGTTAAGATCTGCGAGGAAATAATTTTTTAGGAGGGTTTATAGCTCGCTGTTTCACCGTTTTCATATCCAGTTGTTCATTTCCCAAATTCTCTTGCAGAATAAGCATCCCTCCCCCTTCTCTCCTGTTTCGCGATCGCTTATTATGATGCGGATCTGCGTGTAATTTGAGTTTTTAAGGTTTTTTAAGTTTGCGGGCAGGGTTGTCTGAATTAAATAGCCATATATTGATTGGTTTAC
>CAYPJR010000031.1:10156-15346 GCA_964411115.1 uncultured Candidatus Bathyarchaeia archaeon | reverse complement strand
GGCGGGGCTCATCCGGCCAAATTTGGGGTTCACCTGCCTTAAAAATAGGCTCATCGATAATTGTCCACCCCTCCGCGGCTATGGCTACTGAGGCGTAAAGCGGTATAAACGCTGATCTGAAATCTGCGCCGTTATTTCCGGCATCTGAGGCTACAAGGCTGCTGTAGAGGTCCGGATGAAGGGTTTCATGCTCAGATTCGCTGAGCAACGGTGAAAAGCGCTCTCGGAGAGGCGGAATCTTCCCACGGGAATCTTCTTCCGAACGCTCTACGCTCAAATCTTATCACTAGATAAAGGAATTGCATAAGCATCTTTTAAGCATAGCCGCTGCTAACAAGGACGATTGCCCCTCTAGCAGCCAATTTTATTTCTAATTCCAAAATCCCTAAACTGGCTGAAAGGCTCTGAATGAAATGATTTATTAAGGCTATATGCGAAAAAGAGTATTTGGGATTAAGCATCACGGTAAAAATGGTGATGGGAGATTTGAAGTTTAGTGACGGTTACTGGCGTATGAAGCCCGGTGTGAACGCATATTTTCCGGTTCAAGTTTGCCATGTTAAGATTGAGGGCGACGCATTAACGGTCTATGCTGCTCCGAGAAGGATTGAGCACCGCTGGGAAACGCTGAATATTCCATTGATAACTGTCCGCTTCTCATCTCCAATGGAAAACGTTATTAGGGTTCAGGTGTGGCATCATAAGGGTTCAGCTCCTAGAAAACCAAGCTTTGAACTTAACATTCAGAAGCCGCATGTTGAGATAGCGGATGGTGATGATGAGACGACGCTTAAGAGCGGAAGATTAACGGTGCATGTTAAGAAGGATGAGTGGGGAGTCACCTTTAAGGATGGAGATAAAGTTGTAACTGGAAGTGGGAGACGGGCGTTGGGAATAATGGACACGACGGATGGGGTTTACATACGTGAACAGTTAAACCTTGGGGTTGACGAATACGTGTATGGTTTGGGAGAGAGATTCACAGCCTTCGTTAAGAATGGTCAAACCGTAGATATTTGGAATGCTGATGCCGGAACTAGCAGCGACCAGGCGTATAAGAATATTCCATTCTATGTTACAAATAAGGGATATGGGGTTCTCGTTAATCATCCTGAGCTCGTATCTTTCGAGGTTGCAACTGAAAATGTTGAAAGGGTGTCATTCAGTGTTAAAGGTGAATATTTGGATTACCTCCTCATTTATGGACCATCTCTCAAAGATGTTCTGGAGCGCTACACTGCCCTAACCGGGAGGCCAGCTTTGCCGCCAGCCTGGTCATTCGGCTTATGGTTAACAACCTCCTTCGTAACGAGATATGATGAAAAAACCGTTTTAGGCATAATTGAGGAGATGGCTAAGAGGGATATTCCCCTCCATGTATTCCATTTCGACTGCTTTTGGATGAGGGAGTTTCACTGGTGCAATTTCAAGTGGGATGAACGTGTCTTCCCAGATCCTGAAGGGATGCTGCGCAGATTGAAGTCAAGAGGTCTCCACATATGTGTGTGGATAAATCCTTACATTGCGCAGCAGTCTGAACTATTCGAGGAGGGTGTGAAAGGCGGCTTCCTGCTTAAGAAGCCGAACGGTGATGTGTGGCAATGCGACGATTGGCAGGCTGGAATGGGGATAGTTGACTTCACAAATCCTGAGGCTTGCAGATGGTTTAAGGATAATCTCCGTAAACTTTTAATGATGGGTGTTGACTGCTTTAAAACGGATTTCGGCGAGCGTATACCTCTCGATGTGAAATATCACGATGGATCCGATCCCTTCAAGATGCATAATTACTACGCTTACCTCTACAATAAAACCATCTTCGATCTTCTGGAGAATGAACGCGGCATCGGAGAAGCAGTCCTATTCGCCCGTTCAGCAACCGTCGGCTCCCAGAGGTTCCCAGTTCACTGGGGAGGGGACTCAAGCGCTTGCTACGAATCGATGGCTGAAACCCTACGTGGAGGCTTATCCCTAAGCCTCTGCGGATTTGGCTTTTGGAGCCATGACATCGGCGGTTTCGATGGAAACCCAACTCCGGATCTCTACAAGCGATGGTGCGCCTTCGGGCTCTTATCCTCCCACAGCAGGCTTCACGGAAACTTTTCTTACCGTGTACCCTGGCTCTTCGATGAAGAGTCCGTTGACGTTTTAAGATTCTTCGTTAAGCTGAAATGCCGCTTGATGCCTTACATATACGGCTGCGCTGTTGAAGCCCATCAGAGGGGGATCCCGGTTATTAGGCCGATGATCCTTGAGTTTCAGGAGGATCCCACCTGCCGCTTTCTTGATCGGCAGTATATGCTCGGCGACTCGCTTCTCGTAGCCCCCATATTCTCGCCAGATGGGGTGGTTCAGTACTATCTGCCTGAGGGAAGATGGACGAACTTCATAACTGGTGATGTCGTTGAGGGCGGACGGTGGGTGCGTGAAAAACATGGATACATGAGCATACCCATAATGGCACGTCCAGGCTCAGTTATCCCGGTGGGTTCAAACAGCGATAGACCGGACTACGATTACGCTGAGAACGTAACTTTTCATCTATTTGAATTGCAAGAGAACGTTGAGGTTTCAAGGGTTGTTCCAAAAACAAATGGGGAGACCTCTCTAATCTTTAGGGCTGAACGTGAAGGTGAAAAAATTCATATTACGGTTGATGGGGAACAGAAAAACTGGTTTGCGCTCTTAAGGGGGATCAGAAGCATCAAGATGCTTGAGGGTGGAGAATCGGAAGAGAACCCGCAAGGCGTACTATTAAAGCCGCATAGAGGCGTGAAACGGTTAAGGGTTCATCTTTAAGGGTTTCCATAAGCCGGATTTTAGGGAGAAAACATTAAACGTCATCATGCGTTTATGGGTATGGATTGAAAGCTTGGCTGATAAATAATTGCGGCGATAACAATAATAGGGTGAAGATGCGTACTTGTTTTAGGTGAGGTTTATGAGAAGGCTTCTTTGGCTTCTTTTATTTATGCTTCTACTCGCATTTCTGCTTCCCGCGGTTCTTTTATTGATTGGGGTGGGTGCGCTCACATTTATATTAGCCGCAATCCTAGCGCCAATATGGTTTCCAATAATGCTTATCATCGCCGATGCGCGCTAATTATAATTGGAATTTTGGCGCTTATTCTGCCAAAATAGGATTATCGTGGCATTATCCGGGAACCATGAAGATGAAGAAGACGCTTACCCTAATAGATTTAATCTTTCAGCTTTAAGGCGTGGAAAGCGTTTTACCCGTTATTTTTAAGATGGCAATGACTAAAAGGGGCAGAGGGATGCGGGCTTCAATTAGAGTTAGAGGATTTTTACTTCAACATTGTCTATGCAGTATGTCATATGTGTTTCCCAGCGCACCGAGATGCCTAGTGCAACCCATATTTCTTCGCTGAATCCGGCATCCACATCCGTTGTGAAGCTATATCTCTTCCAGCCTGTAACCTCGTTGGCTGATCCAATCACGCTGAAATATTCCTCAGTCTCCGGTTTTCGTATGCCAGCGTAGGCGCATATGGCGGCTATAGTGTTGAAGCTTTCCTGCTCACTGTAGAGATCGAAGGAGATATCGATCTTTATTTTAGCGTTCTTTTTCACGGCTATTTTTCTCTCTATCCATATTGTTCCATCGTCCTGGCGTCCGTCGATGAAGAGCTTCAGCGAATATTGTCCGGAGCTAGCAACTTCGGTTGAACGCGTTATGCTCCACTCAACGAGGTGACCGGGGTTGTTGGGGTCAAGCGGTACATCTGCATCGGCAGCCCATTCGCCGAATCCGTTTTCAAAGTCTTCTTTTATTATTTGGGGAGAGGCAGAGAGCTGGAAATACCAGGCTAGAAATGCGCTGGCGGTGACTGCAACCGCAAGGACAATTAAGATTACACTTTTTGCATTCAAATTTTATAAACCTCTCTTTTTAATTTATTAATATAATTTTCTTCATTTCAAAATATAATTCTATATTTTGGTACAGAAATGCGAGAAAATAGAACACCTATACATAGGGCTTAAGCTACGTCCTGATAAACCTTTCTCTCGGATTAAGCCAGTTTTAAGCGTCGATTTTATATGTCTGTTTAGGCGTTAAAAGAATAATATTCAATTTTAGCTTGAATTTTCAAGCTAAAATTGATACCCCCCTAGGTATATTTTTCAGCTTTAGATGGGCGGGTTTTCTTCGACATGTGAATTCCTATGGTTGAAGGGGGCTTCAGGGTTTAGCGGCGATCCTGTTAAGATTATCTTCTGGCAGACGTTAAAATTGACTCTAGTAGGTTGCAGCATGAAGCCTGAAGATCTGGGTTTCCATGGTTGTTGAAGATGTACCTAATTGATGTTAATATATTTGCAGGTAGGTCAACGCTGTACCCACCATACGCTACGTATCTATTCCTCAGCATGCGCGCCAGTATGTAACGAAACATCATGAATCAATCATTCTCTTTTAAATCTGAAAGCCTAAAATGGAAATTTATCAAACCAATAATCCTTACTTCGAAAATTTTTCACCAGAATCTTTTTCGCTACATAATGGCGCTAATAGAGATTTCATGGCGTCCCTCAACTTCTCTATGAGGGTTTTGATATCTCTTACCGAGAGCTCGACTCTCCAGTTTTCGTAGAAGTTTTGGTGGAGGGTGTTAGCGGGTTCTCCACGGATGTCTTAGCTCGACATCCACGAGTTTTTCAGCCAGTTTATTCATGTACTCCCACGGACTAGCGTGGCTTCTCAGATCCTCACCCTCCTTGGCAGCTAACGCTTTAACCATCTGGGAAGAAGCACCCCAAGCTTTTTCGGATGCTTGAGCATAGTCCTTTTTAGCCAGGAACTCCTCAGATTCACGTATGTATTTTTCACATAGTTTCAAGTGGAGTTCAGCCTTAGTTTGGGGATCTTTTATGTCGAGTTCCCTGAACATAGCTTCACCGATCAGCTCCTCTGAAGACTTGCCCTCGGACTCCGCCCTTTTCTCAAGATCTTCTAAAGCCTTATCAGGCAAAAAATGGTGATCGTAACCAACCTAGCCCACCATCAATAATGAGATTATTCGTGGCTATTAAAGTCCACTCAAACCTTTTAGAGACATGGCTTCATAACATTTGTCCTGCATGTATGGATCTCAAGGCGGGTATATTCATCCCAGGATTGATGAGGGAGGCGTTAACACATTGTTTGGAGAGCTTGCTCCGGCT
>CAYPJR010000031.1:0-10056 GCA_964411115.1 uncultured Candidatus Bathyarchaeia archaeon | reverse complement strand
GCTCCGGCTTTAAGGAGAGCATTTATTGAAGATGTCAAAATCTTTCTGCGCGCCAATTTTGTAGAGGTTCCGGTGAAAATTTGTTTCGGAGCATGCTTATTTATTGATAAATTCTATGATTTCTGAATTCACGGTCGTAGTAGGATTTAAGGAGAACAGTTGATTCATGATTTTCGCTACATGTTGGCGCGCATAAACTTACTTTTGAAAATTAACCGTGTATTGGTTGCTTACCGCTGGTTTATAGACGTCATCACCAAAGAATTTCGCATATATCCTTAATCTTCTATTCCATCTAAGAGCCTTACTTTTCACATCGCTTATGGTGAAAACCCCATTTTTTGATGTTACTCCATACGCGATGAGATCGTCTCTCCTAAGGATTCTCACGTCATATATGCCTATTTTAGCCCCCTCTATACCCTCCCCGTTTTCAGCGCTTATAAGCCTGCCAGTGATGGTTAACCCAGGATTAGATGTCACCATGCCTAAGGGCTCATTTATTATGAGGGCGGCGTTTCTTCTAGAAGCATATAGCCTAGGAGGAAAACCTTTAGGTTGACTATACACTTTCTCGTTTTCTATTGAAATCTCATAGTGATATCCGGCTTCATAAGCCGGCTTAAAAGGCACAGTTATCCTTCCGGTGGAAAGCGGCGGCAGCGTCACAATATGTTTGTCTCTCTTCACGTAGCTATCAGGAAGAAAAATATTGTCCTTGTAAATTGTAACCTTCACTAGGTTTGTAACCGTCTGCTTTCTCATCGGATTCTCAACTATTACCTCCACTTGGACATCGTCGTAAACGAAGCATTGGAAGACTGTTTCGCCATTTAAGCCGGTCCATCTGGAGGATTTATATTGAATGATCGGCTCCTTCAACCGCTATCACCAGACTGCCGAGAGAAAAGATGCTGCTGCTTTCAGCTTAATTTCAGGGTAAGTAAGCGTATATTAGAGAGCATATTACAGCCAGCAGAGCGCCTATAAGACCCCATAAAGCCCATTCTGACATAAATAGTTGCGGAAAATTCTCCATCATGAATGGTAGAGCCTTATAATATATTATGTTAGCCGCAACGCCCAGTAGGAAACCTATGATCCCAATTACTAAGAGGGCGATTACCATTTTAGATCTCTGACCCATATTCTTCCCCCAGCATTAAGCTAGCTTGATCCTTCACCAGCAACCTCAGGAGTCTTCGGAGCCACGATCTCCGGGAATTTCTCCCTCATCCTTTCCTCAACTACAAGCGCGGCTTCGCTGAGTATTTTCTGCGCCTCCTCACTTGTTGGTTCAAAGCTGAAGCTTGCCTCGAAAGTTTGACCTGACTCCACCATTATTTCGTCCAGCATGCTCATTATAGCGTTCAGCTCATTCTCAGCATTTGGCATAATGCCAGATATACTAACACGCACATCTTTGAGAACCTCTATTGCCGGCGCCACGATAGCTGTTATATTGCCCAGCTGGGTGACCGTGCTAAGTCTTAGAGCAACTCTTTCAAGAGCCAGTTTGGCATTAGACATAAGATTTATTGTTTTTCGTAGCTCAGCGAGCTCATTAGCATACATTGTTGCCCTTTTCAAGTCATGCTCAGAGTAGGCATCCACGATCTTAGAAAATAACGACTTATCTCTTTGAATCAAGCCGTTTATCGCAGCCTCAAGCATCTGAGACTGGGACTCTATGCGTTTAGCGGCAAGCGAAATCTTCTGTCTCAAGGGTTGCTGTGGCCTCAGCACATTCAATATGCTGCTTCCCGTTCCTTCCCACTCTTTGCTGAATTTAGACATTCAGATCACAAGCATTGTTTTACATTCCAAAGCATATTTGAAACTTCTTATCATCCATATGTTTACACAGTTATTATGTTGGACTTGAAGATGAATAAAATTTTATTTAAATCTCGTAGAAAAACGCTTTAAACCGTTATCTTTCTTAGCTCAGCAAGTATGGGTATCTCCTTGATTTTCTCTATTGAAAGTTTCTCCCAAATTATGCCTTTAGGCAGATCATATGCGCGTTTTATCCTAATAACCCTGGTGGGCGTTACTATTGCATCAACAATCAAATCGTATGGTTCTCTGGGCGCTCCATCAATTATTTGAACATCATGGATGGTCGTAAATATCGGGGTTTCTTCTTTAACCGAGCCTATTTCGCGAAGCATCCCGTATTCTATCTCACTGTATCCGCCGCCTTTACCTATTCGAACCCCATCCCTAGAAACCGCTACGGAGCCTACAACGACCAAATCTATAGATGGTATCTCGTTGATCCCGCATGGCTTACCGTATTTAAATGCGCCATGTATCGATGAAGCCTTAGAATACTGGCTTTTAGGAATTTTATCTGGATCAAGAATTAAGAAGCCGCTTCTCAATCTAGGAGTGGGCATTATCAAAGTTTTACCATTAAGAAGCGTTAGATATCTGATTTCGCTCTGGGGTGAGTCTGGATTAACCTTAACAACCTTAGCTTGCTTAAACTCTTTTTGATCAGCCAATTTCTGCGCAGCAACCTCAGAATTGACGAAATTCGGTATTCTACCGTAAACCGGCTTGGGAAACCTCGCTATATTCATCTCCTCCATAAGGAGCCAAATTCTACGACGGATCTCCTCCTTTTTCCTTTTAAAAACTGACGCTTCGACGGGTATTCCCTCCAAACTTTTAGAATTAAACCTTCAGTAAGCCCTCCGACTTAAGGTCTCTTAAGGCTTCATTAAACATCTCTATTGTCACATTTATATCTCTTTCACTATGAGCAATTGATAGAATAAACCTTGAACCCATCGGATGAATACCCCTATTGATTAGGGCTTTCTCCAAAACACGCATAATTTTTTGATTCGCCTCCCTCTTTCTTTGGAATTTGATGAAACTTTCAATATTTGAGACTTCAAGATCCTCCTCATCTATTCCAATTCCAACATAGATTATTGAGTCGGTTGTGCCCCACGCTAAACCATTAATGCCATTATCCTCGATAACGTCATTTAAACCCTTCCTAAGATATTCGCCCTTCCGATTAATCTCAGGGTGCACCTTACCTTCTAGAATTAAACCTAGACATGCATTGCCAGCGGCTGCTGAGAGCGGGTTAGCGTTAAATGTTCCCGGATGACTTATCCGTCTGAAATCTCTTCTGCCTTCAACATTGAATTCCAGCATGCTCATATATTCTTTTTTGCCAGCAACAGCCCCTCCGGGATAACCTCCGGCAAGTATCTTGCCCAAGGTTGACATGTCGGGGGTTACACCATATCGCTCCTGCGCGCCTCCAGGGGCATCCCTAAATCCCGTTACAACTTCATCGAAAATCAATATAACATCGTTTTCCCTAGTTATTTTTCTTAATTTTTCAAGGAAATCCCTCCCTGTAGGTATTAAACCCATTGAGGCACCTCCGGGCTCAAGAATTACGCATGCAACATCATCTTTCTCAATAGTTTTCTCAACGGATTCAAAATCGTTAGGCGGTAAAGCAATTGTGTATCTGCATATTTCCGGCGGTATGCCGGTCGGGTAGTATCCGGGAAGAATATGAGAGTACTCCGGGTTATAATCAATTATTGTGTAGTCGAACCATCCGTGGAAATGTGAGAGAAACTTTATAATTTTGGTTTTTCCAGTATATGCTCTCGCTATTCTTATTGCCATCATCGTTGCTTCCGTACCTGAATTTGTGAATTCAACCATACCCCCGCGGGCGCACGGTATTAAACGCGTAATCTTCTCAGCCCATTGAATCTCAATCTCATGTGAAGCACCTAGATGTGTTCCTTTACGAGCCTGTTCAACCGCAACCTTAGTTATGATGGGATGCGCATGCCCTAAAATTAGGGCTCCATGACCCATCCAATAATCTATGTATTCATTTCCATCAACGTCCCATTTTCTCGAGCCCTTAGCTTTAACGCAATAAACCGGCGCCGGCTCGAAATATCGCGAGTCATGCGTCACACCCCTCGCAAAAACTTTTTTAGCCCTTTCATAGAGAGATTTTGACTTCTGATGGCGCTCTAAATATTCTCTCTCAATTTTGCCTAAGCTTCCCTCTGAATTCACATCTAATCCTCCATGCATGTAATCCTTTCCATACTCTTACAATTACACCTTATTTTTTAAACTTAAACCATCTTCTCAATAAAGATTGAGAGTAAATCTTTAAACTGTTAACCTTAAATAAGAATCATGCTCCGTGAGGTTGTCAAATGACCATTGACGGCATATTCTTCATTGGGCATGTTTCGGTAGATAACGTTCAAAACGTGAATGGTTCAAATGTTCAGCCAGGTGGAGCCGCATTATATGCGGCCATAGCGGCTAAAACTCTTTTTGAAAATGTCTATCTGGTCTCCGTTATTGGTAAAGATTATCCCTTCCCGGATATTCTGAACCTTTTCCAAAAGAGATACCTAAAAATTTCTATGGCTCCATCAACAAGATTTAGTATACGCTATAATGCTCTCTGGGAAGCAAGGTATTTAGAGGCAAATTATGGCGCTGGGCTCATGATTTCACCATCATTAGTGCCGATCAAAAATATTGGGTCTGGAAGCATAGTGCACATTTCGCCGCTGCCGCCTCCGAAGGTTAAGAAAATCGTGCATACTCTCAGAGAGAAAACTCCGAAAACATTGATTTCAGTCAATGCGTGGATGGGCTACATTAAGGGGGGAAATAAAAGCATACTTAGGGAGGTGGCTTCAGAGGTCGACTTCTTTATACTCAATGATTCTGAGGCTAAAGCCCTCGCTGAGGCTAGAAGCCTCTTAACCGCTTTAAGAATCCTAAAATCAAAAATGCTGGTTGTAACGTTAGGTGAGCTAGGCGCCATAATAAGTAGGGAGGATGGGGAAATGCAGATGATCCCAGCGCTTAGATTTCCAATTGAGAGACTGATGGACACAACCGGCGCCGGCGACACATGGTGCGGCTCGTTCCTAGCAGCCTATAAACAGACAGGTGACTTAATGAAGTCTGTGACGGCGGCATCAATAATATCAAGCATAAAATGTTCCGGCTGGGGCTTCAGTAAGCTTTTAAATTTGAAATTTAAAAAGGTTGATGACATAATTGAGTATGTTATTGGATTAAAGGAGGGGGGCATGCAAAAGAAAATCCCAGATTACTTAAATAATTAACGCTCTTAAAGAGGACTTTTCTCAGCATAGTCCGCGCTTCAGTTTACTTAATTATCTCTTAAATGTTTAAGCAGATTCCTTTGAATTATAGAATCCGCTCAGCGGTTATGTCAAGCATTTTTTGAATTTTCATCTCTAAATCTTTCGGTAAGCCGAATATGCCTACGTCCATGAATCCCCTAACTATTAAAGATTCCGCCTCGCTTTTTGAGAATCCTCTCGCCATCAAATATTGCACTTGCTCTTCAGATATTTTTCCAATGGCGGCTTCATGCGAAAGCTCAGCGCCGGAAGATTTGCTAACAAGTTCCGGAACAGCATATATCATGGCTTCATCAGATAAGAGTAAACCCCTACATTCAAGGTGGGCTCTTGTGCCCCCATGTTCGCCCTGAAGAAAGCCCCTCGCGTATATTTGAGCTTTATCTGTGGCTATCGCCCTAGATATGATTTCACCCCTGGAGCCTTCATTCTGCAGAACTATTCTTGAGCCTATGTCGATATATGAGCTGCCCGATCCGTAAACTATAGTGTTAAATCTGGCCCGTGAGTTCACGCCTTTACAGTAGGCAACAGGATACATTTGCACGCTTTTCACAGGCTTCAGGGACATATAGTTGCTTATGAAGGTGGCGTTATCCTCAATTATTGCGCCGGATCTGGGGCGGGAGTCAAAGTTTTGAGCCCAATTATGAATCATCGTGAAGGTTAGTTTGGCATTTTCCTTAATATAAAATTCAGTTATGCCTACATGTAATCCGCGCTGAACCCCGGGGTGAATGGTGCAGCCGGTTATTATTTGCGCTTCAGAGCCCGGCTCAGCAACTATTATGTTATGAACATTCTGATTCAGGTTGTCGGTTGATATAAATAAGCATGCTTGCAGCGGCATTGTAACATGCTGATCTTCCAATATTCTAATAAAGTATCCTTGATCCCACGCTAACTCCGCTAGAGCCGTATATTTATCAGCGTCAACCCTCACGATTTTCCACCAGTAATCCCTCAGCCAATCATATTTTTCTAAAGCCTCTTTAGCGCTCATAATTTCCACTTTATTTTCAAAAAGGTCCTGAACAGCCCTAAAGATGACTGAATGGTCAATTTGGAAGAATGTTGCCGCCCGATTCTCCTCGTTTGATGTGACGCCTACTTCAAGCGCTCTCTCAAGAACATCTTTAGGGAGGCTTGAGAGCAGGCAGGGCTCCCAATTCTTGGGATTCCTATAGTATTGGCTTATATCTAAATCTGGACCTAACTCCGCCGGTTTTTTTATAGCTCGCAACGCTGCATCCTTGATTGTAGACATTTTTCACACCACGCATAGCCTTCGTTTAATATCTGCCCCAAAATCTTTGCAGGCGAGTCTGAGCAGGCTATTGTACCGTTTATTAACACGTGCGCCATATGCGCGTTAACATATTGGAGGATAACGCCTAAATGCGTTATTATTAGGGCTGAGCGCCCCTTTAATGCATCCTTTATAACTCCGCCTAAAATTCTCAGGTTTACAACATCTACGCCAGAATCAGGTTCATCAAGAATTATGAAGCTGCCATTATGCGCTAAAACCTGGAGAACCTCAGATTTCTTAATCTCCCCGCCTGAAAAACCTAAATTAATGTCTCTCTCAAGAAATTCCGGCGGAAACTTAAGCTTCATGAGTAACTCATTGATTTTTTCCTTATCCGGCGTTAAATGGTTTAAGATGTCGCCCAGCCTAACCCCCCTGATTGCCGGCGGATTCTGAAACGCCACGTTTATTCCAAGCTTAACTCTCTCATTTATTGGGAGATTTGTTATGTCGACGCCGTTGAAGAATATTCTGCCTGAAACAATCTTGAAAGCTGGGAAACCTAAAATTGCCATTATGAGCGAACTTTTGCCGGAACCGTTTGGTCCGAAGAGAACATGCACTTCACCATTAGGTATCTGCAGATTCACGTCATTAAGTATCCTTTTTCCGGAAACCTCAACGCTTAAGTTTTCGATTTCAAGTATGTTCCTAGCCAACCTCAGCCTCGTCCTCCACGTATTGCTTCAGCAGCGCAATTAATAATCTTTTTCACGCTGTTTCCTCTTCTATTGCTGCTTTCTGCCTATTAATTCTCCTTATAATTCTCGGGTTAACTTTAGGCTTCCTATTATAAGTGTACAGCCCGTTCGTCTCCTGCTCGATATCATATAGTTGCGTGTAGCAGAAGCCTGAAATAGCGTTATTGAAAATTAGACTTTCAGTTAGGGACTTGTATCTGGCGATGAAATCCTCAATGCTTTTCGGTCTTTCACCGTAACCCCAGCTTCCATCAACCTCCATTCCAGGCGGATTCCACCATATTCCGCCGTATTCGCTCACGATGAATGGTTGACCACGATAGGGGGCGTTTCTCAGAAAGTTCATTGGGGGTCTGAAATCAAGCGGCGTCGGGTTTATATCGGCGGACCTAGATAATTCGGTGAGCCCTGAATAGTGAGATTTAAAGGCTTCCAGATTCTGCTCATAATCGTGAACATCGTATATGTCAATTTCTTCATCAACATGGGTCCATCCGCTGCAATCAATAATCAACCTTGAGGAATCAAGCATCCTTGTTATTTTGACAACTCTTCTAACAAAATTGACGTATTCCTCATCACCCATGCGAATAGCCCTTTCATTAAATGGCGTCCACATAATTATGCAGGGATGATTTATGTCTCTCCTAACCGCTTCGACCCATTCGTCAAGCAATCTTTCTCTGGCTAGGGCGTTCGTTAAGTCTGCCCCCCAGTCTGGAAACTCGCCGGCTACAAGATATCCGAGCTTATCAGCCCAGTAGAGGAAGCGAGGTTCGAAAACTTTCTGATGCAGCCTAGCACCGTCAAACCCCATATCCTTAGCTAATTCTATATCCCGCCTTAAAGCTTCATCTGAGGGAGCTGTGTAGATGCCGTCTGGATAATATCCTTGGTCTAGAACAAATCTTAGGAAACGCGGTTTATTGTTGATTAAAATTTTATTTTTTAATCTGCGAACCTCACGTAAGCCAAAGTAGGAGTGGACCTCATCAATGAATTTATCTTGCGAATAGAGTTTGAGAATCAACGTGTATAGGTGCGGGTCTTCGGGAGACCATGGATGCGGATTTGGAATGTTCATGCAGATGCAATTTGTTGAGCTTGATGAGACTACTTCGGCTTCGGCGACGATTTTCCCCCCTTCCTGAGCGTAGGCTGACAGAATATATCTGCCCTTAACATTATCAATGTGCACCTTTAGAGAAACATTTCCGGAATATGGATCAGCCAATATTTGAAAGTATTTTATGTATTGCTGCGGAACAGATTCTAACCAAACAGTTTGCCAGATTCCAGTTACGCGAGTGTAAAGGCAACTATAAGATTTCAGCCTATGGCTCTGCTTCCCAGTCGGCTGCAATCCGCTTCTACATTCATCAGTCACCCAAACAGTGAGCTCATTATCATTAGGCTTCACGAGGCTGGTTATATCAAATGTGAAGGGCGTATATCCCCCTCTATGTAAGCCGATCTTGCAACCGTTAACCCAAACTGTTGCCTCATAATCAACTGCGCCGAAATGCAACAGTACACGTTTATCCAGCCAATTCTTCGGAACCTTGAAGAAGCGCCTATACCAAACAGACTCCATGAAATCTCTTTCACCCACGCCGGATAAGCTGCTTTCCGGGGGGAAGGGTACAATTATGCTCCTTGAGAAATCCTTTCCGCTTTGCCAGCCTTTTTCAAGGCCGCTTTTCCCATAATCGATTTCAAATTGCCATTCACCGTTAAGGTTTAACCAGTTTTTCCTCTCAAAGTCCGGCCTTGGATGTTCCGGTCTAGGAATCTTCAAGCTGGCTGATCCCCCAAAATGAACAATCTACTCTTATAGATAAAAGATAGAACCTCAAATATTATTTTCGCCGCATTAATAGCTGTTACGCCATTATCATAGTGCGGGGTAACTTCAACGATGTCGAATCCAACTATTCGCCTATCGCATATAAGCGACAAGATATTTAGAAGCACGCCTATGGATAGACCATCGGGCTCCGGATTTTGAACCGCTGGAGCATAGGATGGATCGAGGACATCCATATCCACTGTGAGGTAGACTTCTTCGCAGTCGACCAGAAGATCCTTAATCTCCTCTGAAATCTTCTTTACGCCAGCGTTCTCAATTTTTTGAGGGGTGACATATATTATGTTACCAGCTTCAGCCACATATTTAAGCTCATCTTTGCATGCTGCTCTAACCCCAATTTCAATTATCTTTTCGGGTTTAACGATCTCATTTATCCTCCGCATGAATGTTGCGTGGCAAAATTTTCTATCCATATATTCGTCCCTTAAATCTAAATGGGCGTCAAAGCTCACAACCGCGAATCTTGAGCGAAGATTCTTGGCAGCTCCGAACGTTATCGTATGCTCGCCACCTATGAAGACCGGCACCTTCCCATTGCTAAGTATATCGCTGCATACAATCTCAACTCTCCTTAAAGTCTCATTTACATCTCCGCTTACATGCAGGTCACCGGCATCGTGGATACTTAAGTCTTCTATGTCAATTCCTGATCTGAAGCTATAGGTTTCAATATTAAGCGATGCTTCCCTTATAGATGACGGCGCAAACCTTGCTCCTGAACGATAAGTACTCGTGGCATCAAATGGCACTCCAACAATAACATAGTCGGCTTCCTTAAACCCCTTCTGGAAACCGCTGAACTGCATCGCTGCGGATGTGAAAAGGTTTAAGTTGCTCATTTCTACACGATCCTTCGCTGTGAAGATTTATAAACTATAAGATTATAATCCTAGATATCTCTTTCCCAAATCGCTGGCGATTAAAATTAGATTGGTTTAGGCGGAGATAAATATGGGAACGGAGGGAGGTAAGAGAGAG
>CAYPJR010000030.1:0-15723 GCA_964411115.1 uncultured Candidatus Bathyarchaeia archaeon | reverse complement strand
CACCCCTAATATTTCACTCATTCATGTTCGGGTTGACATCTGGGAAGCTTGTATCTGGAAGGGTTTCATCAGGTTTCAAAGTAGGTTTATATCTGGTGATAGCGTCTCTGGCCGGCATATGGCTGACAGTGAGCTTCCAACTATTTAAGTTCTGGTGAAATACGTATGCACAGCAATTTAAGGCGTAATAAATTCAATGCTGTTCTGAAGAGAAGATGTTCGGCTATTTCACCAGTAATATCAGCGGTTATACTCACAAGCATCCTCCTAGTGATCCTTATAATAGCGGCGTTTGTTTCAGGAAACATTCTTGAAATGAGGGTTCAAAACACTGAGTTTGAGCAGGCGAAAACAAACATGATGCTCCTCGACGAAATCATAGAGGAGGCTGGGATGAAGCAGGGCGCTGGAAGCTACGTTCAATTCAACCTGAACAGTGGAGCGCTGAGCATAATCAATGGTGATGATATGACTATTAGCATAACTAATATGCCTAGTTTTGAGCCGATAACGTTTACAACGTTAACATTTGTTTATAGGTCCGGAGGCTTCGTATCTTCATCTAACTCTCCATTAAGAGGGGAGGATTCCCCTATTGTTAATGGTACTGGCGCGCCCCTAGGCTATTTGAGAATAGAAAATAAGGATGGGGTTGCGCAAATAAAGCTTGATTATAATAGGGTTAAAGTAATTAACTTCACAGATGAAACTGGTGGATATAATGTTCTGCAAATAATCTTCTTTAAAGTGGTTAAGGCTGAAAGTAGAAGCATGGGTGGCTCCGGGCTGCTGAGAATAAGCGCCCAAAATAAGGGTGTGCAAATCAACTCATATGAGTGTGCTGGGGCGACGGAGGTCTCAGTCAAAGTTAAAGTAGGTTCTGTGGAGACAACCAAAACTTTTTCTTTTAACAATAGTTACCCTGTAGCTGTTATTGTTGTAGAGTCGGTTGTGGAGGTTTCATTATCATGATTTGGGGGGTTGCTGCGGGTTGGATGTTCCAATAAGCCATGTGATAGGTAGCATAGCCCTAGTTCTACTAACAATTTCAGTTGCATCCTACTTTATAATAACGTATTCGCATGTACAGTCCGACATCTTAAAACAGCAGCTGAGGGAGGTCGGCGAATATGTTCAAGCAAATCTTATGGAAATAATTGCCCTAGTGGACTTTAAAAACTTCCTAGAGCAATATGCTACATTTAAGATTCTCGAGCTTCCGCCCGATTTAAGCGGCTACGCATATGCGGTGGAGCTAACAAAGGACTCTGAGAATAGTCCCATCATAAGCCTGTATCTAGTCAGCAGGCGTGACGTCTCAGTTTCCCTTAAAATACCGTTAAATGCCACTGTGTCAAACCTAATAATTCACACAGTGAACGACCCTTGGGAGCCCCTATCCTCTAAGGGCGGCGTAATAAAGTCTTCTGGGAGAATTTACAGCGGCGTGCGCAGTAACAAAGAAAAAGTTGTTGTTTGGGGCTGGGTATATGAGAAGTTAGAGTCCGGGGTTAACGTGATATGGGCTGGAATTGGGGTTTGGGAGGCTGAATAATGCACATACATGAGTATATATTCGCGGCGCTGGTTATAATCGCCATACTCTTAGCCTCAAATCTCATGCTTACAATGACCACTGAGCCTCTTAAAGTAGCATCTGAAAGAGAAGGCTTAAAGAGAATTGCGCAGTCAATAATGACGCAGATTCTCCTAAATCCGGGAGATCCAGCAGATTGGGGAAGCAATACTACTATTGACGAGAATAGCCTTAGATCATTCGGCCTAGCCTACCAAAGTAGAACCGTTAGGGAAGCCTACGTGCTTGATGCAGATAAAATCTTACGTCTACTAAACGATGAAAATCCATTCTATATATCGCCGCAGAAAGTAAGTGAACTTCTAGGGCTGAATACGCGTGAATACGGCTTCACAATAGAAATTCTGCCGCAATTCAATGTTGATGTTGAGGAAAATTCAGGGGGATACAAGGTCAGCGTGCGATCAATTGACGGCATAAATCCAATTCAAAATGCGAATGTGACGGCTAAAATTTACTATTTGCAAGACAATCAAGTTTCTGATAGCTCTCTAATTAGTAGCGTAACTGGACCCGACGGCGCATGCACCATAAACTTTGATGGGGCGTCCAGCGCCTCAGCCGTGGCGATATTTGTTGTTGATTATCGCGGCATGCGTGTGCCGAAAGTTTTTGTGCCTCCTGAAAGCTCCATTCAACGGGCCTGTTTAGTTGGTCAAAAACTGTCGCTGAGCGTCTCTAGCGAAATGATTGATGAGGTGATAGCTCCAATTAAGGATGGAGAATGCGAGATTTGCAATGTATCTTTTGAATGGAGGATTGGTGGAGATGGCTTCACGGATGTTGATTATGTTGAGCCTGGAACTATAGTTGCTTTAGCTGCTACTGCTGACGGTAAACTACTTGTAGCCCGGAGATTTATAGATCGTGTTGAGTATGGAACCGTATCGTTAAGTTCTTCCTCCTTACCTTTGGGTTTCATGCTTGAGAAAATGGTTTCAGTTGAGGGTTTCTCCTATATTGTTAGGTTTTACGTTTGGAGGTTGGTGTGGTAATATGTGCGTGAAAAGAATATTGGGCGTGGATAAAGGGCAGGTGAGAATGTTCGAGGCAGTTATAGCGGCTATAATAATATTTTCCGTCTTTTCAGCTTCGATCTTTTTAATATATCCGTCGCGCATAGGGATTTTACATGAGAAGGAGGATTTAGATAGGCTTGGCTATAATATTCTGCATAGCCTGATTGAGACTGATGCGATCGAATATGTCCTGACTGAAAGTGGTGGAAATGCAGACTCTAGACTTAAAATGCTTATCGAAGAGATAATCTCACCATCAATATATTATAATCTCACGATCTTTAAATGTGAGGATAACGGGGTCGTTGTTACGTTGCGCTCAAATTTTAGTGTAAGCAATATATCCCCCGATGAATTCAGCAGGTTGCCGGAGAAATCCTCCACAATGGCGATTTACACTTCACGTAGTGGTGAGAATGGTGGTGAAACTTACTATATTATTTTAGTGTTAGCGAAAGGGAGGTGAAAATGCGGTATGAGAAGAATCCTTAGGAATAATGGCGGGCAAATCATACTGGCACTAGCAATAGTAATGTCCATAGTGATCCTTTCAGTGGCATTCTCCATATATCAAATGAATGCGGGTAGGCAGCTGCTAAAATATGAACCAGTCAAGGAGATAGTTTTAGCGGCTACAAGCGACTTCGATAGGACTTTAACAGTCGCCTTAAGGGATGCCAGCCTAGAGTTTGATGAAACCTATGATGAGAATAATGCAAGCATTAAAGGGGAAAGTGTTCTGCAGAAGTGGATGCGCTCCGCGGTGATGGCGTTCTCCCATTTAGGTGCGAAAATGGAAATAGTGGAAAGGAAATTTAAATTTAGTTGGAATACGCCTATAGGATTTAGCTTTACATATGCAGACTTTAGTATGGATTTGGAAGCCTACGGCTTTAGAGGTTGGATCGGCCGTTCAGATAAGGTTGTTGTACTTAGAATATTCAATGGCACAGTAAGAAAAACAGGTGATAATTCAGTCACTTTGATATTCAGCATAATAGACGATGGAAAACCAGTACCAAATTTAATACCTGGACTACTAAATGTTTATGTGTGGAATAGAAATCAATCAAAATGGGATCCCGCGGAAATCGTTAACATGAAATATTTGGGCGGAGGAAACTATAGTCTTGCATTTTCATCAACAGTTAATGAATATGAATTAGGAGTAAAATTAAGGGCTGTTACGCCTAAAGACGGAATAATTGTTTCCGCATGCTACATTAGAGGAATCAACTCGAATGAGGTGGATTGGGGCACCCTTTACTTAAGTGTGGGCGAGGAGGATCCAAATCAAGAATATCTTTTGCCATACTCTCTTGTTTCTTTTAAAACTCGTCAAGCTACTTGGGTAATTAGTAAACAAAAACATACCTATAGAGAAATAGCTTCTCCACCTATACCCGAAAATATATGTATAGACATGAGAGACACACAGTATGTTAATATTACCATATATGTTCAGCCATCGCCAGTACCTAAGCCCGGGAAACCCGCAATATTTAACGTCACATTATTCTTTTATAACTCTTCATCGGGAAGAAATGAGAGCATCATTTTTAAACCTGAGCAATTTAAAATTACGGAGAAACAAGGCACTTATACGGCAAATGTTTCTGATCATTGTCGCGGCATTATTCCCAGTGGAAGCATAGTATATATGAGGGTGACTGTAATATCCGAACACACATTACATATAATTCTTAACGATAACGAAAGACTATATAGCTATGTAGAATTGGGAAAAGCGTATTACACTACAAATGGTTAAAGTATACATATAAAAAAATAAAGGCCTTTATTGATAAATATAGATTTATTAATTCGGTTTGGATTCCAGCGTGGAAAAACGTGTTACTGGAGAAGACATAATGAAAGTAAGGGTTAAAGATCTGCTGAGCCTTCTTGGGGTGGCGGCTGCGGCGGTTCTGTCAGCGCTAATACTTCTCGGAACGTTATCGTCGAACGCCCTTCTTGGAGATTATGGGCTAATAGGCATATTTGTTATGGCGCTGCTAAGCCATTTAACTATAATTGCAAGAGGGCTATTTCTGCCAGCCTTCCTATCATTAACCCAGATTTATAATCCGCTGACCCTGGGCTTAGCAGCCGGATTAGGAGGCGGAATTGGCGAAATGATAACCTACTGCTGGGGTTTAGGCATAAAGAAAACCCTAACATCAATAAATGAGCATGCTGATTCCCTGCCGAAATGGGCTGAGCGATACGGGCTTATAGTAGCCCTTCTCTTCGCTTCATCCCCTCTGCCCGACACGCCGATAATGCTTCTGGCTGGAGCGCTCCGCTTCCCACCGCATAAAATACTCATGATACAATTAGCTGGAAAAACAATCCTCTACTCTATAGGGGCATCCATAGGCGGCTTCATCTTCATGGAGCTGAAATCAGCCACGGAGGATATAACAGCGTCAATAATCGTCTTAATAGCCTCTGTAACCCTAACCATAATCATATCCTGGAGCAGAAGCAGAGAAAAAATAATGCGGATAATACGGAAAGCAAATCTCACCATTAAGGGATGATCGCACCACATCAAATATATTCCAGATCAGCCTTAAATTTCTCTAAGGATTAGCATGCTTAAAAAATAGGGATTTCACCATGGTACTGAAAATCTTCAACACAATGGGCATGCGGAAGGAAGAGTTTACACCGCTATGTGAAGGTGAGGTTCGAATATATGCCTGCGGACCAACAGTATACGACTTCATCCATATCGGGAACGCTAGGGCATTCGCTGTGGCAGACGTCATACGCCGCTACCTGGAATACAAGGGCTACAAAGTATTCTTCGTCAGCAACATAACGGATATAGATGACAAGATGATTAAAAGATCGCGGGAAACAGGCTTAAGCATACAGCAGCTGGGCGAAATATTCAGCGACGCATACTTCGAGGATATCGCCGCATTGAACATAAGGAAGCCTGATGTTAGCCCGAGAGCAACGCAGCACATACCTGAAATGATAGAGGTAATACAGGGGCTCATAGAGAAGGGGTACGCCTACCAAGTAGACGGAGACGTATACTTCGACGTGTCAAAATTTGGAGATTATGGAAAGCTCTCAGGAAACAAAACAGAAGCCCTAGAGATGGGCGCTAGAATAGAGGTGAACCCGAAAAAGAGGAACCCAGCTGACTTCGCACTTTGGAAAGCGCAGAAGGAGGGCGAACCCGGATGGCACAGCCCCTGGGGTAAAGGCAGGCCGGGATGGCACATTGAATGCTCAACGATGGCCATGAAATATCTTGGCGAAACATTCGACATCCACATGGGAGGGAAAGACCTAATATTCCCGCATCATGAAAATGAAATAGCTCAGGCTGAAGCCCTAACTGGAAAAACATTCGCAAGATACTGGATTCACAACGAATGGCTCACAGTTGAAGGCAGGAAAATGTCAAAATCGCTGGGAAACTTCATTACGGTTAAAGAAGCATTGAAAATTTGCAGCCCCCAGGTGCTCAGGTTCTTCCTAATATCGGCGCACTACAGAAGCCCAATAGACTTCAACAGGGAAAACCTGAAATTGGCGGAGGCAAACCTGGAAAGAATAAGCGGCGCCATAGAAAGACTTCAAAATCTCAGGGAGAAGGCGAACCGCACCCCGGACGAAGAAAAACTGCTATTTGAGGTTAGAAAAGCCAGAGAAAGATTTGAGGAAGCCATGGACGACGACTTCAACACGCCGCTGGCTATAGCAGCAATATTCGACGCTGTAAAGGCAATAAACAGCTACGCGGACAAAAACGCAGAGATAGAAGCATCAGCGAAAAAGGAAGTTTACGAAACCATAAAGGATCTGATGGGCATTCTGGGAATAAACGTTGAAATCAAAAAAGAAAACTATGCGGATGAAAAAGCAGCCATCATAAATGAGCTCATAAACCTAATAATCGATGTTAGACAAGAAATGAGAAAAAGAAAAGAGTGGCAGATATCCGACGAAATAAGAGAACGCCTTCAGAAAATAGGCATAGCCGTAGAAGATTCGCCTGAAGGAACAACATGGAGGCTTAAGAAAACCCCGGAGCACACATGAAACCACCGGAACATCCTTTAGAATTTGGATCGTGCAGAACATGCTTGACAAGCAGGCTGAAAAAGTCAAAAAATTCTACGACAGATTCGCTGAGAAATACGATGAAATGTCATCATCAATCTACAAGAAGGTTTATGATGAAATAACATGGAGATTTATCGAACCATTCCTTCCAAGAAGCGGCCTAGTTTTAGATGCAGGTGGAGGAACAGGAAGATGGGCGATTCCAATAGCGAAAAAAGGTCTGAAAGTGATAGTGTACGATTTATCAAAAGAGATGCTTCGAGTTGCCGCTAAAAAAGCGGAAAAAGAAGGCTTAAGCCGCCTAATATCCACAGTTGAAGGGGACATTCGGAAAATAAAATTTCCAGAAAACACCTTCGACTTTATCTTAGCGGAAGGCGACCCAATATCGTACTGCGGGGATCCGGAAAAAGCGGTTAGGGAGCTCTCTAGGGTTCTTAAGCCGAGCTGTTACATTTCCGCCGGAGTTGACAACATATATTCCATAGTCTTCTCAATGCTAAATATGGAAAATGAAGATATAGAAACAGTAGAATCGGCGCTAAAAAGCAGAAAAATATACATAAAGGATTTAGGATTCTACACATGGGCTTTTACACCGAAAGATCTAATTGATCTTTTCACTAAATACGGATTAGAAGTCGTTAAAATAGCTGGAAAACCCATTCTGTTCCTTGGAACCCCCCAGTCAAACTATATTTTTCAAGATTCTAAAAAACTTCGTAAACTCATAGATATTGAAATTGCCCTCTCTCAGGAGCAGTCATTAATAGGTATGGGGGGACACCTTCATATCGTAGCTAAAAAATCGAAAAGGGCTGTAATTTTTCTGAGGCAATAACCACTTTAAGCCAAGATTTATTGTTGAAAAATCTACCCTTCTAAATCTTTATAGCTAAAAATTTAAATACTCCGCTTTCTCTTTGAAAAATGAAAGTCGTCCCCTAACTGGGTGGCTAATGTGAGATCAAGATCGCTTAAAATATTCAGCTTTATAATTCTCTTTACGGTTTTATTACTGTCCTTTTTTGAAGCATCAATCTTATCATACGCGTTAGAACCTAGCGTCTCGCAAGGGGCTGAGGTTCCAACAACGCCGCGGGGCTTCAACATAGTGATCAATAATCTGAACATGACTAATATAATGGAGCATGTAAAATTTTTATCGAGCGAGCCGAGGTTCACCGGCTACCCGGGCTTCTTTAAAGCGGCTGAGTACATAGCATCTAAATTCAGGGAATACGGTCTTCAACCATATGGTGAGAATGGAACATATTTTGAATACTTTAACGTGACGGTTCCATTTGATCATGGTTCCTCAATAGCTTTAGAGAACGGCAAAGTGATAAAAGCCTATATGCTATATCCTAACTATGTTAATCCATGCCCCTATAAAAGCCCGGAAGACGGCGATACATTAGTATATTTAGGTAAGGGCGAATTTGAGGACTTCGAAGGTTTAGACGTTAAGGGTAAATTTGTCCTCATGGATTTCGCATCGAGATGGAATTTCTATCAGGCAATAGCCGGCGGCGCTAAGGGGGTAATCTTTGTTCCAGAAGATCCCGAGATGGTGACTCGACTAGAGGCTGAGCAAAAAGAGGTTCTTATTCCAATATTATTCCCAAGGCTCTACGTGAAACTTGAGGAGGGAGGCGAAGAACTAGTAAGATTGGCTAAAGGAGGAGGCGCTGAAGGAATTAAGGTGCATGTAAACGCAAACATGAGCTGGGAGAGCATAAGAGTTCCTAATATAGTTGGATACATTGAGGGTAAAGATGAGATTCTATCTAAACAAGTTATAGTTGTTTCAGCCTACTATGATTCATGGTCCATAGTTCCCGCATTATCGTACGGTGCAACCGACTCTCTAGGTGTAGCTGACCTAATCGAGTTTGCTAGGTTCTTATCTACGCATAGACCTAAAAGATCAGTGCTCATAGTTGCCCTCGCAGGGCACTATCAAAGTTTATGGGGCGCCAGAGAATTTGTTGAAAAACACTTTGCAGATCTACAAAGCAAAATTATAGCCTTTGCTGGCATGGACCTATCAAGCGGCTCTAAACAGATAGGTGTTTACGCCACAGGCTCAGCGTACCCATATCAGCGTCCAGACATATTATATCAAACAAGGTACAGCTGGCTTGTAAGCCAATTATTCCAGGTATATCTCAGCGAGATGAGAATGATCCCTCAATTAGGCATCAATTATGGCGAGAGATTTGTCGACGGAATATTGGGCAGCCACCCAGCCGACATAGGTTCAATCAGACCCTACGAGCCGAGAGTTTACGGGTTCTTCAGTCAACTTGGAGCCTCCAGCTCTGTTTATTATCAATCATACACCTACCTCTTCGATTCAGACCCATTCGTCCTAGCGGTTTACGGCTGCGGCTTCACATACCACACCTCAGACGATGTTAGATTATACCAGAGAACACCCTCAGACACCTGGGAAAAAATAAACTTCAACAATTTGCCAGAGCAGTTATTCTTCATCCACTGCACCCTATGGGGATTGCTGAATGAGAGCAATCTGAGATTAACACCGACAAAATCAAGATTTAGCGATGACTGGGGATACATAACGCTAACAATTAAAGTTTCAGAATATAACCTACTCACAAACTGGTATGATCCTTTCAATTCGACGAGGCATCCTGAAAGCTGGAAAGACGTTATTGTTGTATATTACACCGGCGGAGGTACAGGCGCAACAGGCATGTACATTATAACTAAAATCAACAAGTATGGAGAGGCTGTCATCCATGGCTTAAAGCCGTACCAGATGGGATTTGTTGACGCTTTTGTTGTGGATAGAAAAACTGGCAAAATAACATGGGCTACTGACCTCGGCGTTTGGCAAGCTCCGGGAGGGAAGGGGGTCCCTCTCACTTCTCACCCGCATGAAAAGATAATTTCCATGTTTCCATGCGCAAGCATAGCGATCATTTTTGCATTTAATCCGTCCGATTTTAGGTTTGTTAGAGGGGTAATTATTAATCATGCTACTGCGCATGGTCTTATGATAAGGCAGAACCAAATTTCCTCAGACATGTATTATATGGCTTTTGTAATGCCGGACACTCCAACGGAAATAATTCTCACAATGGGCGAAAGGCTACCAATAGCAGTTTTAAATAACGCCGATCCGGCGAATCCCAATGGAAAAGGGTTCATTCTTAAGCAGGGAGACATGATGATTTTCGGACCTGAAGAAATAATTAAAAATATGAAGTCCATGGTGCTCAGCAGATATGATAAACTCTACGGCTACTATACTTATACGCCTACAACGCAGCTTTTCTATAATCTTGTCTCAAAATACCTTGCATTGTGGGAAAATGCCTACATAAGAAATGAAGTTAATAGGCTGCTCGGCCGCAGCTACTTCTCATGGACGCTGCTTCTGGGACTATACGCTTCAGTTATGGATTTAACATGGCAGGTCATATTATCGCTTTCCGTGATCTTCATCGTCACTATACCTTTCGCCTTCATCGCTGAGAGGCTGCTATTCAGTTTTCAGGGCAAAAACAGATTCTTCGCCATCTTAATCATAGCTCTGCTGTCAAACTTTGCATTCTCATTCTTCCATCCCGGCTTTATAATAGCCAACAGTTCGCCGCTGGTTCTGATCTCTAACTGTTTATTGATAATTTTAGCTCCGCTTCTGCTTCTCATCATTAACGAAACGCAGTCAAGCATTAAAGGGCTTAGGGGGAAAGTGAGGGGAGCTGCGCATTTTGTTGAGATAAGCCGCTCCGGGCTTTTCGCCTCCTCTATGAATATGGGTATAGAAAATATGAAGAAGCGGAAGTTCAGAACACTCCTAACATTATCCTCACTGATCCTATTAGTTTTCGGCATGGTTTCATTATCATCAGTAACAATAACTCCGCATTTGGTAAGCGGTGTTCAAAGCACCGCCAGCCCTTCAAGTTTCTCAGCTATAACAATTAGGGCAACCCCATGGACCCCAATAAATGAGGGAGTTTACATGGTCTTAAAATCCAGCCTTTATGGACTTGCGGCTGTTGTTCCAAGAGGATTCTTATATCCGCCGCCTCAGCCGCCGCGAGTAACTCAGGCGGCAGCGCTCCCATTCATAGTTTTCTCCCCGGAAAAGAAAACAAGCATATATGGCATACTGGCTCTTTCGTATGAGGAGCCTAAAGTTTCTAACATTGATAAATTGCTGATTCCGACAAATCCTCCAGGCAGATGGTTTACTAAAGACGATATCTTTGCAGCAATACTGCCTGACAATGTTGCAAGAAGCCTCTCTGAAGAATTAGGAGAAGAAATTGTACCGGGTTCAAAGATAAGTTTGTGGGGATTAACATTAACGGTTGTTGGAATAATAGATTCTGAGAGGCTTGATGCTTTCTATAATCCGGATGGAGAAAAGATTACGCCAATTGACCCGTCTTCACCGACAACCGCTGTAACTCCTAATCACTTTTACTCGGCTAATGTCTTCATTATTCCCTACTCATTATTCTCAAGACTGGTATATCCAACTCCCCTATCTATGATAGTTATTAAACCCGCTAATGAAACCGTTAAAAATATGCTTTTAAATGAACTGCCATATCAACTATCTTACAGAATTTATGTGGCGGAAAAGGATGAATTGGGCTACTTCCTACTTCATAGACAATGGTTAGGGCTGCTTGGGTATCAGTATCTTCTAATTCCAATGTTTATAGTTGCCTTCACCATACTGAATTTAATGTTAGGTTCAGTTTATGAGAGAACAAGGGAAATCGCCATATATAACGCCATAGGTATGTCGCCGTTCCACATATCGATGAGCTTCATTGTTGAGGCTATATCATATGCTTTGCCAGCAATATTCTCCGGCTACCTCGCAGGCATAGTGATCACAGCTATCCTAATAATTTTAAGGGTTTATCCGCAAGAATTATATCCTAACTTCTCCTCCTATGCCGCCCTAATAGCGCTCTTAGTCAGCTTTACAGTCACAGCTCTCTCTTCGTTCTATCCATCCCTTTTGGCAGCTAAATTAGCCGTTCCATCACGTGTACGTAGATGGCAGAAATCCATCACTAAACCTAAAGGCGACCTATGGGAGTTAACTATACCGATAGTAGTTAACACGAAGGAGGAAACTTTAGGGATCTTCCAATTTATTAAAGAGTATCTCAGCTTCTCTATGGAGAGGGAAAGCCTCTTTGCAGCTGAAAAAATAAGCATGGAAGAAATAAAGAAGGACGGTGGGGAAGTATTGAGGCTCATTACTGATTGTAGGCTTGCCCCCTACGACTTAGGTATAAAGAGCGACATAATAATAGAAGGGGAGAAGATAAATAAGGATGCTCCATTCCTATTTAAGCTTGTCATTCGAAGAACAGCGGGCTACGCTACAACATGGAGAACCTCATGCCCATATGTTGCAGATGAAATTAGAAAACAAATTTTAATATGGAGAACAATACCCCCCGAGGAGAGAAGGAGGTACATTGAAGTTGCAAGAAAAGAATATGGATTCGAGTGAGATTACATTAGCGACCACCGCCCAAAAAGCCTTAACATGGAGAGTTTATCTGGTTTTCCTATTTGCAACATTCCTCATCCAGCCAGCCTTCATATATTACAACTTGATCACTAATCAAACTCTGCCATTAGCCACATGGATCCCGATACTTTTATGGTCTGAACTTGCTAATCTTCTCAGATCTAAACTCTTCAAGCAAGAGATCTTCCTGCTGGTCGCCTTCCAACCAATATCGCTTGGATACGCCTTTTTCGCTTTAAATCTTGTTAGAAACGCCTATTACTCCTATAGCGAACCGGCGCTGTATTTCGGCATAACTGAACATATACCCAGCTGGTTTGTTCCAAGAGGGCAGGATTTAGCTGAGGTTCTCAATAGCCAATTTTTCTTCTTACATAGATCTTGGCTTCTTCCAATAGGCTTACAGCTCGGCGTATTAGCGTTGGGCTTAGTTACCGAACTTGTAATTGGCTACTTAAGCTACCAGGTTTTTGTTGTGAGTGAAAGGCTTGAGTTCCCCGCTGCTAGGGCTCAAGTTGCAACGATAGAGACATTGGTTGAGAGAAGCCCAAGCTTAATAAGGCCGCTATTTCTTTCAGCATTAGCGGGAATGATAGTGCATCTTATTGGAAAATTTCTTCCCTTCATTATAGGGCCTTTCATGACTGGAGGGTTAACAATATATGTTTATACGATGCCATATTTTGATTTAACTCCCTACCTAGACAATATACTTCCGGGAGCAGCTTTCATAATACCCTTAGACCCCGTATTCTATATTCCAGGCTTTCTCCTTCCAATAAGAACTGCGCTGATGCAGTTTATTGGAGCTTTCGCCTTGTATTTTATTGGTGGACGCATAGTTACAATGTTTGATTTATGGCCTCCGGAAAGTAAATGGACTACTGGTTGGGGTTACTGGGCTCTTCAATATAGATCATTACTTTACTTCTTTGTTAGCTTCATAATAGGATTAAGCTTTGCAGCCATGATTGTTCCTCTGCTGTTCAATCCTAAACCATTAATTAGGGGCATTCAAGCCCTAAGAAGATCGATGGAGTCGAGGAAAGGACGCCTCTCGCCAACAACGCTGCTGATCGCATATATTGCTACATCCATCGGTCTTGTTTTGGTAACTTGGTCCCTAACAGGCTTCGAATTTCCAGTTTGGATTCTCCTAATGTTCGTTGTCGGTGGAACATTTTTCGCGAATTACATAGCCACAGCATCGGCCGGTGTAACCTTTCTCGGTATAACTGTGCCTTATCTAAGAGAGTTTACAATATATTATAGTGGATACGCAAAGAGAGACGTATGGTTTGCCCCTCTACCATTATCCATATCTGGGGCTATAGGATACGTTGGCCCAACCTCTACAATAATGAGCGTTCCAATAGGCGGTTCAACATTCGCCCAGGGCTTATTACAAGCCGACTTGCTAAATGTCAGACATAGCGAATATATTAAAGCCTTTCTAATACTATTATGCTTAACAGTAGTCAGCAGCTTCTTCTATACAATTCTATTCTGGTTTGTAGCACGCATACCATCAAGCGCCTACCCTGCAACAGTAGTCGGATGGCCTGTTGATGCCCTTAATTGGGCTAGAATGCAGGTCTGGGTTTGGTCCGGATACCTATTTAGTTCCACATGGGTCATGCTTGGCTTAGGCATGGGTTCAGCAATCGCCGTAGCAAGCAACTTCCTTAAGGTTCCATATATTTTACCGATGCTAATTACCGGAGCTCTCTGGGGGATACCCTTCGTTTTCGCTCAGCTCATAGCCTCAATAATAGGTGAAAAATTCATAGGTCCATCATTTGGGCTCCCAAACTGGATGCGCTATAGACCGCTGATAGTTATGGGCTACACGATAGGCGACGGACTAATGGAAACAATAAGGGCTGTAATAATATTGGCAACAAAATCAGGCTGGCTTCTTCCCTTCTAGAAAATGGTTCCTTTTCCTAATTCCTAACTTCTACGTAAAACCTTCAGAATACGTATATCCCCCTATAATGAATCCTTTTGAACGTTCTCCCTTACATGAAAGAGAATTCTTTATTTATAAACTTGCTCATGATCCCTGCCTTTAATACTTAACTTCGCTTCTTCTTGCCATGTTCTCTTTGAAGAATCCCTTATGCTAAGTTTTGGGATTACTTAATTAAAGCCCAGCGCTATGAGAAGCATAAGGAAACTCTTAAATGAATGAATCCTCGAAGATACCTGTTTCTACATTTCAGAATCTTTTTATTAATTTATGCTCATAACGAGCACAAATTTTATAAAGAAGTTTAAACTTAACTTTTTCCTGGGTGAAAATGTTTGGGGGAAGAAAAATCTGCCGTTGAGGTTGTTGCGCCGCCTATTTCCACGAAAACATGGGTGTCCGTCATCGTCTATATGGCTGTATTAACTGCGGCAATAACTCTTGAGACCCACTTCCTTCCAGCAGCCTGGGGAACCGGAGGGATAAACATCGGCCCATCCGGGCTTCTTCTCGCAGCAATAGGCCTGCCATACGTCTTCTCCTTCATAATGCTTCTACTAATTCAGTATCTTGGCATTAAGGTTGAAAGATCTACCTTCGCCCTATTTTACATAGCAACGGGTATCGCAACTTGGTTTTCTGTTTTTAAGGGTTTCTATACAACGCCGGGCTCCCTATTTAACGTTAGGGTTTCAACAGCTGACATTCACGGCTATGCGCTCCCATACTTCTGGATGCCCTCAGCTGAAGCCGTGAGAGGAGCATACTATAGAGGAAGCCTAAACAACCTACTCGTAACATACGCCAGCGAATGGACCCCAGTCATACTAAACTACATATACTGGTACATAGTTGCGTCTCTACTTCTAATCGGTTGGGCTGTAATACTCAGACGCCTCTGGATCGACATAGAAGTGCTACCATTCCCGCATGCTCAAGGCTGGATAATCGGTGAACTGGCTTTAGTTACTCAGGAAAAGAAGCCAAGTAAAGGTAGAAAAGCTTTTATTATCTGCGGGATTCTGGGATTAATCTTTTACATTCCATATATGATTTATTCGGCTTATCCCGGTCTGCCGGACTTCTACGGCTGGCTAAAAGGCGCATATTTTACAACATGGTCTACTGGACACTATGAGCTTACGCATGCCTTCCCATCGGTAGCTAACTCAATATCAAACATGGTTGGAATCTCAACCGATCCGCTGCGATATGCTTACTTCTTCATAATTCCGCTTGATAGCCTATTATCTATGACCGTAGCTATCTTTGGAGTCACAATAATTCTACCTCAAATCTTGAGCTATTTCGGATACTACAGTGGGCTCTACGAGTATACTCCTTGGTGCGGATGGACTAAATGGGGCATGATATATTACGGCGACCCATTACACATAAAAGATTTCCAACAAGGCATGATAGTGGGGATACTAATATTCATGATTCTAATCAACTGGAGATATTTTGCGGATACTGTTAGGCGGGCGGTGAGCGGTAAAACTCA
>CAYPJR010000029.1:7300-15800 GCA_964411115.1 uncultured Candidatus Bathyarchaeia archaeon | reverse complement strand
CCCCTCGATAAATCAAAGTTTATTAGGGCGTTGAACATTCAATCCGAAATTCTGGCGGAAATAATAAGTATGGGAAGCGAGGGATACGCAGTTTTAGGAAGCCAAGATTACGGGATCTTCATTCAGCATCTATGGATGGGCCAATATAACGAAGCCATAAAGGAAGGCGAGGGGCTTCTATTAAAACTCAAAACATCTAAGCGTGTATCTTGAAAGAAAATTTGCTGGAGAATAAAGGCATAATGATTCAGTAAGAGGAGACGGAGAAACGTACGTTTAGCCCATAGTTATCTTCTTTTAAATCTTTAAAAATTACCATTAAAAAATAAAAGGGTGGAGAATTGCCTATTCAAACCTGAAAATTCTATGCGTACCTGGAAGCATGAATGTGTGGAATGTTGTTCTATCTTCAAATCTGGTAGTCACATATTCTTCCCTGAAGTATCTTTCGGTGCGGGGCATAAGGTTGCGTAGTTTAGCATCTTTCTTCTTTATTGTGATGCTGCACCTTGTTGAATGCGGAAGGAAGGATTTGACGATGAAAGTGTTATTGTCATAAAGAAATAGGCAGATTTGGCTTGGCGCCTCTAGTTGAACTGGAAAGTCCCTCATGAATGTTTGCCTAATAACTGAAAGAGCTTCCTGCGGCAGAGCATATAGGTCGCTGAAATTGTCAGGTACAGCTAAAACGTAGAGTGTTCCACCTCCATAGCGGGCTTGAAGTAGAATTGGGTAACCGTTCACTTTATTCATGCCGGTTACAATTTCCCATGAATCATTGGTGAAATACCTGATTTCAGGGATGATGATTTCCCTATCGGATTTATAGTGATCCATAAATAACATGTAGTCTTTAACAGCAATCTTCCTATCGGTGCATTCGATTTCCACTATATCCTTGAAGCCTCTATTTTGGAGTGCTCTAAGAAGACCGGATGTGATTATAACATTCCCACCTTTGCTTAATTGACCCTTAATCTTTTCAAGTATTGCATTATCGAGCTTTGCGGATTCCGCCAGAAATATGGTGTTGCTATTATATGGAAACTCTGGAGTGAGCTCAACCGGAATGCCCAGCATGCCTATGTAGTTATGTATAAAGTCTTCACCGAAGGAATTATATGGTTTATAGCATGGTACCCCAATTGGCTGTCCAAGCTTATCTATAAATAGATCTGCTTCTTCAAAAACTGCTCCCGCAACTGGGGCGACATAGCTTAGAAATTTTTCAGTCCCATCCTCCATTTTTATTGATTCAAATAGTGAGCCATAGCAGTATAGGGTAACCTCTCTTGGCTTTGCAAACAAAGTAAGCATTATCTGCTCTGCCCATCGGTCAAGGCATCTGCGGGCGTACGGGTCGATCCATCCTCCGCCGTTTTTGCCGGGCTTAACATTCTCTAAGTATCTCATAATCGCGTAGCTCTGATATTGCTGCAGATGCTGCTGCGTGTATTCCGGATCTCTAGTTTCTGTTCCAGCGTATATCATGTCGAACATTTTTGATTCAGCATCTAGGTTATATCCTAAAGTCTGATAATGCTCATACCAGTTCGGATACTTTATAATTAAGTTCACCTTGGGATTGATGCTTTTAGCCGGCTTTATAATGTATTCCTTAGACACCTCCTCTAGACGTTCTAGACGGTATTCAGTCCAGCTTTTATCCCCCTTCTCTTTAGCGCAGAGTTCACATCTACAGTTCGTGAAGTACCAGTCGTCCAGAATTATTTCATTGAAGATTTCAGCTGAGAATTTAATGATTCCTTTAACCTTCTCTAGGTCCTTGGGGTTAGAATAGCAGAACGTCCTAGGATAGCCCATTTCACTTGTAACGAAAGCGATTCCCGCGGAGGCTTCAACGCCTTTGCTTTCAAAGAACTCCTTAATCTTAATCATGTCTTCCTTTTCTGGAAATATCTCATCGCGGTAAGTTTCAAGATAAACCTTGTTAAACTTTAAGTATTTCTTAAGTAAATTAAAGCTGCTTTCAAGCCAGTTTAAGTCCCCCATTCTTTGCACATCGCGGATTTGACAGTAAATTGCAACGCCAAAGTTTTTGTAGCCTTTATCCATATTTCTCCCTTCTATTCCATATGCTCGTTTATTATCACAGAGCCAGCTATTTATCACTTCTGATTAAAACTCATGTTCAGAGGTTCCTTATATGGTGCGCTGTGGAAAAATCATATATGCTATGCTCGAGATAATTCCTAGATGCTATTTAAGGTGAAGATGATGATAGCAGAAGAATATTTTAGAGATCCAATTGTTGCAGCATATTTCCATATACCCTTCGGCTTAAAGACTGAGGAGGAAAGAAATAGCGAAATCGACAAATGCCTTACAGCTGTGAAAGAGGCTGAAGCCACCAGTGTTTGGGTGTTAATTTCCAACGTGAAGGATGGAAGCGTAAGCTACTTACTGAATCGGGCGTTTTCTTTAGGCTTACGGATTGTTCCCGTTTTTCAACCGTTCATTTCAATAGTTGAGCATCCTGAAGTTAAAATAGTATGCGCAGACGGTTCAACATCTGATGATCCGCGCTACTTCAATATTGGCTGCTTCAACCATCCATATTTAATGGAGAAAACAAGAGAGCTTGTGAAGGGCTTCTTAGAGCAATTTAAGGATCACCCGGCGCTTTATAGGATTGCAGGGCTTCCCCTCATCAGCTTCATCCATGAAGCCTACTACAGAACTGATATTCCGGAGTTCGGCGGTGGCCCCCTTAAACCCTGCTGCTACTGCAAACATTGTATCGAAAAGTTTAGAGAGTTAATGAAAGAGAGGTATCGGAACATCGAAACGTTCAACTCTAAACATGGCACAAAATTCGGAAGTTGGGATTCCCTTGAGCCACCTAGAGAACCCAGTAACCCATCGCTCTGGAAGGAATGGCTTGACTTTCACGCCGATATTATTCCAAAATTTCTCCATGAAATAATTGAATTTGCTAAAAGCATAACTCCGATCCTATCTACCCATGAACTTAATGATTTTTATCCATGCACATATCAATGCGTCTATTCTGGCAATGACATCTGGCGGATGGCGAGAGTCATAGATGTTGGGCATGAAGATATGTATCCCCTTGAGTTTGACCATCGATATTTAATCTATGTTTATGAGTACATAAAAGATGCCGTCAGAGCTGCCATAGGTTTCAATAGGCTATATACTGCTAACGGTCAGAGTTTCAATTCATGGCTTGGCTATAAGATTCCCGCAGCAAGCATGTTTGAACAAGTTTATTCCTGCCTTATCCACGGTTCATTAGGCTTAGTATGGTGGGTAGATTGGAAGCAGATTGATCTTTGGGCGAAAACTAAACAGCCGAATAGGGAATACTCCCAGATTATAGGCGTACTTAAAGATTATGAGATTTCGAAGGCGGAGGTTGCTCTTATTTATCCCTGGACAAGCATGGAATTGAAAAGAGATGACATATACTGCATGGATAATCTGCTTTTCTATATGGCTTTAGCGAGAAGCAGCATCCCGGTTGACATAATATCCGAGCGGCAGGTGGAGGAGGGTATTTTGGATAATCGTGGATACAAGGTTCTTTGCGCAATCGGCTGCCCAGTTCTTCCGCCAGAAGCCGCCGCTGAGATCAAGCGGTTCGTTGAGAACGGCGGGGTTCTAATTCAAGACTATGAGGGGCAGGGGGTAGGTGAATTTAAATCAGCCTATCCTGAAATGGTTCTTAAGCCAATGGCTGAGCATGTGTTTTACACCGTTAAAACCGAAATGCCCCTATTAAGCAGGCTGAATGGAAAAATAATTACTTTGGGCATAGAAAACCTCTGTGAAGAACTGAGTGTGGATGGGGACCTCAAGATTATAGCCAGGTTTGAGAATGGAAAGCCAGCTTTAATCGCTGCAAAAAAAGGAAGCGGCATTGTTATAAAAGCCGCTACTCTACTGGGCTGGGACTACTCTAATTATCCCGGTCACTACGATTTCGCAGTTATGTTTCCCTTCATAATTCGAAGGAATGAGTATGTACGTGAGATGATTCTCGGGTTGCTGAAGGAAGCGGGGGTTCAACCTCCGGCCGAATCGACCAACCCAAATGTGGAGGTTGGGGTTTGGAGGGGGAGGGAGAGCCTTATGGTTTTCGTAGTAAACCATCTTGATCAGGCTTCAGCGTCTACGGTGACGGTGAATCTAAGCGGCGACGGCAAATACGTGGTTCAAGACTTTTTCAATAAAGAAGTATGTCAATCATGCCAGAACGGTCGAAAAATAACTTTTAAAGTTGATCTGACAAACTTCCAAGGAAAAGCTTACATCGTAAAGAAGATTTCGTGATATGCTCCATCTTTATTTCCAGAGAGATTATGGAATTAGCTTGGAAAAAATAGATTTATGGCGCTTTAAAAGGTTCAAAGGGAGTTCAATATTTCGATCGCTTTAATCATGGCTCTGCCATTATGATAGGCTGATTTCCATATGTATGCTTTATTACCCGTTGGCGTCCCATCTGGAAGAACGGTGTCAAACCAGTCGCCGTATCTCCAATCCACCTGGTAATTCCCGATCCAATCAAGAGTCTTTCTAAAATGCTCAAGGAAAATGTTTTCGCCGGTTAAACTATACATGTAAGCCATCGTCACAAGAGATTCAGCTTGAACCCACCAAATCTTAGCAAGCCTATCAGCGGGTTTATTAATTGGCCCGCTTTCATAGATCCCTCCCCTCTCATGGTCAAACCCAAATTTTATGCAGTAATCATATATGGTCCGAAAGTAATTGATTAATATACCAACTGGAATTTTAACCGCTCTGCATGCTTCTGCCACAAGCCATAAGGCTTCTAAGTTATGCCCATAGGAAACCCGCTGCTCCCCCTGTAAATCTAAAGGCTTCCAATCCCGACCGTGAAGGTCAGTGCATGCCCCAGAACCCATTCTGACAACAGTATTACTGAGAATTAAAATGAGCTCCATTAATCTTTGTTTAACCATCCGATCCTTTGTGGCTTCATAATATATTGTGAAGGGCTCCAGTAGATGGAGATGCGTGTTCATCGTCTTAATTTCCACGCTGGGGGCAATGTAAGTCCTCATGTCCCTTTCAGGAATAGACCAGTTTCTAGTGAAGAATTCGCGGTATCCGCCATATTTCCTATCGTACGCATGCTCCTCCATTAACTCAAACAGTTCTCTTGCAAGTTTAGCAGCTTCCCCACTTTTGCTTGCAACCATATACTCTGAAAGCCCATATAATGCGAATCCTTGACCATAAATGTTCTTGAAATCTTTTTGGACTTTGCCTCGAGAATCAACTTCCCAAAAGAAACCGCCGTGCTCCTTATCCCACATTTTATCTCGTAGAAAATTAAACCCGTGCTCCGCAGCCTCTAAGGCTTCTTTTCCCGCCCAGCCGCTGTTATATAGTTTTGAAAAATACCAGAGCATCCTAGATTGAGTTACAATCATCTTCGCTCCCTTCCCTAATGGTTTTCCTTTAATGTCATGGTTGAGACAGTATCCGCCTCTTTCCAAATCCAATGTTTTAGGATACCAGAATGGCATAATGTTCTGAGTTAGGATCTTCTTCATCAGATTTTTCCAATCTTCAATCTGCTCAGCAAAGGGCCCCCCTAACATATTTCTCTCTCCATCTTCCGCAGCCCGTGATGTTGCCTAATGTTTTCTTTAACAATCTACGATCTCTTAAAAATATGCTTAAGCATCGTTTTTCCACCTTAAGAATTGTGGGAGAAAACCGATGATTCATCACCCGCCTAAAAGCAGTTTTTTCCATGCGTGTCTCCGTCCATTTATAAGCAGTATGATGAGCCCAATGATAATTAAGATTGACTGAACTATTAAAGACGCTGCCTCTCTTCCGCCTAGAGCTGAGCATATTAGGTTTGGAGTTTCCTCAGGCATTTGGAAGGGCCAAAATATGGGGTTATAGTCATGGTTTGTATAATCTAGCAGAACATGGGAGATATTGCCAAGTAAGCATGAGAATTGAAGTCTCAGCGTGAATTTACATTCCTTCTCAACTTCAACAAGCCTTATAGAGAAAAACACGTTAACTAAGGTTGGATAGATTAAGACTGTTAGCGCTAGGGAAAATAGAGTTCCTAATGATGCAGCACCAAGCAAGCTATGAAGCACCATTCTAGGCGGGACTTCAGTCCCAAATAGGATCAGCATGATCGGTACTTCAATATCTGGCAGCATCGAACCTACAATTAAACCCGGCAAACTAAGCCTCTTATTAAGCCTATAGATTAAATAGGCTACTGGATAGTGAAGCGGGGTTAAGGGCAAGATAAACCGCACCATTCAAGAGTTAAAATTAGTTTCATTAAACACTTTCTATTTGATGGCTTGAGTAATTCGAACTGACCGATTGAGCATCCGATCAGCGCGCGAATTGGCGCTTAGAGGTAACCTGTTATCCAATGAAGGCTTCAGTGGAAACTAAAAGCCGAGGCTTTTCAATCTGCCAGAATTGATCCCAAACATTTATCGACAGTAGAATCGCTGTTTTTATACATCGTAGGAGCGTGTTAGAAAAGATTAATAAATTGTTAAGGTTTTTATTTTGTTAGGTGTTTGGATGTGTGGATTTCCAGGTGGCTCGGCGAGTGCTATTCTAGGCTTTATATGAGGTTTGGTCAGGAGCTGTTTACGTTTCATGAGGCTAGGGATTTTTTATCGTTTGACGTGAATAGGGTTTCCGTTGCTTTTAGTAAGCTTCATTCCAAGAGGGTTCTGCTCCTTTTTGATCGGGGGAAGCCGAGGCTTTATAGGCTTTTGGATCCTGAGAACTTTATTTTTTTGGCTTCGGGAATTGTGAAGAATGTTGATAGAATTGCTTCTGAGGGCTATCTTAAGCTCATACTTGGCTGCCTCAGGGCTCTTTTGAAGGCAATGGATTTAGAGTCCTTCGCAGTTTATGGTTCTGTGGCCCGTGGATCAGCATCCAAATGCAGCGACGTTGACATCCTCCTAGTTTCGGACTCGCTTGTGGGAAGCTTAGGTTCAAGGATGGATAAGCTGTATCCCATAGAGGAGACGTTGAGTGAAGAGCTTAAGTGGCTTAGAAGGCATGGCGTATACGCATCGCTTAGTTTTTATCCTTTAAGGAAGGAGGAAGCTCTGAGGCTGCCTCTGCTTTTTCTAGATTTAACGAATGAAGCGGCGATCCTTTATGATAGGAGTGGTTTCCTCGAGGCTGTGTTACTGGATCTTAAGGGAAGGTTGCTGAAGCAGGGTGCAAAAAAGGTGGTTTTGGATAAGGGACGCTGGTATTGGAACTTGAAGCCAGACTACAGGTTTGGTGAAAGGATTGAGATTACTTAAGATTGCAAAGGCCTATCTTCGGCAGGCTGAAGCCAGGCTTAAAGACGCTAAGGACGCCCTTTTCGAGGGCAATTATCCCTATGCTGTAAGGTTAAGCCAAGAATGTGTCGAGCTGTCCATGAAGGCTGTTTTAAAGATCGTTGGAATAGAGTATCCTAAAATTCATGATGTTTCAGACGTTATGGTTGATGTTAAGGATAGATTTCCAGACTGGTTTAAGATGGAACTAGAGTTTTTACGCGAATCAAGTAAGGTTCTCCTCAAGAAGAGGGAACTAAGCCTTTACGGAGGAGAGGAGGCCTTCCTATCCCCAGAAGATGTCATAAGCAGAGGAGATGCGGAAGACGCAACAGAAAGAGCCGCCAAAACATATGAGTTATGCAGGAAACTTATCTTAGAAGTTGAGGGAACCGGTTAACCCGGGGGAGAACGAGAAGAGGGTCCTGAGGGCCTTCCCGTTGATGGGCTATTTAGGTGCCATGGAAACCCCTAAGATATGCAGGCTTTACAGGACGTAGATCGGTTTCTACACCTTTGAATAGGATTAGCTTAAATTACCTAAGAATTCTAAAAGGATTAAAATAGAGGTCTAACCCGGCTTTAAAGGAATCTATGTTTAAAAGATATTTGACACCTACGCTTATCTGCCTTTTGCAAGTCTCCAGTTTCATGTAAATGTAATCCGCGTTAACATCCTTCGGCTTCTTTATCAAGCCCATCATGGATTACCCTTAGCATCTCCTCCAGACATGTCTTAACTCAGAATGTAAGAGACTTAATGCAACTCTGAGGGCTCTCATCACGCTGGAGGCGCATTGAACCGAATAGGCTTCGACGCGATAGGCTTAAATCTCTGTGTATTTTATGTATATAGAAAGTGGTCTGTATGGGTTTTAAGACTATAAGCCTTTCTGATGAAGCCTATAGGCGGCTTGCGGCCCTAAAGAGGAAGGGTGAATCTTTTACTGATGTTATTCTGAGAATTTGCTCTAAAACCGCTGGGAAGCCGCTGTCGAGTTTTTCTGGAGCATGGGTTATGGACAGCGAAGAGGAAAAGGAGATCTTCGGAGAGATATCGGAGATGTGGAAAAAATATGAGGAAGATCTGCTTAGACACGGATTTCCTCGTCGCACTACTTAGGGGCAGTCCGGAAGCCGCTAGGAAAGCC
>CAYPJR010000029.1:0-7200 GCA_964411115.1 uncultured Candidatus Bathyarchaeia archaeon | reverse complement strand
CCCATAGGCTTGAGGGATGCAATAATAGCCGGAACAGCCCTAGTTAACGGATATACCCTATTAACGAGAAATGTGGAGCACTTCAAAAGAGTTACTGGGTTAAGCGTCGAAGAATGGTGAAGGACAACCTTCAGATCATTCATATGCAAGTTTCCCTTGCACATTGGTTTGCGCGCTGCATAGTCCAAGCTGGCATCTCTCCTCCGAGCGGACTCATGCCTTCTTGAACTCTCATACATACGATCATTACAAAAGCAACAGGTACTGCAGACTTTAAAGCGAGGATGTGAAGAGGGATCCAGAACCAGAAGTATTGGAGCCGGGGACGGGATTTGAACCCATGTCAGCGGGTTTCTAACAGGACAGGCTTAAGGTTAGGCATGATTAAATCTCAAGTTCCTTCTTAAGCGCATCCCTTAAAATTGCTATTAATAGAGTGCTGTAGTGGGCTCTTATATGGCAAGTGGAGGAATCATTAACTAAATATTCCATGATATTCGATGAATATCCAGCCATACCTAACCTCAAGCCTGTCACCTGCTGCAGCCCGCCGCCTAACCGCTCGGCCACCCCGGCGCTCATATTAAGCACTTAAATTTTTTCTTGACGATCTAATAAACTTTATTTTGGTGATTATGGCAGTCCTGCTATTGACGCTTCAAAAATTTTTTTGATGAAATTAAGGATATAGCCTATCTGGTTCGATGCTATTCCGGCGGACAGCATTGTTAAGCCCAGTAGGAGTATTAAGAGGCTGATTATTCTCTTCTCTTTATAATTCATTTTCTAAACCTCACAATTTTTGATGCTTACATCCTCATTATCTGCGCATGTAGAACCCCGCATATTTCATATACTGCTTCCGGATGAACGTATCCTTTTTCAATAGCCTTTTCAACAATTTTTCGACCGCAAAGATTTATTATTGTGGACTTTTCTATCAATGCTAGGGCTTCATCCATACATGTTTTGTAGCCATTATAGAATTCTTCTTTTACTTCAAAGACCACGCCGTCTCTCCTAAATGTTTTACCAAGTATGTCAGTGTCGCAAACGGCTAGAAGGGTGTGTTGCCCCCACTTCCTAACCTTAACATAGACTTCCAATATGTTTCACTTTATTCAGCTTGATCATATACGCCTGACCGGGGTCTTAGCCCCGCAAGCCTCGCACAATAAAAAGTTAAGCCTTTTCTCCTTAATAATTTTTGTATCAGGTCTCTTGCAGATTGGGCATGTGACAAATTCATCCATGTAACGCTTGATTAACCTATCGAAACTTTCACATTCAAATTTTCCCTGGAAAACGGCTCTAGAACCTTCTATCATCCCTGAAGTAGCCATCTCCCTTGATAAAAACCTTAAAACATGATTAGGATCCCTATTAAACGCGTCGCATATATCTCTAAAATTATTTAAGAATGTTCTGGCGCCTGAGGTTGTGCATGAAATCCTCGGTATTTCAAGCCTGCTATGCTTAAAAACTTCTGGTGGAAGCTGCCTATACGCCTCCTCCAGCATCTCATCATATTTGGGCTCAGCCATTTTCAAACGTCTCCTCTTTTAGCAACATATGCTATGGTTTAGAAGCCTAAAAACTTACCGGATATTTCGGCTTCGATGAAAAGTTTATAGGTTTTTAGTTAATAGGCATATATAGACGCGGCTTAATGGAAGAGGAATGCCATGAAGAAATTTGAGAATTTCAGCGAATGGTTCGATGAAATATTGTTCAACGCTGAAATAGTGGACAACAGATATCCAGTTAAGGGCTTCGCTGTATATAAGTCCTGGGGCTCAAGAATAATTAGGAATATAATTAATATGCTTGAGCAGAGCCTTGATGAAACCGGGCATAGCCCGATGCTTTTTCCAGTGTTAATACCTGAAGATGCATTCGCTAGGGAGTCCGAACATATTAGGGGCTTCGGCTCAGAAGTATTTTGGGTGACCCATGCCGGTGAAAGGAGGCTGGATAAGAAGCTCCTTTTAAGGCCGACTTCTGAAACGGCCATGTATCCAATGTTTGCATTATGGATTAGGTCGCATGCAGATCTGCCCCTTAAAGTGTATCAAAGCGTCGCAGTCTACAGGTATGAAACTAAGGCTACTAGGCCCCTATTTAGGATGCGCGAGTTTTTATGGAATGAGGGGCACACGGCCCATAAAGATTGGGAAGACGCTGAAAGGCAGGTTAAAGAGGTTATAGAAATTTATAGTAATATCTTTAAACGTTTAGGGCTTAGCTACCTGATACTTAAGCGCCCAGATTTCGATAAGTTTGCCGGAGCAGCATATTCAATAGCCTTTGACGCATGGAACCCGGATGGAAGAGTTAATCAGATAGGTACAGTGCATAATCTCGGCGATAATTTCTCCAAAGCCTTTGAGATAACCTACGAGGATGTTGATGGCGCACATAAGAATGTCATTCAAACATGCTACGGTTTTGGGGTAAGCCGCGTTGTTGCTGCGGTTATTGCCCAGCACGGCGACGATCGAGGTTTAATATTGCCGCCTGAAATAGCCCCGATACAAGTGGTCATAATACCGATAGTTTACAAGGAGGTTGCGCAGGAAGTTAACGCCTATGCGAGGGAACTCTATAAGAAACTTAAGGTTGAGGGTATAAGGGTTCATTTAGATGATTCGGAGGATAAAACTCCCGGCGAAAAATTCTACTATTGGGAAACATTCGGAGTGCCAGTTAGGGCTGAGGTTGGTCCCAGAGATCAGAAGGAGAGGAAGGTGACGCTTTCAGAAAGAGTAAGTTTAGAGAGGAGGGTCGTTAACTTCGAGAACGCTGCTGAAGCCATAAAAGATCTGTTTGCTGAAGTCTTAAGGAACCTTGAGGAGAGAAGTAGCTCGATTCTAAAGAACCTGATTGTCACCGCGTTCAATGCTTCATCCCTAAATGAAATAATTGAGAGTAAAAAGATCGCTAGGGTTTGCTGGTGTGAGAGTATTAAATGCGCGGAAAAAATTAGGGACTTATCCGGCGGTGAAATAAGAGGTCACAGAATTGATGTTGAAGAGAAGCCTGAGGCACCATGCATAATCTGTGGGCAGCAAGCTAAAAAAGTCATTTATGTTGCAAGGGCCTACTAATTCAACTGTTGAGAATCAACATGCTTCTCTACACTAACTGTTTTCATATTGTATAATTGAATAATGTTCAAATAAATTGCAGAGGCGAATAAACTTTGAATATAATAGTGCTGATTAAGCAGGTTCCGGAAATAGAGAAGGTTCGCTTCGACTATGAGAAGGGGCGATTGGACAGGAGCTCAGCCGGAGCCATAATCAATCCTTTTGATTTAAACGCCCTTGAAGCAGCTGTTCAGATTAAGGAGGAAATGGGAGGTTCAGTAACCGCTATCAGCATGGGCCCAATGCAGGCTATGGATGCCCTAAGGGATGCCCTTGCAAGGGGTGCCGATAGAGCCATACTGCTCTCTGATGAAAGGTTCGCCGGAGCGGATACTTTAGCAACAGCATATACGCTTGCATCCGCCATTAGAAAGCTTGGAGCATTCGACCTAATAATATGCGGTGAGAAAACAATTGACGGCGACACGGGGCAGGTTGGCCCTGAAGTTGCGGAGTTTCTAGGGATACCGCATGCAGCATATGTGGAGGAGATCCGGCAGATGCATAATGACAGAATCGTTGTGGGAGCGAGGATGGAGCGAAACTACTACGTTATTGAACTCAGCCTACCAGCGCTTATAACCGTAACAAAGGATCTGAACAGCCCACGCCTCCCAACATTAAGAGATAAGCTAAGGGCTATGCGCACAGAGGTAACCGTCTGGGGATATAGGGACCTGGCTGAGGAAGATGCTCCGCAATACTTCGGCTTCGAAGGCTCACCAACACGCGTAGTCAGGGTTTATACGCCGACAGCGGAGAGGAGAAAAAGCCAGCTTTTATCTGGAGCAGCCCATGAAGTTGCCCAGAGAATTGTGCAGATCTTAAGGGAAAATGGGGTTCTGAGGTGAAAAGAAACAATGAGTGGGGAATGCGGCGTCTTAATTTTCGCTGAGCAGGAAGATGGGGAAATACATAAAGTAACATATGAGCTTCTAGGTAAAGGTAGGGTTCTCGCAGATAGACTTAGAAAAAATCTCTGCGCAACCCTTCTAGGTTACGGGCTGAATGAGGAGGCCCAAGAATTAATTTATTATGGCGCAGATAAAGTCTTCCTGTTTGACCATCCGTCCCTAAAAGAGTTTGATGTAATCAGATATAAGCAGAACATTGTTAAACTTGTTAATGAGGTTAAACCTGAGATTTTCCTTATAGGCGCAACGCGGATCGGTAGAAGCCTAGCGCCTAGGATAGCGGCCTCCCTTAAGACTGGTTTAACAGCGGACTGCATAGACCTAGACTTAGATGATGAGGGAAACCTGGTGCAGATAAGACCGGCTTTCAGCGGAAACATCATGGCGCAGATAAAGACCAGAACCAAACCGCAGATGGCAACCGTAAGATATAAAGTCATGAAAATGCGTAGCAGGGACCCTGCGAGAAAAGGGGAAATTATAAAGATGAAAACAGAGATCATCGAAAATTCTGGAATAAAAATTCTGGAAAAAATGAAAGCCAACGGAGTTAACATCTCAGAAGCTGAAATAATAGTGGCAGCCGGCAGAGGAGTTAGAAGCCCGGAGGATCTAAGACTCTTTAAGGATCTAGCGGATCTCCTCGGCGGGGTTGTGGGCTCAAGCAGGCCGCTGGTGGACGCTGGATGGATAGGCAAGGAGCGTCAGGTAGGCTTCAGCGGAAACACCGTTAAACCGAAAATATATATGGCCTTCGGCATATCCGGATCGCCCCAGCATCTCTTCGGCATGAGATACTCAGATATAATAATAGCCGTAAATAAGGATCCCACAGCTCCAATACTAAACTTCTCAGACTACTACGTTATAGGAGACTTATATGAGATTTTACCTAAATTAATCCATGAGATTAAGAAGGTGAGGTGTGTGGAGAAACAATGAGCGATCGCGGCATAAATTTAGAAGAACTCACGTCGAACTTAAGAAATATAGTCGGAGACAGGTGGGTTATAACCCAACGGGAGTTCATGGAGAGCTACCTTAGGGATGAAACACCTGACCCGATAAGGCCCAAACCGGCTGAGAATCTCATACTTGTTAAACCATCATCCGCTGAGGATGTTGCAGAAATCCTTAAGATTGCAAATGCCAATAAAGTTCCGGTTTTCCCCGTAGGTGGAAGAACCGGCTTAGTAGGCGGTTCCGTTCCAACAAAACCTGGGATAATAATTTCGCTGGAGCGAATGAATAAAATTGAGGTTGATAGGGAAAATATTATGGCTATCGCTGAGGCTGGAGCCACATTAGGCGATCTAATTAAGGCTGCTGATAAAGCTGGATTCTTCTTTCCACCGCATCCTGGTGATGAAGGCGCTCAGATAGGTGGATTAATAGCTACGAATGCTGGCGGAGCTAGAGCCTTAAAATACGGCGTCATGAGAAACTACGTTAGAGGCCTAGAAATAGTGCTTCCCACAGGGGAGATACTGTCTCTAGGTGGAAAACTTCTTAAAAATAACACTGGCTACGACCTTATGCAGCTGGCCATAGGATGCGAGGGAACCCTATGCATAATAACGAAAGCCGTGATTAGATTGTTTCCAAAAAGCAAATTTATGGTCACATTGGTTGTTCCTTTCAACACACGCTCAGACGCCCTTAAGTCCGTTCCGGAAATACTTAGGTCAGGGACGATGCCGCTGGCAATAGAGTATGTTCAAATAAGGGAGATAGAGGAAGCGGCTAAGCACTTAAATGAGAAATGGCCTGTTCAAAAAGGCTTCGCGCAGCTGATCATAATTCTGGATGGAGCAGGTCAAGAGGAGATGCTTTCAAGATGCGAGGAGATATCTAAAATATGTGAATCTAATAATGCAGTAGACATTATGCTTGCTGAAACCACGGAGGAGCAGAATAGGATCCTCCGGGTGAGAAGCAATATTTATACAGCGCTTAAACCGCGCATGATAGACATACTTGACGTGACGGTTCCGCCAAGTAACCTTGAAAAACTTATGGATGATGTTGACGCGATAGCGGCCAAATACAACGTTTACCTGCCAGCATATGGACATGCTGGGGATGGGAACCTGCATGTGCACATAATGAAGGAGGGAATAAAAGATTTGGAGATGGCGAATATGATTAAGCATGAGGTATATAAGGCGGCTGTAGACCTAGGCGGCGTAATAACTGGGGAGCATGGAATAGGAAGCTTGAGGGTTAAGGATCTAGACCTTGTTCTAAGCAAAAAACATGTGGAGATAATGGAGGGTATAAAGAGAATTTTCGATCCAAACAATATACTTAACCCAAACAAAGTTTTACCGTAATCCGTAAATCCTCATATTTAACGCTCCGCCCTTCCGAGCCATAAAACGCTATATTAGTTCCAGAAAGGGGTTGAATATTCGCTCTCTACCTATAGTAGTGGCTCCACCATGACCTGGATATACAACGGTTTTATCAGGCATTGTGAGCAGTTTACTCTTAATGGATGATATCAGTTTCCTAAGCGATGCTCCCGGCAAATCTGTTCTGCCTATTGATCCAGCAAACAAGGTGTCGCCGGTAAAAACAATATTTTCGCTTCTAGAGTAGAGCGATATGCTTCCGGGAGTATGCCCAGGCGTATGAATTACCTCAAACTTTAAGGATCCAACCTTAATCTCATCTCCATCGCGGAGAATTCTATCAGGCGGTGGAGAATTAACCCTCAAGCCGAACATTTCAGAGAGGTTTCTCCTTGAGTCGATGAGCATTTCAGCATCATCATGGTGTATTGCTATTTGAGCCTTCGTTCTCTCCCTAATCTTCATGTTGCCGCTTACGTGATCCGCATGCCCATGCGTGTTAATCACGTATTTAACCCGCGCATTGTATCTGCCTATTTCATTGAGAACACGGGTGCTTTCGTGATCGGCGAAGCCTGGATCAATTATTAGAGCTTCCTGTGTTCTGTCGCAAATAACTAGATAGCAGTTCGTATACAGAGATCCCACGACCAAAGTAACGATCATTGCGTAAACACGCCCATAAATTCGTGGATCCCTTAATTTTCACCTTTCACGGCTTAAGATTTTTGTAATAAAAAGGAAAGTTTAAAAGTTTCCTCTATACTTCTCTTAAAGAGAGAA
>CAYPJR010000028.1:11711-16109 GCA_964411115.1 uncultured Candidatus Bathyarchaeia archaeon | reverse complement strand
ATCCCCCTAGGGCGAAAGTTCATTCTGGGAGTTTTCAGTTCGGGGACATGTGCCTTGGCATCCTCCCTCCAAGGTTTTCATCCTCTTCGCATTCATTACGTGTGAAGTCGACAAGAAAGCCCTACAAGTGTCGGCTCTTGCATGCTCCGCCCATCTAATTTCAGGGAGCGAGATGAGGTTTGGATGAAGCCCACACATGGCGAGAAGTCGCTGGAAAAATTACTTGCGCATCTATTGGATTGTCGAAAAATTTATTTTTCAGATAAATGTTTTATTCTGATGATTTAATATGTCGGAAACTCTTGAAGTTAAGATCGGTAAAAGGGGCGAAATTTACACCACTCGGGAAATACGCGAGAAAACCGGTCTTATCGTGGGTGGGAAGGCCTTAGCAAAGATAGATGGGGGTAAACTGATAATTGAGCCCAAGCCTACAGCGCTATCCCTTCTTGAAAAGCCTAGAATAGGTGCTAAGCCGGTAACTCCTGAGGAGATGTCCATATTGAGGCGGGAGATTGTCGGGGAAATCGAGACCAGGTAAGATCTCAAAGGTGTTTCTAGATACAACTTTTCTCCTTCCCTTTTTCCAGCTGGACATAGCCGTCCAAGGCTTCACCCTGAAGAAATTCAGGGATTTCCTAGAGGGGCTTTCCGAGATTCATGTGAGCGAGTTATCCATTTTCGAGGCGAAGAGCAAAATATTTAGGCTTTCAAGGAAGGACCCTACCTACGCAGATGCGTTGAAAAACTTTGGGAAAAATCTTGCCTTACTTAGAGAAGACGAAAAATTCTATTTCCACCCATATGTGGAAGCTGACGACGTATTTTTCAACCTAATATCATCTTCGTTCATGAATCAGAAACTCGATTGCTTTGACATTATAATATTAGCTCAAGCCTTAAATGTAGGGTTACTCCTTACAGAAGACAAAGAAATCTTAGATTTAAGGCAGCGGGAAAATTTTAAGAAAGACCCTGTTTTTGGAAAACTATCAATTAAACAATGGAAGGAACTCTCGCGTACTTAATCCAAGAATTTTAGTTCTCAATGACTCTTATATGCATGACACCAGAAAACGCCGCTGTCCGCAGAGCCAGCGGATCGCCGCGATATGAAGGCTCACACCCCCCTTTAAGGGAAAACTTTCATAGCGAGCTTCCCGCTCCTTAAACCCTCAATTAAATGCCTATACATCCTCTTTGAATAATCACGTATTCCCCCATTCTCACCCATCATGGGTTCTGAAGATTTAAAAAAGGATTTGAACCCAGAACCGGCGAGTCTCGGTCAGACGCCATAGCTTTCAGCTTGGATAATCCATAGAGTGCAGCCTCATACTGTTTGATTTGAATTATGGTTTTTTATTATTTAGTTTAGTTTCTTCATTCTGTTTCTATATGTTTAAATATGTATGATGCTAACCCATGAATGACGATCAATTAGGAGATATGAAAAGTTTGATACGCAAAGACGCTTTGGCTAAAATATTTGCGGTTCTGCTACTCATATTAATGTTTAATGCATCAACAGGTTTCATGGAGAACGTTATTTCCGAAAATCAACGTTTCAAATTATCAGTAGAAATAGTGAAAATTGATATTAATGGTTTGAAAGTTCATTTAGAGGGTCGCGCTCAGGGCATAAATTTTCCTGGGCAACTAGATCAATATCAAGTTCAAATTGATTGGGGCGATGGAAATACTGATCTTAATTCTACATGCGATTTTACTTTAAAAGATCTTGATAACGACGAGAGGGAAGACGACTTCGAAGGAAGCTGGTTCTCTGATCCCGACCATACATATGCAACTTATGGAAACTACACGATTAAGGTGAAACTTTATCATCAGAAAGAATCGGGCGCCGAATCTTCTGAGTATGCTGTGACGCAGATAACAATTCAGCTGGTATATGCAGATCTGTCGATAATGAAAAGCGGGCCTCTCTATGCCCATGTTGGCGATACCATCACATACACATTTAACATTACCAATCTTGGTCAATATGATGCGGAAAACGTTACTGTTAAAGATTCTTTGCTTGGCGAAATTTATGGACCCGAATATTTAGCAGCGTACACCTCTAAACTCTTCACAATAGAATACCATGTAAAAGGTGATGATCCAGATCAATTAATTAGCATAGCGAGTATTACAAGCGATACCTATGACCCTGATGAGGAAAATAATGAGGCTTCATGGGCTGTTACTATACTCCGTCCAGCCATTGCTATTAAAAAATCTGCTGATAAGACCAATGTTCATGCGGGAGATGTTATAACCTACATATATAATATCACAAATCCTGGCAATGAGCCGCTTAAGAATATAATCGTTGTAGACAATTTAGGTATGAATGGCAGTTATGTAAGCGGCGACATAGATAATGATGGCTGGCTGGATCCAGATGAGTTCTGGATTTTCAGTGCAACATACGAAGTTAAGGATGAAGATCCAGACCCGCTAAAGAACACTGCAACTGTATCAGGTTCATGCGAGCATAATCGGACAGTGACAGCCACAACCCAACTTGAGGTCCGAAAAATAAGGCAGTATAATATAACTTTCGATCAGCAGGGGTTGGATGGCACCATAGATGGCAGCTCAGCGCTTCTCACCGTTAATGGCACAGATATATACGAGTTACCCTTCAGCATGCTGGTTGATGAAGGTGAAATAATAGTATTTTCATATTCCACTAATATTTCAAGTACGGTTGAAGGTAAACGTTTCATATTAAAATCTGTAAATGCATCCTCGCCGCTAATCGCGGATGGATCGAAACTAATAATTGGAGAATATAAAAGCCAGTATCAACTTACTCTCTCGGTCCATCCCTTGGGAGCCGGAAGCATAACGCTTAATCCGCAGAGCTCTGACGGCTGGTATGATTCTGGAACATTTGTTACCGCAACTGCAGTGCCTGTCTCAGACTATATCTTCGACCACTGGGAGCTCGATCACTCAAACGCTGGCTCAAGCAACCCAATAAATGTGACTATGAACTCTCCGCACAATCTGACCGTAGTGTTCAGCGGCGCAACATATGTTTTGACCGTTTACGTCAACGACCAGAGTGTTGGTGGTTACGTCCAAGACTATCCCATCAGGGTTGACGGAACAGAATATAAAACCGACACTAGCGGAAAGGTTCAGGTTCAAGTGAGCTACGGCTCTCACACGGTTGAAATACTTACGCCTACGGGCTACAATGTCCGCTTCCTGTTCCTAAACTGGAGCGATGGCTCAACAGATAATCCAAGGACAATAAACGTAACTGGCGACACTACACTAAATGCCTACGTCAAGCGCCAGTATTACCTCACAATACAAGCTAGCCCAAGCAGTGGCGGATCCGTCTCCCCAAGCAGTGGTTGGTACGATCACGGCTCAAGCGTTCAGATAAATGCGACGCCAGCTTCAGGCTGGGCCTTCGACCAATGGGTCGGCTTAGGAACAGGCTCATATTCGGGCACGTCCGCCTTCGCCTCAATAACAATTAACGCGCCGATAAATGAAACCGCTTACTTCTACACATTTTTAATATCTGTTTCACCCAGCAACGGGTCTATAGTCGCAGGAGAAAGCGTTACCGCAACGGTTACCGTGACGCTTACAGGAGGCTGCTCATCGAAGAGCATAAGTCTCTCAGCCTCAGAGGTTCCACCGAACGCATCATCCTCCTTCAACCCAAGCAACGTAACCATAAGCCCAAGCTCAACGACTGCCAACTCAGCGATGACTATCTCAACATCAAAGTCGACGCCCACAGACACATACACAATAATAATAGCTGGATCCGGCGGAGGTATAACTAAGACAACAGCGTACACGCTTACGGTTACTGCAACCATTTATATTGTCAATTTCTATATTTATGACGATGCTGGAAATGCTGTGAGCGGCGCAACTCTTGTCTTCGCAGGTTCAAGCCATTCGCATGGCGGCTCAACAAGCGTAACCGCAGATCCATACTCACTCTCTACGGGGAATATTCCAACTGGATATAGGTTTAAGCAGTGGGAGACAAATGGAAGCATAAGCGTCTCATCACCAACGTCAAACTCGACGACCGCAACTGTCAGCGGCTCAGGCTCAATAACCATGAGGCTCCAGCGGATCGCGGCAGTAACGTTCTCGGTTAACGGAATGATCTTAGACGCTTCTGGGACTGTCTTAACGGTTGACGGCGTAAACTACACATATGCAGATCTGCCTAAGAGCTTCACGTGGAACGTCGACTCTTCACATTCATTTTCATGGAGCGAACCCATAAGCGCTGGATCCGGAAAGCGCTATCTTTGGGTTTCAACAAATGGGCTGTCAACAGCTAAAAGCGACGCGATTACCATTCCGGCAGAAGGAGGATCGGTGAATGCTACATATAAGACGCAGTAT
>CAYPJR010000028.1:0-11611 GCA_964411115.1 uncultured Candidatus Bathyarchaeia archaeon | reverse complement strand
GATTACCATTCCGGCAGAAGGAGGATCGGTGAATGCTACATATAAGACGCAGTATCAACTTACAACATCAGTTAGCCCATCCAGAGCTGGAAGCATATCGCTTAATCCTTCAAGCTCAGACGGCTGGTACGATGCTGGGACCTCTGTAGCTGCAACAGTGAACTCCGCATCCGGCTACGTCTTCGATCACTGGGATCTTGACGGCGCAACCTATACAAGCAGCACGCTCACCTTCACTATGAATTCGCCCCGCGCCTTAACAGCATACTTCACGTCTTCCCCGCCACCGCCGCCGCAAACTGCAACCGTGACTTTCTCAGTTAATGGATTAGGAACGGATATTTCATCTAGCACGGTTGTGCTAGTCGTTGACGGCGCAAACTACTACCTAAGCGATCTGCCCAAGTCCTTCACATGGTCCGTCGGTTCATCACACAGCTTTGAGTGGAAGGATCCGATAGCCTCATTAACAAACGGAAAGTGCTACGCCTGGGTTTCAACGAGCGGCATGTCAACGGCTAAGAGCGGCTCAATAAATGTTCCAAGCGGAGGCGGATCGGTGAATGCTACATATAAGACGCAGTATTATCTAACGGTTATCTCGCCGTATGATACGCCAGGCGGCGAGGGTTGGTATAACGCTGATGATGAGGTATATGCGAGTTTAGCTACTGGAATAGTGAATCTTACCTCTGGGATGCGCGCTGTCTTTGTTGGTTGGTCAGGCGATGCCTCTGGAAATAATTTGATAAGCGATCCGATCGTGATGAACGCTCCTAAAACCGCCGTGGCGAATTGGGTTGTTCAGTGGTTCATAAATGTTGAGGTTACTCCGGAGGAGGCTGGATCAATACCTGGGGAAGGTTGGTATGAAAATTGTACAACAATAACTTTTGAGGCGCCTGAATATCTTCCAAGCGGAGAGGAAACGAGTGATGTACGCTATAGGTTTGACTATTGGGAGGTGGATGGAGAAAGATTCGAGAGTAACATAATATCTGTCCACGCCAATACCTCTCATACAATAATATCCCACTATGTGATTCAATATAGAGTGATTTTCAACCAGACAGGGTTAGACCAATCAGTTAATGAAGCGATTTTAACTGTTAACGGCTCAGCGAAGAGGCTTGAGGACCTACCGCTGATCATGTGGGTTGATTATGGTAGCCTAATTAATTACGTGTATGAAGAAAATGTTTCGAGCAGCATCAGCGGCAAGCAATTTAGGCTTAAAAATATCACTGGGCCATCTTCACCATTAAGGGTTACGGAACCAGCAAACGTCGCTGGAAACTATCAAACATTCTACTACCTCTCGGTCATTAGCCAATACGGCGATCCCTATGGAAGCGGCTGGTACCCATTTAACTCAAAAGCAAGTTTTGGTGTAACAACGCCAGTGGACCATGGAAATAGAACCATCAGAGTCTTCCTTAAGTGGCATGGTGACGTGAGCATATTTGAACCTAAAGGAGCAATTATAATGATTAAACCATCAGCTGTCGTCGCCTTATGGGAAACACAGTACCTGTTAACGTTCAACACAACCCTACCAAATAAGTATGTTCTTCGGGTTCCCGGCGTGCCGGAGATCCTTCCACCCGACATGGACGTATTTGGCATGTATTATCCAGTTGGCGAACGCGTAGAGGTTGGTCCGGCGCCAACTATTGTTCCAGGATCCGAGGGAATCAGGTACACGTTTGTAGGCTGGATCCTAGACGGTGAGTTATTCACGCATAACGAAAACATGTCTTTTGTAGTTAAGAAACCTCATGATGTCGCGGTACTCTACGATGCCGAGTACCTTCTAAGCGTAAATGCTGTCGGAGTAAGCGATCCATTCATTTCAACGATCACTATTTCATCTGGTTCCTCACTCATGCGCGAGCTAACGCCGTCTTCTTCAATTCAAGAGTGGTTTAAGAAAGGCGCCAATTTAGCATTAACCGCTTCCACACCGAACAAGATAGGACATGGGGAATGGGCGATCTTCAAGGAGTGGACGGGGCATCTGCAAGCAGTAAGTCGGACAATATCACTCACAATGCTTTCGCCGATGAATCTGAACGTTATATTCTTCAAGGTCAATCCGGTGGCGGAATCAATTCCGTATTCAATAATTGCTGGGCTAATATCGATGCTTCTCTGCGCCGTCTCAGCTAGGAGACGCTCAGCCGCATCCGGTATAATTGTCTCAGCTGTCGCGTTGCTGGTTGCCGCGGTAGTAAGCATTATTGTAGCAACAAGATACGGCATAAACATAAATGAGCTGCTCGACTTCACCAACTGGGCGGTGATCTTCCTGATTATTGAGGCTGTGATGTTTGCTCTTACAACCATGATCATCGTGAGAAAACTTCAACATTAGAAGGAACAGTCTTAAGGGATTTTAAAATCCTCTTTTTTGGTTTTACTAGCATGAAAACTCGCTCATTTTGATACAAATACTCTTTTGGCAGCGACTCTCGCATATTGGTGATTGGAGCAACTCTGCTTGTATTTAACTAAAAAGTAGTAAAGCATTGAGAGGGCAAGCAGAAATATTGATGAGAAAATAATGATTTTTTCATCAATCTCACCTAAAGATGGCGCTTCAATGTTAAGAGAGGTCTCTAGGCGTAAATCTGGTTCGGTGTAATATGTGTAATAGGTAGGTTGATTTTCTTCCGCGTTTCTAGTAATCCTCCAGGAAATATCCCCATAGATGACTTTGGTTAAATAGAGATTATATTTTTGGAACCTCGGTTCCTCTGACGAGAAAACTGTTTGATCGTGTAGATACGACTGTAAAGATTCAAGAAATGACATCCCGATGTCCCCATTCTTAGAGAGGTTCTCCCAGAATTTTGAGGAGATTTGAATATCAAAAACTTCAACCCGTGAGCTGGCTATGACGACTATTGGACCGGAAGGTGAAGTTATGAGCGCGCGGGCTAAGCTCTCATTTCCAAGGTCTAGGGCTCCGGCGAAGCATGCGATTAAATAGTGAACACCGTATGTCTTATTTATGGTTCCTGCATCTGCATATGTCACCAGCGTTTTCCATTTGCCCTCTGATGTTCTCATCCAAAGAGCGTTTGGGCTTCCATGCGTATAACTCATTATGTGGCTAACCTCTTCAGCTGATAATATGCGATTCAACATTGAAATTGTTAAATCATCGCCGGATACGTAATGATGAGCGCTGAATAAATTCAGGAAAGAGCTAAGAGCGCCGTTTAAGCCGTCAAGAATAAGAAGCGTCTCACTTTTAAAATCTTTTTCCACCATGATTATTTTAGAAATAAGTTGATTCAGCTCCTCCTCGCTTTTCACGGGCAGCCGCCCTACAGCGATCTTAGGGATATTGCCCCCTAGCAATCCTACTTCAGAGTCCTCCCAGTCTGGCACGCCATAATACCAGTCGGTTGGCTTGTAGTTGAAGTCGGCGACGCTGAACTCGCTGCTTGGAGAATAAACGTAGTTGGTGGGAACATGATCATAGGTTCCAACTAATATTAGATATTTGATCCCCGACCGCTTATACTCGCATGCAACGAACTCATGGATCTTCCAAATCATATCTGGTCCTTGAAGACTTATATTAATAAACTCGGTTGAAAAATAGCGGGCGCATATTCCTCGGCTCATTTTAAACTCGATGAATCTCTGCATTTCATCCATGTATAATTCAGGGCCAATTATTAACATTTCATAAGGTCTACTGCTCATCAAGCCGTAAACTGGATTGGGATGGATCGTGAATACTGCCAATGAGCATAATACTGTAATGCATAAAATCAGCGTGGAATCATCCTTACGCATATATTTAGACCCACAATTATTTGTTGCTCAGTTAATGGTTGAGCGTAAACGATAAAATGAGTTATGAAGAATCTCTATGTGTTCTAGATTCATGCTATTGATCTATAGATAAATATCGCCATGGACCTAAAGTGATAGAAGATTTTGATATTCAATTATGAAAAAACGCAAAGAAAGTAAAAATTAACCGGTTAAAATACGCCATATATGTGAAGTTGAAAAGCGGATGATATGATGCTTGTTCAAACTTGAGAAAAATTAAGAAAAATTTTAGGCTGGAAAAATTAAGATAGGCGGGTTAACCGAGAGGGAAATCGCCCATAATCTTGATCGGGAGAGCCAAGATTCTATGCGTGCTTAATGTTGTTAGGGGCTAACCATTGTACGCGTATCTTTCTTCCCTAGCCGTCTGGGGGATTTTGATCTGCTTCATGCTTCAGGAACTCTTCGATTTTCTGGACTATTTCCATGAATGCTTTTGATGCCTGCGAATCCTCATGTTCGACGATGAATGGCATGCCTTTATCTGACCCCTCGCATATTTTCTGATCTATTGGAATGCTTCCTAAAAATGGTATATTAAGGTCGTCAGATATTTTCTTTCCACCACCGGATTGGAATATACCGATTTTCGCTCCACAGTTTGGACATATGAATCCGCTCATATTTTCAATTACGCCTATAATCGGCAGCCCAAGCCTTTTAGCGAACATGACGGCCTTCTTAACAACTATTTGAGAAACCTCGGATGGGATCGTGACAATAATAACGCCGTCCATTTCCGGCAGCAGTTGCGCTACGCTTAAGGCTTCATCTCCAGTTCCAGGAGGTAAATCTATTAATAATAGGTCAAGATTGCCCCAAACAATATCCGACAAAAACTGACGTATAGCAGTCATCTTTAAAGGTCCACGCCAGATAACAGGCGTATTCTCATCTGGTAAGAGAAAATCCATTGAGACAACCCTAATCCCAAGTGGCCCTATGGCTGGAAAAATACCTGGCGGACCGACCTCAAGTCTCTTTCCGCTTAACCCAAGCATTTTAGGAACGCTTGGGCCATGAATATCGGCATCTAGAATGCCAACTCTGTAACCGTGCAGTGCAAAAGCCATCGCAAGGTTCACTGTCACAGTGCTTTTGCCAACACCGCCCTTACCGCTTATAACAGCGATCTTATGCTTAATCTTCCCCATCCTAATCTTCAGTATCTGCTCCTGCTCCTCAATCAATCTTCTTTTCTCCTCTATGGCTTCAGTCTCACCGCTCATATTGCTCACTACGTTGTTGAGATGTATCTAATAACATAAACTATTTAAATACTTTATGTTTAAAAAATAAACTGAAAAACGCTAATTGCTGATATACAAGTATTATACTTGCATATCAAGGGCTTTAGATGCTCCGCATCAATCGATCATAAAAGTATAAGAGAAATTAAGAAAGCAGTGAGAAAGGTTTCCCAATTAGGTAATAATTAACTATTAGGTAAAAATTTATAATAGTTCCAACTAACTTAATTATTTTTATGGCAAGGGCTCTGCCTAACTGGTTAGCAGCAAAATACTTCCAGCTCCTCTCATCATTCAGCCTCCTCCCTTTTACAACTGAAGAGGCCCGTTTGGCTTTAAACTCTGAGAAGGCAACGCTATTCTTGCATAAAATGTATTCATATGGTTGGGTAGATAGGGTTGGGAGAGGCGTATATAGGGTTATACATCCGCTTATAGCCTTAATGGAGGCCTCAGGCTACGCTTGGAGGAGCAAGGTTAAATATAAAGATAGACTGCCCATACTCGAACTGGCGGTGGCTAGACTGTTTGAGACATTAGGATCCAATTTGGAGTCCATAGTGTTGTTCGGCTCATTATCCGCGGGAAAGGCTAAACCTGAAAGCGACATAGACTTGCTGGTCGTAGCGAGGAACCTGCCTGAAAAATATAGTGATAGAACGGGCATTATCCGCGAGGTTGTATCCTCAAATCTAATGGATAAACTCATAATTAACACTTGGAAGGATAAGGGCATATATGCGGACCTCGATATACTGCTAATGGATATTAAGGAAGCCGGTGTAACGCATCCGTTCTACCTTGACCTAACCAGGAACTGCATAATTATTTATGACAAAAATAAGACGATGTCTAGAAAAATATTGGAAGTTGCGAAGAATCTTGAGAAAATAGGGGCGAAAAGATTTGAGGAGCCTAATGGAAGCTGGTATTGGATCTTAGGCTCTGATGCTGAAACAGTTAGGAAGATGGATCTATGAACATGGCAAAGCTGGCTGAAGACTACTTTAAAAGAGCGAGAAATAGGATTAAAAGCGCCGAGCTCGCATATTCGGATAAATCCTACCCCGACGTAGTTAGATATAGCCAGGAATGCGTTGAGCTCTCTTTGAAATCAGCCCTAAGAGCTCTAGGCGTAGAGTATCCTAAAGAGCATGACATGAGCAGGATTCTTAGGGCCAATAAAAACAGATTTCCCGAATGGTTCAGGAGAGAGATCGATAGGCTCGGCGAGATCTCCAGAGACCTGGCGGATAAGAGAGCGCCAAGCCTATACGGTATTGAACCCTCAGGCAAAGCGCCAAGCGACATCTTCGATAAAGATGATGCGGAAGAAGCATTGCTGGATGCTAAATATGTCTTAAACATCGTAAGTAAACTTCTCTTGGAGCTTCAGGTGATATCTGAAAACCAAATTTAATGAATGAAAATGAAAAGGCTGAAGCAAGAACATAAACATCGTTATAAGCAGAAACCGGCGCACACCTCATGCTGCTAAGATCACCTTTACTATGCTCGCGGGAAAGACCGCGTCTTTCAAACGCGGGATGAATCGCCATTTTAAGTTTAGAAAGCAAAAATATTTATAAAATCACCTTTAAGAAACCCATGCCACTTATGGATGGTGGGGATCGATATCTACAAAGCTTATTTGCATACGTGCTTTTTGCAGATTAATCCTAAGGGTTTGTAGAACTTGCCGGGTTTGTGGAAAAGATTTTCATGCTCGGAAAGTTGATCTTGCATTCGGCGTCAGCATTTTTGGGTTTTCAGACATTTTCTTTTTTAGGTTCGGCGAAACAATTTCTGGAAGGTTCTTCTAATATTTTGTTTGCTGCCAGCACGCAGAAGATATATGCAGCGCTTCCACCTATTACATTCTCGCTTTGCTGCCATATAAATGGAAAGTTATCTTTAAGTTCTGGAAATTCAGGGCGGATCAAGGCTGTTCCTGAGGCTACAGCGCCTGGAATATAGGACCAATCCGCTCTGTTAAACCCATATGCGACTGTTAGAGAATGAGCTCCAACGCCGGATACTAATGAGACATCTGAGGCTGGGTGGCATCCATGTATATAATTAATAACTGATAGAATGTTTTCTTCATCGACAAGTTCCGGAAAGACCCTTTTAATATAGTATTGCTCAACGGCAAAGTAAAGCGCATCCCAACCTATCCCCCATATCATCGGCCTAAAGGGTACGTGATATGGATTTTCGGAGAGATGGCGTGAAACCTTGTTTTGGAGCTCCGCAATCTTCTCCTTGAAGGATCTCTTAAAGTCTTCATCTTCTATATAGGGAAGCGCTCTTGCAACAGCCCAGCCAACCCGATGGATCTTCTCTTTTATCACCGGCAACATTTTGACTAAATGCTGGCGAAAGCGCTCTTCATGCGTAGTTATAAGCAGCTCAACCGCCGCTAAGATTTCCTGAACCTCCGGTTCCATAGGCACATAGGCGCTTGGCTGCTTAGCCGCTGGATGCGTTTGCTCATACTCCCATATTTTAATGGCTGTTTCCAGCGACTCACGTGATAGATCATCCTCATATCCACGTAGGGCTCTGCTGGCGGCAGCAAGCGCCGCTGCAACTTTATATTCAAGCGATGTATCCCAGCTTGTAAACACCCATCTATCGTCTAAACATCCCGATCTCTCGCCCGAAACCTGATTGGGAGCAAGCGTGGGATCATATATTCTGTTATCCGTTATTGTTGCAGCGTCCCCTAAATGTACATATTGCTCAAGGCTTCTTTCAATCACGCCGGAGAAGCTATGTCCCGCAGCACGGTAACCTGAGAGCAAGTATTCAACTCCATGGGCTACTTGCTGCACAATATCCGGCACACCGTCCGGAGTATGAAGAATAACTAAACGTTCATCCCTCTTCACGGTTGTTTGATCAGTATTTACGTTAAATTCTTCATATGCCAAAGCCAGCAGGAAGGTTGTTTGAGCCTGAGATCCAGTTGCCAAGTCGTAATCTCCAGCATCATGCCATCCGCCCATGTTTAAGTAGGGAACATGCTGATTAGCCGAGTAAGGCGTCTCTGTCTCCGAACCTTGAATGTAACCGTCAAAATGTATGTGCCCCGGCGGAGCCTGAAGGGCATCGTCTAGATGGCAAGCCCCATGCCAGACGCGGTAGCAATCCTTAACTTTTACATGGCACATCTGAACGGGAAAATATGTTTCAAGAGTTGGGCGCCAAACCTCTTTATAGACGCTTGATGATATGGGAAATGGCGGAGTTAATTCGGAACCGTAGCGGATTATATACATGCCCGGCTCACGTACATGCGTAAAATCGAAGATGGCATATGCGTAATATAGAAATCTCCCCCATTTCTCTGGGCGAGAGGAATAGATTTCCACCGGACCCTTCTCCGGATCTATTCTGAGGAGCACAGCTTCCTCGATCTCCCCAATCCTGGGGTCAATCTCTATTACAGCCTTCTTTGCTTGGCGTGGATGGTAGCCAACCTGCGATATTCCAATGATTGGCTTACGTCTCCAATATGGAACGCTATTAATCGTTATCTTCCATTTAACGGCTTCACGAATCTTTCCCGTCGGTAACAGAGATCTAACAACAAACCAACCGTTCTGAGCCGTGTTCCTTCCATCTATAAGCTGTATGTCCCCGTCGTCCAGCATTTCAATAATGATTTTGCGTAATGGATCCTCCGGCGCTATAACCAATTTTTTCCCAGAAGCAAGCGGAACCGGCTTCAACCCTCCCTCAGGATCTTTAATCATGGGGCCATTTGCTTGTCTCGGAAAAACTCCAAATTCTCCCCCTAAATGGTATGTTTTCCCAAAGTATGCGGCTGGAAATATCTCTAAGTTCAATCCTACTTTATCACGCAATCTTTCTTCTAGGGGTTTATCTAAATCAACGGTGACGATAATTGAGTCATCTTCAGCGCTAACTTTTATTGTATAATTTAAGTCGTTCTTCCGGTAGGACATTGAAACCCTGATCGCTTTCTCCTCCGGGCGGACCTCTCTTCTTATAAATTTAGGCAGTTCAGCCCACTGCCCAGGGGCCGGCTCAAGCCTTAAATCTCCATTCGTTGCCACTCTCTCGCCATGCTGAATTATTTCTATGCCTCCCTGCTTCCCCTCAGGATAGAAATTCTGAAAAACTATTACGGCGATTCCTGGAGCCTCAAAATACTCTTTATCATTTATTCTCCACAATCTATATTCCGCCTATTGATGTTTTCGGTTAACCTTTTAGCCCTTTTATAACTTAAATTTTGCTACATAGTATTATTTTATGCCAGCGATAGGAACATCTTAGGCTGAGCAAAAAATTTAATTCAATAATGCGCTGCTCTATATCCTATCTATTACTAACCCCATAGGAGGATGATGAGCGATGTGCCGCCTTTTCGGCATGATCTCGGTTAAGCCATCCAACGCCTCAAAATATCTTATGGATGATCCATGCTCGCTTTATGCTCAAAGCAAAGCTGATCCAAGAAGGCCTCAAGGCGACGGATGGGGCGTCGGTTTCTATATTAATGGTTCATTAAAGACGATAAAAAGTGAAAAGTCAATTTTCGAGGAGCATGAAAGATTTAGGTCTACTGTGGAGAATATCAATTCGAACATTATAGTTGCGCATATAAGGAGAGCGAGTAACCCAAGAGGCTTACCAAAGGAGAAACTGCTTTCAATCGAGAACTCTCAGCCATTCAGCTATAAAAATTATGTCTTCGCACATAATGGGGTGATAAATCTGCCGGATGAGATGGCAGCTCTTCTAGGTGATTGGCAGCTCAATATAAGGGGTTTAAATGATAGTGAAATCTACTTCTGGTACATAATAAAGGAAATCTTTCAAGGGAGAAGCGTTTTGGAAGCACTAAGAAACTTCCAAAGGGATCTATTCAGAGTCTGGTTGGAAAACAGAGATAAACATCCCGATAAGGAAAGACCCTTCATCGGCTTAAACATCATATTTAGCGACGGCGAAAAACTCTATGCATATTGCAAGTATGATGAGAAAAAAGACGGGCGGGCATCATCCCTATGCTATGGTGATCAACCAGCAATGCAAATGACATATATTCATAGCCCCGAAAAACTGGTGGTCTCATCTGAGAAAACGAATCTTGAAGAAAATTGGCAACCGCTTGTAAGCGGACAGATTATAATTGGGCAAATAGTTAATAGAAAAATAAGAATCAGCATGCATAAAATTTAGAGGAATCAGCCTCCCATTTCTTGCTTTCACAGCCTACGCCGACGTCAACGTCCATATCAGCATATCATGGTTAAGCCTGGCCTTCCTTTTTAGGCATAACCGCTCAAAAATTGAATAATGCGTAAATTAATCCTTAAGCAACATTAAATCTATAATAGATTAATTAGGTGGCGTGCGCTGCGGAGGTGCCGATAATTCTGAAAATCTCGTAGAGGTGGAAAATGTTTATGGATTCAACCTATAAGTTTTAATTTTCCTATGAGGAGGCGCTTTAATGGCGGGCAAATGTAAGAGATGCAAAAATAGGAAGGCTGAGGTTTACTTACCGCATTCCGATCTAAATCTCTGCGCGGATTGCTTTCTACTCTTAACTGAGAGAAGAGTTAAACATACTATTGATGCGTACAAGATGCTCTCCAAAAATGATAAGGTTGGTGTTGCAGTATCAGGTGGAAAAGACAGTTCAACCCTAGCGTACATTTTAAGCAGCCTATTTGATAAAATCGACATTTCTTTAATATATATAGATTTAGCTATACCTGACTATTCAGCGCATTGCCTGCATAAAGTTAATGAGCTCGCAAAGATGATTGATAGGGAGCTCATCGTCTACAGTTTAGAGAAGGAACTAGGCCTTAAAATAGGCGATTTTAAATCAACGATTTATGGCAGAAAAATCTGCTCAGCATGCGGAACAATAAAGCGCTACCTATTCAATAAAATAGCCTATGATATGGGGCTAACTAAGATTGCAACTGGGCATAACCTTAATGATACTGTTGAAGTCCTCTTTAATTTTTATTTAGAGGGGAACGTTGAATCTCTTTTAAGAATAAAACCTTTTCTGCCAAGAATCCATCCGAAGTTTGTGCCGAAAATTAAGCCTTTAATAGGCTTAACTGACATGGAGTGCCTATTATATGCTGGGTATAGAAATCTGCCAGTTAGAACTCTTAGCTGTCAATTTTCAGGCGGCTCAAGAATGCAGAGGAGAAAGGAGCTGCTCAATATGATAACTGAGAAGATTCCCACATTCATGCATTCATTTATGCGGTCGCATTTCAAAAGAATACTTCCCATGCTTGAGGCTGCATCTAAAGGTTCAGAAATCAAACTTTACGAATGTACTATTTGCGGAATGCCAACCTCTCTGAAAGGTTCACCATGCCACTTCTGCAAGCTTATTGGCGCAATTAATAGAAGCAGAAGCGGGAACCCCACTTTAAATTAGAATCATTTTTTCAGCCTATTGTGAAAACATGTTTCCTCACCTAGATGACATGCTGGACCCT
>CAYPJR010000027.1:0-16128 GCA_964411115.1 uncultured Candidatus Bathyarchaeia archaeon | reverse complement strand
AGTTATAGTAAGACATGATTGAATTTTCCCCTCCGCATTTTAGGAAAAAGATTTAATTTTCTGCTTTTTGGCTTAATCCTATAAATTGCCAGAATTTTCCCTCTTTCCGTTTTTAGCCAAATTTCAACCTTTCGCATGCCGCGCGAGAAAACTGACTCCGCTAGAACTGACGAAAACCTCTATAGACTCCCCATCCTTCAGCGCACTTAAGATACGCTCATCAAAAAGGTGAAAATTTAAATTTAATCTCTCGATATAGATGTTGGGCGATTTGAAAATGGGTTATGATGGGCCCTTAGTGGATTTTTCAAAGATTAAAACTTACCCGATTTCTCAGAGAAAGAACTTAGTTACATTGAAAGATTTAATTGGTCCTGAGGCTCCTCCTCCGCCCTTTGAAAGTTCAGATTTGCGTGAGGTTGCCGAGAGAATAGTGGATGCCAGAGTGAGGGGGCGTCCAGTTTTGTGGATGATGGGTGCTCACGTGATAAAATGCGGCTTATCCCCAATCATAATCGACCTTATGAAGCGGGGTATAATAACTCATGTAGCCTCGAACGGAGCCGTGGCGATCCACGATTTTGAGATCGCCCTTATAGGGGAGACAAGTGAGGATGTAGCCACAAGTATAGAGGACGGAACCTTTGGTATGGCTGAGGAGACGGGGCTCTTAATGAATCTGGCTGTGCAGCGGGGCGTACGCGAAGGCTTGGGATATGGTGAATCGCTTGGGAAGATGATCGCGGAGGATGAGCGGTTCAAATTTAGAGAATATAGCGTCCTATATAATGCGTATAGGTTTGGAATACCATTCACGGTCCATGTGGCTTTAGGCACTGATATAATCCATCAGCATCCAAGATGCAACTTCGCTGTTTTAGGTGAGGCTTCTGGAAGAGACTTTAAAAAATATGTGACTACTGTATGTAATCTTGAAGGCGGGGTTTTCCTAAACTTTGGATCAGCGGTGATTGGGCCTGAAGTCTTTCTTAAAGCTCTTTCCATCGCAAGAAATTTAGGATACAAGGTTGAGAAGTTTACAACAGCAAACTTTGACTTGAAGCCAATAGTGGACTATAGGCGGCCGAGAGGCAAAGATGATCCTGACTATTACTATCGTCCCCTAAAGAACATCGTTATAAGGCCTCCATCAATGGGAGGAAAAGGTTTCCACATAACGGGAGATCATATCGTAACGATTCCGAATCTACACCGCATGATCCTACGCAGACTTGAAGAATTATCCATCACCCTTGAGCCGCCATCAGATAGAAGCGTGAAAACTCAGCCGCTGCAGGCGCGGATCGGAGAGATCATTCAGATATATCCATCCATTAAGGAAATAATCGATGACTTTGTAAAGAGAAACCCTGAACTCAACTGCATAATTGAAGACATAATCAAAGCCTACCGGACTATAAATCATTGCTTCGAAGTAGGCGGAACTCTCTTTATATGCGGTAATGGCGGAAGCTTCGCTGATGCCTTCCATATATCAGCGGAACTAACTAAGTCATTTAAGAGGAAGAGACCTATCCCAGCATACAAAAGGAAATGGTTTAAGGATCTTCCACAAGGCGATCTTATCGTGGAGAGTTTGGAGGAGGGGCTTCGCGTCATAGTTCTCGGGGCAAATCACTCCCTCTCCAGCGCTGTTGAAAATGATAACCCCACAAGAAACATGGGTTATGCTCAGGAGCTATATGTCTTAGCAAGGCAGGGTGATGTTCTTCTGGGCATAAGCACAAGTGGAAATGCTGAGAACGTATTTTACGCAGCTGTTACGGCTAAAGCTCTCGGGCTAACCGTAATCGCCCTAACGGGGAGGGAAGGCGGGAAGATCGCTAAGATAGCGGACATCACGGTGAAGGCTCCGGCCGTCGAGACCAGTCGTGTTCAGGAACTTCACACAATAATATATCATGCTTTATGCGAAATGCTTGAAGCCTCACTGTTGGAGAGGAATAAATGATGGAAGGGCTGAAACGCTCCAGACTCCTAGAGATTCTTAGCTCTCTTAGGAATCTCAGCGTCATGGTTATAGGGGACTTCGCTCTGGACGTCTACTGGTACGCGGATATGACCCGTTCGGAGTTATCCCGCGAAACCCCGCGTTACACCCGTCCAATAGTGAAAGAAACCTATTCACCCGGCGCTTCAGGGAACATATGCTGCAACGTGAAGGATTTAGGCGTAGAGAATGTATTTGCAGTTACAGTTTTAGGGGAGGATTGGCGCGGCCAGATCTTGAAGGAGAAACTTAGGGAGAGCGGAATAATTTCCGATTATATAATATCATCGCCTGATAGGGTCACTTCAACCTATATAAAACCGATTCTTTGCGGATGGGACTCCCAGCAGGAAGATTCGAGACTTGACTTCATAAATCATAATTCGTTATCAGAAAAAATTGAAAGCCGACTTATTAAGAATGTTCAGTCCATAATTCCTGAAGTTGATGCTGTAATTGTGGAGGACCAGATGGCCAGCAACGGAGTGATAACCGACAATATTCGTGAAAGCCTCATTCATCTCGCTGAGAAAAACCCTGAAAAGGTTTTCGTGGCTGACTCTAGAGAGCGGATAGGCTTATTTAGGAATATGGTTTTAAAGCCGAATAGAATAGAAGCCATAAAAGCCATGTGCCCCCCAAGGAAACCGTTAGAGGTCGGAATGGATGAACTAATAGATATAGGGAGGAAGATGCAGAAGATAGCTGGGCGCCCAATTTACATTACACTAAGCGAGAGGGGAGCACTCTTAATCACGGAGTCTGACCATCACCATCTTCCCGCCGCGCCGACTGAGCCGCCGATTGATCCGGTGGGAGCCGGAGACACATTCATAGCGGCAATAGGAGCATGCTTAGCTGGGGGAGCAAGCCCATTGGAGGCAGGTATAATAGCTAACTTGGCCGCAAGCATCGTCATCAAGAAGCTGAATATAACCGGAACGGCTTCTCCGAAAGAGATTTTAGAAAAGTTTGATGGAGTGGCGAGGATGGATGAGTGGCCATGAACCCATGGATTGAGATTTTAAATCTCGAGGTCAGGTCAAAGGTTGGACGGATTAAATATGCGCTGATAGATTTCGACGGTACGATCTCCGTGATCCGGCAGGGATGGGAGGACGTAATGATCCCGCTTATGATTGAGATGATCTGTGAAGGTAACCCCCCGACACCCGAAATCGAGAAGGAAGTTCGAGATTATGTTGATTATTCCACTGGGATTCTAACAATAAAGCAGATGGAGTGGCTAGCTGAGGCTGTTCGGAGATACGGCATAGCCAAGAACCCTAAAAGCCCATACGAGTATAAGCAAATATACAACCAAAGGATGCTCCTCCTCGTCGAACAGAGGCTGAAAAAGCTGAGAAGCGGCATGTTAAACCCGGATGACCTGATGATCATGGGATCCAGAAATTTTCTCGAGGAATTATGCAAACACGGCGTAACAATGTACCTGGCCAGCGGAACAGATCATGAGCACGTCTTACGGGAAGCCTCAGCCCTAAGAATCACCCAGTACTTTAAGGGCGGAATCTACGGAGCCCTAGACCACACCGAGGCGCATACCAAGGAAAGGATCATCCAAAAGATCCTTGACGAGAACGATCTCCGCGGAAATGAGCTGCTCGTTGTAGGGGATGGGCCAGTCGAGATTAGAAACGCTAAATCGAGAGGTGCAATAGCGCTTGGCGTCGCAAGCGACGAAGTAAGAAGATATGGGCTGAACCCTCATAAAAGGTTTAGGCTAATAAATGCGGGAGCAGACTTAATAATACCCGACTTTACTAGAACTAGCGACCTCATCAATCTGCTCTTTCACGCATGATGAGATCCAAATAGGAGATGAGATAAGCTTTAATTTGTGATTATGATGTTTTCGCAGAGACCATTTTGTTGCTACAGAAATAATTAGATTAAATATCATTCCCGGAGCGCGTGATTGTGATGCCCGCCTTACCTTTTGGCGCGAGAGCTGGGTTGGAGTTTATCACAACCCCCTAGCCTTCGTCCAAGTTTTTAATGAGGTTGGATAGCTGGAAAGATCCATGTCCACTCCGCGCCAGCATGTAACGAAAATCATGAATTAACGTCCTGCTAGGAATATGGAGCTCAAAATTGAAAGTTTATCGATGAACAAGCGTGCTCCAAAATAAATTTTCATGAGAACCCTTATTATTAGATACGACGCAGCAGCCATGCTAAGAAAACTTTAATTCCAGATCCACCTAAAAATAAACTGATTAAGGCTGTTCCTTCTGTTTTTGAACTGAGGGTTCAATCTCAGTTTTGAGTAATAGATCTATGAGTTTTTTCTGATCAACCTCAGCTCTTGTTCTCCAACCCAGATATATTTGCCCATTTTCATCTTCAATTAAATATCCGGATCTCACAAAGCGATCAAGATTGATGTCAACACGCCAATCGGGTATTTTATTCTTTAAAAGATCCTCCAAGTCTTTCCTTTGAACCTTCCCACCCTTAGATGTTATATACGCGATTGAAGCGCATAGCGCCGCCAAGTCATCAATGCGCCAGCCTATTAGCTTTAAATCTCCAGATGTGAAGCCGCTTCTTAGAGTAACGTAGAATCTCGCCTTATCATATTGTTCAAGAGTTGGCTTCTCCGGCGGGTTAGCCTCTTCCTCGAAGACCGGCTTGATGGTTAGATCCAGTCTCTCCAAATATTTGTCAAGCAGACTTATGATTTTAGGATAATCTGAACCGATCGCCCTCCTTAGCTCCCAACCTTTCACTCCAGGCATAGAATGCCTCTTATAGAAAAGCAAATGGACAGCTTTCTTAATTTTAGATGCATAATAGGCTTTTCTCTCTAGTTCTTTCTGCCTTCTTTCCATTTCATCCACTCTTCAAAGTTTATGGATATTGGGAATGAGATGGATTCGCCCTTCCCCTCAGAGGGCTTCTCATTTGGCAATATAAAAATCTCCTCCTCAAGAGGATTTATTTTCAGAATTGCATAGCCATATGTTATGAGAAAACTTGTTAAATATGCCCTTTTAACTGTTTCCTCATAGGTGTCGGAGCCTATAAAATCCCAATATTTAACCCTGCCCTTCACTGAGGCTGCCTCCTTAAGTTCCCGCCATAGATTCTCCAGATTCTCAAAGAAGGATTCGCTTGAAAGGAAGCCTTCTTTAATTACATCTTCATGGGTTACTGTTTGAAGATCTGTTTTGGTGAAGCCTACCCTCTGCCACCTCTCGCTTAGGGGCGGAAGCTCACTCCAGTATTTTAGAGCTTCACTAAAACCATTAATTGTTAACTGCTCAAACTCCACTATGGGACGCCATGACTCTAGGAAAATTTCAACAATGCTTTCTAAAGGCAACCTTAAAATTTTCTCTTCAATTAAGAATGGATCCCTATATAATGCTGTTGCCCTATTTTTCACCCATTCTCCCTGCATCTTAACAATTGAGGCTATGTGATTTAGAGCCTCAGTGTCTAAGCATAAATCCTCAACATTCTCCCAATTTGGAAAATACTCTTTGATAGCCTTTATTAAATCATCAACATCAACTAGGTATGGATCTAACCCTCTGGTTTCAACTGATTTACATGTTTCTATTATCCTCTGCAGATCTTCTCTGGCCTTCTTTACGTTTGACCCTTTTCCGCTCATAGATCTGATCATGCAACCTCCTTAACCACCGATTTGCCCTCAATGTTTTGTACAATTATTATATGCACATCCTTATTCTCAAAGAACATCTGGTTGGGGGTTATAGCCAAATATTGGGAGCCTTCGCCTGCAACAGCGGATATTAGCAGGTTGGCGATTATTTCCCGATTTCTAGGATCCATGTGGACATCGTATTCATCTATCGCTCTGAATGGGGATTTTATATGTTTCTGAAGAGCCAGTAGGAAAGCCATGGTTGCAGTGCTTCTTTCACCGCCGCTTTGGGAATATATGTTTAAGGGAATCGGTTGCGACCCCTTAAATCCAACGTAAATTTCTAACCCGGCCGCTTCTATGTCATTCTCGTTTATTAGGCGGACGAAGCCGTCGCCCGCAACCTGAAGAAGAATATTCCTATACTCATTATTAACGTTCTCTAGGATGTTGCTAACTATGTTTCTCCAAGATTCCATCCTAGCCCTTATCTCCTCCAACGTTTTTTCACGGTTTTCAGCGGCCATACGCGCTTTCTCTTTTAGCTCAAAATAAAGTTTCGAGTATGATTCATACATTTTCTCCACATCTTCTGAAATATCCGCCATCGCTGAGAGACGCCCATCTATAATCCGAGTTTCATCAATGATTTCAGAGGGGCTTCTTAAGACGGCTATTCGTGAGCCCCTTTCCTCAGCTCTTTTAATTGCATCATTAATTTCTGAAAGTAAATTATTTAGGCTTTCGTTTAGAGAATCTATTTCCTTCAGCAGCTCATTCTCCTGATAGTTAAGGAGGGCCAAATTAACCCTTCCATCAATTAAACTGTTCATCAGCCCATCAATCTTATTCTCCAGCCTATACATCTCGTCTTTAACATCTAGAAGCCTAATCTCCAGATCCGCAAGCTTAATCTTTGAAACTTCGGTTGAACCCTCCAGCTCATTGATTCTCGACCTGAATAAATTGAACCATTCGTTTAAGCCTTTAATGGTCTTCGCAATTTCTAATCTTCCAGCATCCGCAGATTCCAGCTCCATGTTTTCCAGATTCATCGGCGAATTAATTCTTGAGAGATCTTTAAGGCTTCTTACGCCTTCCTCAAGGAGATTCCTCATTTTGCCAAGTATTTCCTCGCCCCTTTTAATATCTGAATCGTAATGGGCTCTCTCCCTCTCTATTAAAATTCTCTCCTCAAGCATTCTTCGCCATTCATCCTTTAAGCTCGCTATTTCCCTATTTATCGACTCGACGAGGTTGGATTGATCTTTAATTGAAGCCCTAATCCTCTCTAAGATGGATTTTTTCTCCTCAATGTTCTTCCGAATCTTATTTGCCTCTTCCTCCTTCTCGGCAACCTCAGCCCATAAGAGTTCACGCTCCAAAAAGCGCCTTTTAAGCGTAAGCTGCTTCTTCTCCTGGTATCGCTCATATTGCTCACGCCAGTAGTTAAGCGTCTGCTCAGCTGATTCAAGCATCTTATTAAGCGACTCCTCTTGGCTAATCACCTTACTTAATTTATTTTGCGCATCTAGAACGTTTCTTCTATAGGGCTCAAGCCCAACAGCTGACTCAACAAGCTTAAGTTTTTCCTGTGGTGAAAGCAAAACAAACTGTTCAGCCATATCCTGATGCATTATTATGAGCATGTTATCCGGGTCGATGTTAAAGCGTGAAAGAAGCCTTAATACGTCAGCTTTGCTGGCTGCAACGCCGTCAATTTCAAACCAGTATTTACCATCGCGCCTTAAAACCCTGGTTAAATAAATTTGATCTTTATTTATCTTAGGAACGGGACGGCGCCCTCTAACCTTAGAATTATTTAGAACAATAGTTACCCGCCCAATATCCTTCCCCCATCTTATTAGGTCGCTGAGTTTCTTCGCCCGCTCAGTGTAGGATTGTCCTAGGGCAACTGATATTCCAAGAAGAATTGATGATTTACCAGCCCCGTTTGGTCCGCATATGATGTTAACTCCAGGCTTAAGAGGTATCCTAGCATACTCGTAGCTCATAAAGTTCTCTAGAATCATCTCGCTTATCAGCATTCTAGAGCCCTCTTGGAATGAATATAATGAACTAAACCTTATTATTTAAGGATATTCTACAGGATTCTTCATCATAAATCCGTCAACATCCGAATGTTAAAGACAATTTTTGCCAAAATGCTTTTGATTCTTAATTTCTAAAATTAAGCGCATTTAAAAGAATATTTAAATAAGCATGAATATTTATTGACCTACGAATAGGATAATTATTTTTAGGCATCTAAGGAAGGGTTACAGATGTCCTCCTCGCTGATTCTTGGTAAAGCCGGTGCAAAAGTAATTTTCTAAATTTAAGTTTGCTTTAAATGAATTATGTAGATGTTCATGTAATCTTCATCAACTGTTGCCTGGTATCCAGCTCTTTTAATCTCTTCCATTGAGAGCCTGAGCCAGTAACCGAATGATCCGCGTTCAGTATTGTCGGGATCCATTGAACTTAATCCTCTGTAGCCTTTCCGCTTCGCCACCTCCAGGAGTATATGCTTTGCAGCCCAATAGTCTAGAGCAACGGGATCAATGCTTGCGGCTATAATATTAACTCTGACCGCTTCATCATAAGACGTGTCTGGTCCGCCACGTGGCACAGCGTTAACCCATACTGCATCAATTATGTTTAACGTTGGGAATCTTGCCTCAACCATCGCTGTTCCCATCCCACCGGTGCCCACGGTGTCATGCGCTCTAGCGCCAAAAGCAGCCGTGAGCTTATCTGAGACGACGCCCATATAATGTTTCACGCATGCTGTAACACCATATATGCTATGGGTCTTCAATACTGGAAAATTAATCACCTTAAGCTTATCGCCACGATATGTTTTGCTTTCAGGGTCCCATATGCCGTGCTTGAAGCTTATATATGTGCCAAACGATGTTTTAAATTTCGGGTATGAAATCATTATTCCAGTTCTAGGATTTTTAGTGGCGTTAACGATGTAGCCGTCCTCTAAATCACCCTCAAAATACTCGTTAACCCGCCTCGTGGTGATCTTATCCCATAGATAGGCGGAAACCCTATAATTTCTGCTGGCAAAGAATTCTACAACATTCTGAATTGATTGGGAGATATTTTCAGCATTATTTCTGCTCCAACTGAAGCTTCCACCTGAACCGGCTGAACCATACTGCGCCTGCCCATTATCAGCTACAACTATCTCGCCGGTGAAACCGTCAGGGTGCTCAAGTATCGCTTGTATAAGCGCCTTAACAAGATCGGTGTTTGTTCCCCCTCTCTCATCCCATTGGCTATTTACTTTTATTATTACAACGTCATCCTTATCGATTAGGCCGTTTGGACCCTTATTTCTTCCATGCTCATGGGACTTGTAGAAGGGTAAGCCATGTTCACCCATCAGATCAATCAATCTCAGGATTCCATCGTCATCACCTCTAGTGCCATTTACGACGAAAATGCTTGAAGATGGCTCAAACTTAGCCAGCTTCTCTGTTATTGTGAGCCCCATCTCCTGCGTTTCCCTCCACTTAGCCATTTCATATATGCCCCATAATGCCGATAAGCCTCCAATTATAAGAAGCGCAGCCAGCGTTAAAAGGGCTTTCTTCTTTAAATTGATTCCTCTAAGGAATTTCCAATATATAGAATGCAGAAGCGGGATGACATATATTGTAAGCCAGATATAGCTGTTTGTTAATGCAGCCCTCTGGCAAGGATAGGTTATCCTCGACGGCTTCGTTCCTGTTCTAAAAATGAACCATAAGAAACTTGTTAAGCCTATAACAAATGGGCTGTGATGCAGCCTACGTAAACTTTCATGCAGCTGAGGTAATTTCTTAAGCAGCTCTGAAACAAACATTTTCATGTTTATCTTTCCATTACTAAATTAATGTTTTTTGTCATACTTTACAATAAAGGTTTTTGCTCCCTTTGAATGAAACTTAATTAATCCGTTGGATACGGAGATTTAGAGAGGTGCAGGTTCAGCTTGAGCAGCTTCAGTTTTGTCCATGTAGCCGACATCCATTTGGGCTATGAGCAGTATAATCTCAGCGAGAGACTTGAGGATTTTGATAGAGCTTTCACTGAGGTTGTTGATAAAACTATTGAGCTAAAGCCCAATTTCATGATAATAGCTGGAGATCTATTCCATCATGCTCGTCCATTAAATATAACTCTGGAGAAAGCGATAAGAAACTTTAGAAGATTGAGGGATGCTGACATACCAACGCTTGTTGTGGACGGCTCCCACGATGCAGCTCCAAACATTGTAACCGGGACGATTCTTAATCCCCTAGATAGCGCTGGACTAATTTATTATCTGCCGAGACATGAAGATGCTTACTGGAAAAGCGACTACTGCTACGTCTACGGAATCCCAAGTTTTAGGACTAGAGATAAAGCTGAAAGGCAGCTGCCAGCCTTCTATGAGCTTAAGAGACCTATGCCGCGTAAAGAGAGCTTCAACATATTTGTCTTCCATATGGCTTTGGATATTCCGGAATTGGCTAATGTTTATCCTAAAATTGCAGTTGAAGCCCCGCCGAGCCTCATACCTGACGGTTTCAACTATTATGCCGGGGGACATGTGCACATGCCTATGCAAGTGCCCTTTAGAGGCGGGATGCTATCTTACAGCGGACCAACCGAAACCGTTAGTTATGAGGATGCATACGTTGAGAAGGGTTTTAATTATGTGGAAGTTAACCCGGATGGCGATGTGAAAATAAGCCGGATAAAACTGGATAGCCCACGGAAGTTTAAGGTTGTAGATAGAGACTTCAGCGGTTTAACACCGCAGGAAATCTCCGATTTAGCCGCAAAACTTGTCAGCGAGTCTGACGAGGAAGGCGCAGTCATAGTTCCGGTTCTGAGAGGTATCCTCCCGGCTGAATCATCCAGAAGGGAGATTGACCTAGCGAGGATAAGGGATTCCGCCAAAAAGGCTCTCATTGTGCATCCGGTTATGCTCCTAAGGGAGAAGCATCTCCCTGAGGAAACAGTTAAAAGCATATTTAGCGGCGAGATAGAAGATTTAAAGCGTAAGTCATACGAATATTTTCTTCAGTTTTTCTCCCAGCGTTACGATCAAGAGGAAGCTGAGAGAAAAGCCCGGATAGCCCTGGACATAATGCAGTTTCTGGTTAAGGGTGATGATGATATGGTTAAGAGAATTTTGGAGGGCTTATAGATGAGAATTGACAGCGTATTTATTGAGAATGTTAGATCTCACGTTAAAACCTACGTGAAATTCTCAAAGGGCTTCAACTGCCTAGTTGGAGGATTAGGGGCTGGGAAATCCAGCATTTTATACGCTATTGACTTCGTCCTATTCGGCGACCCATTAGGCAGAAGCTACGATTATCTTCTACGTGAGGGTTCTGATGTTTGCAGAGCGGCGCTAAAATTCATAGAGGGCGGTAAAGAATACATCATATGGAGAGGCCTTAGAAGGAAAGGTGAGCATATAGTTCAAGATAATGAGCATCTTAAACTTTTTGAGGGGAACAAGCTCCTGGCGGAAATGAGGAATGAAGCCATCGCTGAACAATTGAAATCTATCATCGGATTGGACAGGGAAATCTTCCGCGAAATAATGTGGGTTAGGCAGGAGAAACTTAAGGAAATACTTGATATGACCCCAAGCGAGAGACAGAAAAAGATGGATCAGCTATTTGGAATCTCAGATTACGAGATTTCCTGGGCCAATTTAAGGTCCATTCAAAGATGGTATGAGGGCGAACGTGAAACCTTAACGCGTGACCCGGACGTGATAAACATAGGCGACATGCAGAAGAAATACGATGAAGCTGTAAAGGAGCTAGCGTTAAAAGACGCTGAGCTGGAGGAGGCTAGAAATAATCTTCGGGAAGCTGAGGAAAAACTTAGGGAGGCTTCAGCCCGCCTTGAGGAGATTAAAGCGATACGTCGAAAGAGTGAAGAGATTAAGATGGAAGAGAGCAGACTTATGGCTGGGATAAGCAGCGCCGAGGCTTTATGCGCTAGATTAACGAATGACATTAGAGAGAGGAAGGCGAGAATAAGCGATTTAGAGGAACGCTTAAAATCTCTAAATATTCAGGAGGAAGACATTAAAAGGAGAATTGCAGATTTAGGTTTAACTGCGGATTTCCCCCCAAATTATATTCAATCATATGTTGACAGCATTATTGAACAAACCTCAAGCATACAAGGGGAAAAAGAGCATATTAGAGAAGAGATTAAAAGGATAAGACAGCGCATATCCAGCCTCATGAGAGAAAATAAATGTCCGCTTTGCCTTCAGGATCTTCCGCCGGAATATAAAAACGGATTGCTAACACAGTTAAATCAGGATCTTTCCAACTATGAGAGGCAGCTAAAAGAGCTGGATGAGAACGCTAGAGAGCTTGAGCAGTTAAGAAGTATAGTGTTAACCGCTTTCTCAACCCTCCAGTCCATCCAATCTAAGAGGGAGGAGGTCTTTAGGCAATTAGAAACAGAGAATAATCTTCTGAATAAAATGTCTCGGGATCTGGAAGATGAAGAGAGAAAACTTGAGAATTTCAGAAGACGATTAGCGGATTTAAAATCAAAAACAATTGAAATTGACCCTTCAAGGCTTGAAGATGCCCAAAAATCATATAATGATGCCCTAGAAAAATATTCGGGCCTAAAATATAAAGTTCAAAACATAGAGGTTCAGCTGAAAGAGGTCAAACTTAGGCTGGAGAATCTGAAGGAACGTTTAGATTCAGCTCAAAGAAAAATTAAGCGCTTAGAGAAAGTTAAAAGAATACTGCTGTTCATTGAGGAAGCCAGGCAAGCCTATAGGAGCATACAGCCGAAGATAAGAGGGGACTTCATAGAGTACCTTGAAAGATTTGTCCAGCAGATGATGGATGATCTAGCCGGCTCCGAGGGGCCGATGCTTAACATCACCATAGATGATAATTACACGCCAATCATAGAGGGTGAAAGCGGATACATAAGGAGCGCTCTAAATCTCTCCGGCGGTGAAAGAACATTCTTAGCCTTCGCCTATCGTTTAGGCATAGGGCAACTGGTGCTACATCTTAGAACTGGGCGCGGGTTAAGCATGCTATTACTTGACGAGCCCACTGAAAGCCTAGGTAGGGAAGATGGATCAATAGATAGGCTGGCTGAAATATTGTCCCGTTTAAAGACTGTTGAGCAGATCATAGCGGTAACGCACAGCGAGGCCTTCGCTGAGAAAGCTGATTATGTCATAAGAGTTGAAAAAAGAGATGGGCGCAGCGTTGTTTCAGCGGAATGAAACTTTCCGAATGCTCCAAGCCGCGGCTGTTTTTAAATGATTTGCTTTCACAATCACATATTTATTTAGAAAAAGGAATATTTAAAAATTGATTGGGCTGCTGCCTAAGGCGGGAGGAGGGGGCTTAGATATGATTAAGGTTGGCTGCTGCGGTTTCCCCATCTCGCAGACAAAATACTATGAGACCTTCAGTCTCGTTGAATTAAACAGCACCTTCTATAAGTACCCGACGCCATCAACAGCTGAAAAATGGCGGACCAAAGCCCCGGAAAATTTTGAGTTCACGGTTAAAGCGCATCAGGATATAAGCCACAAATACAGGTTGAGAATTGAAGAGTCCATAGATCCATTTGAGAGGATTAAGCAGATATGCCGCATCTTAAATGCTAAAGTAATACTTATACAGACTCCGGCCAGCTTCAGCGTAAAGGACCTAGAAAAAGCGGAGGAATTCTTCCGGAAAATAAACCGAGAAGATTTCGTTTTGATCTGGGAGACCCGGGGTACTTCATGGGAAAGCGAAGAGAGCCTCAAGAGGCTTAAGGATGTTTTAAGCAAGATAGATGTTACGCATGTAACCGACCCGCTTAAGCTGATGCCAGCCTTCACATCTGACCTAGCCTATTTCCGATTGCATGGGCTGGGTGAACGCCTATATTATTATCAATACACTAATGATGAGCTTAGAAGGCTTTATGAGATAGTTAGAGAATTTGAGAATTTAAAAATGGGCGTTTACGTTCTCTTCAACAATTTATCTATGTTTGATGATGCTAAACGTTTCATATTCTTTTTGGAAAATAAAAGCTTTCCACCACTAACTGGAACATTCGGCTTGGATTCCGTTAAATCCATGCTTAGTAAAGTACGTTACCCAGCTAATAGAAACTTATTAATTGATAAAATCGGCTGGAGGCTAATTGAGCTTAAAGAGGGAAAACAGATTAGGTTGAGCAGCCTATTGAACGCTATACCTGCAAAGACATATAAGAGCCTAGATGAGATAATGGATGAGATAAAGGCTAAATGGACTATTTTATAGTAACCTTAGAGGCGAGAATACGCATAAAATGTGGACTCGACGGCTTAAGAGATTCTCGCCTCATCTTATCGACAATCAATGAGGACTATTTAAGCCTTAAGCTGCCACTTCTGGAAGTGTTAACGTAAAAAATAAATAGTATTTTTGCTAAAGATTAAATTGTGATGGATTTTGGGATTAAACAGTTTAGTGGAGTCTGTCATGAGAAGCCCTCCTGTTACGGCGTTATTCTCCGATAGTGCCTCATCAATTGTCGATAAAATGATCGTGAACAATATTGGCGCAATCATTATTATGAGCGGGGGCAACCCGGTCGGAATAATAACGGAGAGGGATATAATTGAAAAAGTAACTAAAGCCGGTAGAGATCCAAGTAGAATCCGCGCTGAGGAAATAATGTCCTCACCTTTAATATCAATTGAGGCGGATAAGACCATAAGGGATGCTTTAATTTTAATGCGTGAAAAGAAAATAAGGAGATTGGGGGTTACAAGAAAGGGGAGGCTCATTGGTATAGTAACCGAAAGAAGAGTTCTAGACGCATTGGCAACGCGCTAAATGTTCCCCCCTATTTTTCTATTTGGGGGTGTGACAACATCGAGTCAAATTATAAACCGGAGTCTTTAAGGGTTATAATCCCAATCGGCGGGGTAGCTAAAAGGCTTATGCCCCTTACCGCTGAGGTTTCTAAGGCATGCATCAGACTGGTAAACCTGCCGCTTATTGAAATTTCGCTTCTAACTTTAGCTAGGCAAGGAGTAAAAAACTTTATTTTCGGGGTTAAAGGATACACAAACTATAAGAGCCTCCATGATCATTTCGAGTCCGGCATAGGTTTCTCATCTAAATATGGCATTAGCCCAAGGGTTCACATAAAATATCAGCCAAACGTTGATGATTGTGGAAGCGCTGATTCAGCACGCATAAACATTGAATATTATGACATCAATGATCCGGTTTTCGCCGTACAGGGTGACAACATATTCGATATTGATCTTGAAAACATGATTAAGTTTCACTGCGAGAAAAACGCTTTCTTAACAATTGGGCTTATGCCTGTTTCCGACGTCAGCGGCTACGGTGTGGCTAAAATCGATAAAGACATGCGAATATCAAAATTCGTTGAGAAGCCGAGTCCGAAGGAGGCGCCATCAAACCTGGCTAACACTGGGCTATATCTATTCAGCCCCGAAGTTAGAGAAGTTTTTAGGGAGGAAAAGGTTCGGGAAATGATACATAAAAATGGACGCCTAGACTTCGGTTACGATTTTATACCATACCTCATAGAAACCGGAAGGCCTGTTTATGGCTATGTCCTAAAGGGCGTTTGGTATGATGTTGGAACCCCTGAAAGATATTTAGAGGCCATGGATGGAATATTGCATGGTAAATTGAGGGCTCTGCAAGATTTCGGCGGCAGAATATCTGAAGATGTAAAAGTATGGGTGCAGGGGGAAAGCTTAGAGGCTCAACGTAGGAGGGAGGAAATCATTAAAAAAATAAGAGATGGAAGAATCGAAGTTGAGGGAGCTGTTCTAATTGGGAGACACTGCGAAATCTCAGACGGCGCCAGAATAGTGAATTCATGTATAGATAATTATACGAGGATAGGAAGAAACGTCGTTATAGAGGGGTCCGCCATAATGGACAGATCCATAATAGGCGATAATGCTGAGATAAAAAACAGCATAATTGGGAGACATACCATCATAAATTCCAATTTCACAGAGAGAACGAAAATATATGATACATCGGTTGTAGCCGATGATGTCATTATTGAAGCCGGATGCGAATTGATCTCTACGAAGATCTATCCGCATAAACATCTATCTAAACAGTCGCTTAACAGCAAAATCATATTTTAAATATTTCCATTTGAGTAGCAGAGCCTTCATCTTTCTGCCTTATCAGCACCGGTCGTTTTAAGGCATTGCGCGCAGCCAGTTTTAAGCGTCGATTTTATACGTCTGTTTAGGCGCCGAAAAATGACGTTCAATATCGTTTTTTAATTGAATTTTCAAGCTAAAAACGATACCCCCCATATTTTTCAGCTTTAGATGGGCGGGGTAGCTAATGAGGCTTCTTGGATATATGGATTCTTATGTTGAAGAGGGTTTCAGCAGCGATCCTTTTGAGACTATTGACAGGTTGCTGGCAGACGT
>CAYPJR010000026.1:0-16494 GCA_964411115.1 uncultured Candidatus Bathyarchaeia archaeon | reverse complement strand
CAATTCTTCTGTACTTCTCAAAGATTCAGGACGTAAATATCCTCTTCCCGGCATGTGCCATCTTTGAAGATTCTTCTCACACCTTCAAGTCTGAATCCAAGCTTCTCGGCGACATGCTTCATAGCGCTGTTCTCCTCAAGGGTCTCTATAACCAATCTTCTAATGCCCTTTTCCTTAGCCAGCCTTATGGATTCCCTTATAAGATTTGTTGCAACACCCCTACCCCAGTAATCTGGATGTACGCTTATGCCTACGCTTGCCTCTTCAGCTTTTCCGTTAATGCGCCATAGGGCTAAGAAACCAATTGCTTGGCCCTCATGCTTAGCAACCAAAACATCCGCGAGATTATTGTTTGGAAGATCTGCGAAGAATTTTCTGTATTCTTCAAGTTCCTTTTCAAAGTCTTCGTCAGCATAATCGATAAGCCACTTTTTAACCATAGGGTGGCGTTCAATCTCTACAATAGATCTAACATCTTCATTCCCAAGAGGGGTCTTTTTAGCATTAATAATTTCAAGTTTCAACGGGTCCCCCCTGAAGGTTAAAAGAAAGAAGAAAAGCGAGCAATATAAAAGCGTTACCGAAAAATATATATTCAGGTAAATTTGCTATGCATATCCATCCATCTCCAAATGGGATTTCTGCCTGAGAAAAATTGTTGTTATACCCTTATCCCTAAGCCTTTTTCTGAGATTGCTGTCGTTTGTTGCCACTATATATTTGCCTTCGCCTGCAACACGCAAGATCGCATCGTCATAACTCTCGCCAGACCTTAACTCAACATCTACTATTCTACATTTTTTCGCTAGTTCCAGGGCTGCTAAGAAACTTCTACGGGTCTTCTCAGATTTAGCTTTTGAAAGCCTTTTTAGCTCCTCCATGGTTGTTGATAGCACTATTGGCTCAAACCCTCCAATAAGAGCCTCTATTTCACTAAAAATGTCCACTTTAAACTGGAATGGAACCAGAAGGAAATTTGCGTCTAATATAACCTTATGCATTAGGTGATTCTCCTGGATCTAATTGGCTCTATAAGAATAGACTTTTGAGAGGGCCGCGGCTAGCTTCACTGCCTCTATCAAGCTTTTCGGGTTTGCTATGCCTTTACCGGCTATATCGTACGCTGTTCCATGATCCACGGATGTCCTAATGAACGGTAAACCCAGGGTTACAGCAACGGCTCCATAAAAGTCGAGGGTTTTTGCGGCTATATGCCCCTGATCATGATATAGCGATAGAACAGCATCATACTTACCTTCTAACGCTTGATGGAAGACGCTATCGGCCGGAACGGGACCGTTAACGTTTAAACCCATACCCTGAAGTTCTTTAACAGCTGGGATTACCTCATCAGATTCCTCTCTTCCCATAAGGTCTTCCTCACCGGCATGAGGGTTCAGCGCAGCTATGGCTATCCTAGGGTTCTCCACCCCTATGCTAAGCAATGCCTCCTTAATTCTTAAACTCATATCGACGATTCTTGCCTTTTTCACAGATTTAATTGCCTCAATTAGGGGCATATGCCTAGTTAAGAAGAAGATTTTCACGTCTCTAACCCAAAACATCGTGAGGGGCTCCTTAACCCTACATAGCCCAGCCAGCATCTCAGTATGCCCTATGTATTTGCTTCCAGCCATGTTTATGGCTTTCTTATTTATTGGAGATGTAGCTAAAGCGTCTATTTCGCCTTTTAAGGCGTATTCCACGGCTTTCTCAACATATTCTATTGAGGCTCTTCCAGACTCAGCTGAGGCTCTGCCCAGCGTCAATTTTTCAATATTAACATTTTTCATATCTATAAGTTCAACAAGCCCCCTCTCCCCCCTAACCTCACATGGAGAATTCACGGGTCTAAATTCTACATTGATCCCCAGCTGCCCGCTGATCTCCCTTAAAATCCTTAAATCGCCTATTAATAGGGGCTTACAGACTTCAAAAACACCATCATCCAAAAAGGTTTTTATTGATATTTCTGGGCCAATGCCGGCTGGATCGCCGAGCGTTATTCCAACGATCGGTTTGCTGCCTTTCTCCATTTCAGGGGACTCCCAATCTGAATCAGCTTAATTTTTAAGTAATCTAAGTAAAGGCTCAGCTCGAATCTTTCCTCCCAATCCACTCGCGTTTTCTTCTAAGATAGTATAGGTAGGTTTGGTAGGATACTTCTGGAGGAACCCTATGATCAACAGTCGGTATGTATCCGCCCTCCTTAAGTAGAGGCGTAAGCCTCTCAAACTCCTTCTCTATGGCTTTCTCACCAGCCGTCAATGCGAACTTGTTAACGCCGCCCATCAATAGAACCTTATTACCATACTTCTCCCTAAGACTGTAAATATCTGTGAAGCGTGCCTCAAGCGGGAACATGCAATTTATGCCGGATTTGAGCCATCCTGGAACCAGAAGGCTTATGTCTCCATCGCAGTCTAATATATTTATGTTTACGCCGTATTCCCTTAATACCTCAGTAACTTTTCTATATCTTGGAACCATAAACTCCTCAAAGTGACGGACAGAAAGAAGGGGCCCACGGCTGTAGCACATATCCTCCCACCATGTTGCAAAATCCACCTTAACATCCCTTAGAGCTCTCCGAATTATTTTAATCCATAAATCTACCAGGGTATCCATCATTTCAGCGATCCAATCTGGATCTCTATAGAAAGCTATTGATATTCTTTCGACGCCCATCCAATTTCTAAGCCATCCATAAAGGCTTCCAACATGGATCCCCAGAGGATAATCCCGCTCCCTATAGCTTTCAGCCACTTCATCCCAATTTAACGGGAAACGTCCAGGCGTGTCGGGGTTAAAAAACGATCTTAGTTTTTCCCAGTCATCTCTATTTTTTAATGGGTGGCGAATGTAATGTGGAACAGAGGATGTGGCTGTTGTTCTTATATATATGCCGCCCATGCCGTCGTCAACTATGGCTCGATCCCCCTCCTCCCTTACTATTCTCTCCGGCAATGTTGGCCATAACCCTGTTCTAACAGGTAAAATTTCAATGCAATCCCAGCCCTCAAGTTCCAGATAAAGCTCAACGTCTCTGTTAGTCTTCTTTTCCATTGGTAATCCCTCCTTATGCCACCTATCTATGGTCTCAGTCCAATAGCCAAATTCGTAATCTGGAACCCTATCAACATCCTTAAACTCAAAGGTTCTGAAAAATCTCTCTTTATGATTCAAAACTTGCGCCTCCTAAAAGTACCTGTGAATCCCTTAATATAAAAATTGTTTGCTTTTTATTGCAGGCTTGGCCTTCTTTTAGTGAAGTCTGTATTCTTCTCAAATGCGAAAGATATTCTTAAAAGGGTTTTTTCATCGAAGGGTTTACCTATAATCTGCATCCCCACTGGTAAATCGCCTTCAAAACCGCATGGGATGGATATTGCCGGATAGCCCGTTAAATTAGCCGGAACAGTCAACACATCGCATAAGTAGAGGGTTAAGGGATCCTTTATCTTTTCACCTATGTTGAAGGGTGGCAGAGGCATTGTTGGACCAGCTAAGACATCAAACTTTTTTAATGCGGACTCAAACTCTCTTCTGATTAGCATCCTGATTTTAAGCGCCTTCAAATAATACTGTTCATAATAGCCAGCTGAGAGGGCGTAGGTTCCGAGCATTATTCGCCTCCTCACCTCCGCGCCGAAGCCTATGCGCCTATTTTTCGCATAAATTCTCGAATAGTCCGCATCATCATGCTCAACGCGATAGCCATATCTTAGTCCATCATAACGCGCCAGATTTGAGCTGGCCTCAGACATGGCGATGATGTAGTAGGCGGGTAGGGCATATTTTAGGCTTGGCAACGAAATCTCCTCATAGGAGGACCCTAAATCCTCAAGCTTATGGATGGCCGACCAGACATGTCTTTTAACCGGCTCCTCAACCCCTTCATCGAAGAATTCCCTCGGCAATCCAATCTTCAAATTCTTCAGATCGCATGTGAAGAATTTAAAGTAGTCTTCTATGGGCATGTTGACTGATGTGCTGTCATGCGGATCATATCCGCCTATCACTGAAAGCAGAAGCGCGCAATCAACAGTACTCTTAGCTAATGGGCCTATCTGCTCAAGACTATTAGCGTAAGATATAAGCCCATAGCGGCTAACTAAACCATATGTTGGCTTAAGCCCTATAACTGAACAGTAGCTGGCTGGGCATCTCACTGAGCCCCCTGTATCTGAGCCCAAAGCAAGCGTTGCCTCATCCGCTATCAAAGCCGCTGCGCTACCTCCGGATGAGCCGCCTGGAACCTTATTTAAGTTCCACGGATTTCTTGTTGCTCCAAAATAGCTTGTTTCCGTTGTTGTTCCCATGGCGAACTCATCCATATTTGTCTTCCCAATTATGACGGCATCTTCCTCTTTTAGCCTCCTTATGACGGTGGCATCATATGGTGGGATGAATTTTTCAAGCATGCGGGAGGCGCATGTTGTTCGAATCCCAAACGTGCATATGTTATCCTTTACTGCTATGGATACGCCGGCTAATCTGCCGATTTTTTCGCCTTTCGCAATTCTCTTATCGATATCTCTAGCTTTCTCAAGAGCCCCTTCAAAAGTAACAGTTATGAAAGCATTTATTTTACCATCTACACTTTTAACTCTCTCAATAATTGAGCATATGTAATCTTCAGCTGTTATCTCCCCACTCCTTATTTTATCAGTAACTTCTGCGGCATACATCTCATATAATCTTGACGTGAACGTTTCCCCTCCCGGATGGGGCTCAAACTATCCTCGGAGATTTGAAGAATCGTTCCTCCTTTTTAGGCGCATTTTCTAAAACGTTTTCTTTTGGCAGCGTCTCTTCAACTTCATCTTCACGGTAAACATTAACTATGTCCAATACGTGATACATTGGCGGTACATTTGCGGTGTCAACTTCATCTATTTTCCTGAAAAACTCTAGTATCTCGTTAAATTGCTCAGTGAAGACTTCTTTCTCCTCCTCAGTTAATTCTATATGCGCAAGCTGAGCAATATGCTCAACCTCCTCCTTAGTTATCCGTTTTTCCCTCATATCCCCGGCCCCTTAATCTCGCCGCTCCCTCTATATGAATTAATGGAAACCGTTGAGTTTTATACGCATTAAATAGGCATTTTCGCCATCAGCATAGTATCCCCTAATGATCTTATCTATTCTGAAGCCGATTTTACTATAAAGGTTTATCGCCGGAGTGTTGCTTACCCGAACTTCCAAATAGCATTCTTTCACATTATAATGGGCTACCATAGCATGCAATGCCTCTCTAAGCAGTTTTTCTCCAATGCCTCTGCGTCTATAGCCCGGTAAGACGGCTATTGAAACAACATGACCCCTCTTTATTAGGCCTAAGCCTGAAAATCCGCTTTCAATGCGGCACATAATGTAGCCAACAACTTTTTCCCCATCCTCCGCGACGATAAATGTTTCTGGAAAATTATTGTACAACTCCATGAAGAAATATGTTGAGTAATTCTCGGGCAGACAAACCTGGTTTATATAAATCACTTGGCTCAAATCTTCAGGCTTAAACTTCCTTATATTAAATGGGTGATCCACTTCTGACCCAGCGGCTAATTCAACAAATTAGAATGAATTTTTTCTTAAAAATATTATTTCTTTTCATGGACTGCATCCTGCCCGCCTATGATCGGAATCGTCAAGTTTCCATGCGGGATAAAAGAGACCTTAGATTTCTTGCCAGTTTCCTCTAGAGCATAGTTTAGGGCTTCATTAGCGGTTCTAAAAACTTTTAAACCCAGTTTTTCTTTAGCGTAGTGATCAGGTATTGCTGAAACCATGCAAATATCGAACTTTTTTGAGGCTTTAATAAAACGGTACGCCATGAATCCTCCAACGCTAAACCTCTTTTTTAAAGATTTCTCTAGTGAAAGCGGGTCATCCCTAAACCTTGAAATGGCCCGGTAGAAATCAGGGTCACCGTAGCCCTCAAAGCACTCAGCCACTAAAACAAAAACACCATTTCTCCTAACCACTCTAAGCGAGTTTTCTAGGCATTTAAAGGAATCAAAAAGGTTTGCATCAAAGGGTAATCCGCCGGGACTTGCAAAAACAGCATCAGCCTTCTTTTCCACCTGAACTTTATATAATGCATCAGCCAATCTAACAGCTTCACGGTAGGATTTCTCCATGTCGCCAGCGAAGGATTTAACAACCTCGCCCTTTAAATTTCTGATAATATTCACGCAGAAGTCAACTTTAGCTAGGTGCGAAACCTCGGCTATATCGTTAATGATGCTGCCGCTTAAGGCTTCGAGGGGATCCTCAATGTTTAAGATTGGCATTAAGATCTGGCTGATGGTTTCCATATTAGATAAACCGGGAACCACGGCATATCCGTCGCCACTGTAAAGCATATATGGGTTCGGCTCAACAGAGCTTGCTATAATTTTCACTTTCAGATCGGTAAAGATTTTATTAACATATATTTTTATGCCACTAGATGTTTCGCCGACATAAACGCATTCGCTTAAGCCATCATGAAAGACAACGTTAACTCCTAAGGGCGATAGATCATCTTTTATTCGCTCCATCGCTTCATTTGTTTTAAGGTTAAATGGATCTTGGGGGAATATGACCGTTAAATCTCCACTTTTCAGTCCGGCTTGAGCGAGTTCGCTTAAAACTATTGAAACTATTGAATTGCTTATTGAGGGGTCGAGAATGTTCAGGGCTAACGCCACTTTATCCCCCGGTTTTACTATTTCAGATAATCCTCTCGAATCGATTGGGTTTTTTATGGAGCGTTCAATCTCACCCCTCGGATTTTCAGAACTCTTCATCTCAGCCGTCTTAATTTCATCTTTAAAATTTTCTGAGGGGACCCTAACGCATACTTCGGTTCTACCATAGGGAAGCCAGATGTCGGGCATTATGCACCACTAGCTTATAAGTCAGAAATGAGCATACTTTAAGGTTGCGCCTATACATGTCTCCGCATCACATCTGTTCTGCCAGCTGCACCCCAGAATCTTTCAATTATTTTCTCTAATCCCTCCGGTTTTCTCTCCTTCAACCAGAGCCTAGCGTAAATATTAGATAGCGCAATATAATCGGAAACTTCGTCTTCGCCCTTAAGGATCTTCACCCCTAGGATCAGGAGGCTCCTTACGAAGCTAAGGTCTTCAGGCATTTTTATCCCCTCAACTTTTTCCAGAGTTTTCTTCCAAGATTCTTTTATTCTCTCTTTATCCTCAGATGATAATCTGTCGAACCAGAAGTCCTTTAGGATAACATGTTTTATAACGTCTGAAAATTCCGGCTTCCCAAAGAGCAACCTTGCCTCAACCGTTTCTTCACCCTCACCGCTTATAGCCTGCCACTTTTCTAGCCATTCTCCTTTTCCCTCGGCTATCTCCATTGCTGCCAGAATTAACGGTTTTAATAATGAGAAAAGGCATTCTTCACCATCATCACCCCAAGCTGTTAATAGGAAACCCGGCAGATCCTCCTCGGCGGCTGCAGATAAAAAGTTCTTAATGTTTTCTAATGCAATCTCGAAGTTTGGATAATATCTGTTCCAATTGGATAAGCCTGGACAAGCTATCTGCTTTAAACCTCTATCCTTAAATATCCTTATTTTTTCTCTAAAGAATTCTTTTGAGCTTGGACTGTAATCCCAATTCGCTATCAGCGATTTACGCCATATGTCGCTCTCTAAAACTTCACGCCACTTAGCCGATTCATCCCCAAGATACATTCCGGAAATCATGTCGCCCCATAAAATAGGTTCCTTCCCATTTTCCAGCACCTTTTCCACCATGTTTTTATGATGCTCTTCATAAAGTTTCGGTCCTTCGAAAGTCCATGTTTTGTTTAAGCTTCTCCCTCTTCCCAATGCCCAAGTTTCATCGCCGCCTATATGTATATATTTCGATGAAGAAAAGAAGCCTATTGCCTCCTCAAGCAGATCATAAGCGAACTTCCTAGCCTCTTCATCGCTTAAGTTTAAGCAGCCTTCTCTAGGATTGTGCCACTCGCTAAACCTGTAGAACTCTGGTAATGATAGAATGTGCTCCATATGCCCCGATAGTTCAAGCGATGGGAAGACTTCTATTCCAAGATTGTTACCATAGTCTATTACCTCTTTAAGCTCATTCTCCGTTAATCTTCCCCTATGCTTACCTATCTGCGGATATTTCCTCCAGGGGAATAGATCCTCAAAATATATGGCGAAATAATTATATTTGAATAGAAAGAGCATACGTAATATATCCTTAAACGTTTCGAGACGCGGAACCCCGCCTCTGGCTATGTCTAAATGATAACCCCTAAACTTAAATTTAAAAGATTCCTTAACCTCAACTTCCGGTAGACAGCCGCCTCCCTGCATAATTAGCTGCAGGAGCGTCGCATAGCATATTTGCCGGTCGCCCCATACGGTAACTTTACCCTCCTCCACCTTCAGCCCTGTTTCCTCACCATTAACTTCTATTATTGTCCAATCCCCAGATGGAACCTTAAATTCACGTCTGAGAAACTCTGGGAAACTCTTAAATCCGTCAAAAGCAAACCATCTGCCAGTAAACCTAATGGATTTCGGCTCTGGAACGATGAAAATTTTCTTTTCCATAAAACTATTTATCTGCTCTTTTATAGATATGGCTTTCCATTCTATTTTGCGAATCACCAGCCTTTTAATCTTAAAATGCTAGAATCTATCTATGGATATTATTTCTGACAGCGCCTTTCTAGATCCCGGCTCACGGAACTCCTCATCCTTTGGGTAACCGAGCGGTGTTATTGCAACAACGTTAACATCTTCTGGTACGCCGAGAATCTTCTTAACTTCCTCATTATCAAAAGCTCCAATCCAGCATGTTCCAAGACCCTCAGCTCTGGCTGCTAGGATCAGGTGGGTAAATGCTATGGAGACATCAATAAGCATGCTTAAATCACCCATATATCCGCCCCTATTCCAATGAATATTATATCCACAGGCAACTATTATCACTGGCGCCTCAGCAATGAACGTTTGATTGTGGCATGCTGCTGCCAAGCGCTTCCTAAGCTCTTCATCTTTTACAACTATGAACTTCCATGGTTGACGGTTTGAGCCTGAAGGCGCTATCCTAGCGGCATCCAGTATCCTCATAAGAACCTCTTCAGGTATGGGATCAGGCTTATAGGATCTTATGCTTCTACGGGTTCTAATAACTTCATAAAAATCCAATATCCATCGCCTCCTAGCATGTACACATATTTAAGTGAGGAGATATATAGTTTTTATTTTCGCCAGTGAGCTTTAACTTGAACTTATGCTTCCTCGACCTAGCGGTATGAACGCCTGTATCTCCTCAATGGGTATCTTCAGTATTTCAGCCCGCTCCTCAGGCGAACTAATTTCAGCCAGCGCTTTTCTAATGTTTTTTGCAAGTTTACCGCTCGACTCGTTTCCGGGAGCTATCTTAACGAAGATATTGGTTTGTTTAGATATCGCCTCTAATGGCCCCCCAATAACCCTAAACGCGTCGTTCTCCCTCTTTACCCCTATAGCTATTTCAAGCGTAACATTCCTGACGTAATTTTTAGCTCCATAAATCATGAAAGATCCCCTTGGGAGATACTCTCCTGAAGGCGGCGTTTTACTCACTTGCTCCGGCTTAACCCAGTAAACATCCATTGTTCTGAAACCCTCTTTCCAAGCGCGTGAGTATGAAGCGGTGAACTGCGCAGCTTCATTAATTGTTTTCTCCGGAGTTTTTCCCTTAGTCTTTATTACGACAAAGGGTGAGCCTGGAATATCCGCATGGAAAACTACGTCATGAGGCTCAGTGTATCTTTTAATTAGGATCTCATTTGTCGCCGCGTCTTTGCCTCCTATAACAAGGAAACCCTCGGAGGAGAGAAACCAGCGGAATTTTTCATACCAGTTTCTCCTCTTCCTAACTGGAATCCTTGTTGGAGCTGCAACCTCTTTCTCCGCTTCTTCAGCTTTCACTTTCTCGATTCTCTCTTTTGTTTGCTCTATAGCCTTCTCTAAACCTCTAATTTTATCTCCAATCTTCTTAGCCATTTCATAGTAGTCTGCAGCGTTCTCCTGCGCTGACTTTTTAAGATTTAGGTCGAAAACTTGGCCGTCGATTGAAACTTGAAGCGTTAGCATTTTTGGATTGAGGGACATGAAGTAGATCGATGGAGCAATTGAGTTTTCCTTCTCTTTAAGTATAACCTCAGAAATCTCATCCCATTTTTTCCCGTTTCTTCTCTCATTCATAACTCTGTTTATTAGAAAATCAAGCTCGTACAGGTGAGAGTAGATTTTATCTCCAATTTGACGGTAAACCTTAACCTTATCAGTTAATTCCTTTAAATTTTCCTCCTGCTCATTGAGAATCCTCTTTAGGCTGGCTATTTCCTTCTCATATATGCTTTTACTTTTCTCCACCTTGCCTTTAAGCATGCTTCTCGCGTAATACTCATCTAACGCCTCATTAAATGTCTCCATCTCCATAACGTTGAGTCCAGAATATTTTTTTAGAGGGAACGGCGCCACATCCACCCATGCGCCGTTTTCATCTATAAAAACGCAGGGCTTCCATCTTTCAATTTGAGAAATAAGATCCATTATGTTTTTCGATAGGGCTGACACTTCATCATCGGTGAGTGAGGAGCACGGTTTATTTTTATCTATCTCGGATCTTAGCAGTATCTCTTCGGCGTATAAGCCGCCGACGCCTAGAAATCTAGTTAAAGCCCTAACAATATCAATCTGGCCGAAGCCTTTTATTTTGCGGATCTCCTCTGGACTTAAATGCCTTAAATCCCTACCCCTTTGAGGCGGATACTTAAAATCTTCACCCCGAAGGATATTTCTATCTTTCATTCTTCTATAGGTTAATGCGTGGAGAATCTTATTTTCAGGCCCCACAAGTATTATGTTTCCTTCATCAAAAAGTTCCGCTATAAGCCGATATTTTTGGCCGCCGTGCCTGATTAGCAGTTCGCTGATCCTTTCAAAATCGTATTGGCTGACGTCCTCAACTATGCCATTTTCTAAATGTTTTCTTAACGCCATACAGAAGCTAGGTGGCTTTTTAGGTTTCTCAAAATCGTATTTTGTTATATGGATTCTTTTTCCCGCTTCGATTAGGAGCTGAATCGTTTCTCCGCTTGGATTGCGAAGCTTTAATAGTAGGATTTTATAATTTAGCTGATAGATCTTACCTATCCGGGAGCCCTTAATAAAATTGCTGAGTTCAGATATGGCTGCGGCAATATCGAAAGATGTCATGCTCTCCTTCAAGCAATCACCAGGAAGGTAAATGCTAGATGGAGCCCTTAAATGTTATCTATTGGATAAAGGTTGCCTTAGGAGTTTTCGCAGCGTGCATATGCTTACTTTTAGGCGTCGATAATATTTTCACTGGAATAATGATGAGCTTGCTGATTTATCTATTAAGCGACAGGATCTTAAAGCAAATTTTCACCGCAAAGGTTGATAAACCATCAACGATTACAAAGACAGGTGTCGGCACATACATAATCACGTGGATCCTCTTCTGGATTCTGCTGTACACTTTATTCTCAACTTAGCAGCTAATGATGCTGCTCCATCTTTTTGTTAACGTTTTTAAGCGCGAAACGAATGAACTCTGCTAATGCTGAAAAATATCCGCAGTCGTAATCGGCATGCAGCTTATTTTTGGAGTGCTCTAAGAATTCCCTATAATACTTCTTTAGCATGTCAGCGTTGTTTAAGTCCAGTTTGCTTATGAAAGTATCCTGCTCACCTGATCTGTACATGAGAATTATACCCCTTAATGCGCAGATGAATCCGCTGGCGAATTCACTGTAGCCTCTTTCCCTAATCTTTGTCTCCATTTCATCTATGCTTCTCTCAGCATCAGCGAATCTCCTACTTAAAATATGCTGGAAAAGGCTGCTTAAAAGATGCGGATCTACGAATTTGCCATTACCACTCTTTTCCATCTTCTTCAGTGACATCCTCTATGCCATTCTCAGTTATTTTAAATAAGCATTCGCCTTCTGGAAGATAGGGGCTTGAAACCAACCTAGCTATTCTGATAAATCCCCTAGCGCTTTTTCTCAGGAATACTCTTGTGTGGCTTGTGTGGGCAACTATGTGTCCGCCTATAGGGCGAATAGTTTCGGAAAAGAAGGCTTCAGGGCTCGCCATAACCTGATTGGTCACTAGGGCTACAGCGTTGAAGCCCCTCGCCAGCCTAATAAGCTTATGCATATGCTGATTAAGCTTCTGCTGTCTTAAGGCTAGATTTTCACGCCCTATATACTCGCTTCTAAAGTGGGCTGTTAATGAATCAACAACTATTAAGCGTATATTATTCTCCTTTATCACTTTATCAGCATTTTCTAAAAGGAAGATTTGATGGTCAGACGTATAGGCTTCAGCCCAAATAATGTTTTTTACAGCTTTCTGCGGATCAAGCCCCCTGAATTTAGCCATTTGAACTATGCGTTCAGGCCTAAAAGTGTTGTGAAGGAAGATTCCACCGTATCCCCCAATGAAGTTTTCTATTTCCCTATGTTCCGGCATAACTTCAACATCATAAGTTGGTTCAACACCGACTTTTTCTATGCCTACAACCTCATCGAACCATATATCGCCCTTCAGTAAGACTTCAAGGTTTACTAGATCCTCAATTAAACCGTGCTTTTTAAGCTCTTTAATTATTTTCCACAGCTTTTTCCTCCCAACCTTTTTCACGTTACCTGATTCAACCTGCCATATGGCTCCCTCATTTTTATAGCCTAAAGCTAACGCTAAATCCTTAATGCCCAATCCTTCTCTTTTTCTATTTTTTCTTAAAATGTTTCCCACGATTGTGCCTGGCAAGCATTCAAGGCGCGTATCTTTTGATGGGCTAATGGTCCAGTGCACATTATAAGTTACGCTTGGTTTTCCACGATAATGCCTATTTACACTACAATTTCTCGCAGGGATGCCGATGCTTGTCAACAAATATAAAAGTCCGTTTGCTAGATCCTTCGAAACTATTTCGCAATTAATTTGATGGGTTAACGCATTAAAGTTTCCATCGCATTGCACGAAGCTATCTAACCATATTTTTTTCAGCGTATCCGGCAGCCCTAATATGAAAGCTGGAATGCTTTTTTGATGCGCGTTTCTTCCTATTTTAAGAGAATGCAGTAAACCAATGAGCGCTTTTGAGGTTATGATGAAATCAAATCCATTCTTGGCTTTTTGTAAGTGTAATCCGAATTTTTCGCTGAAATCGTAAATCCATCGCTTAACCTCTTCATTACCTGTTGTGAGAATGACTCTATTATTTACCTCCGTTATTGAACCTTCAGCAATATAAGCGGCTAAAAATCTCAAAAAGACCGGATCAACTTTGATTTTAGCGGGAAGGTTATTAGATTTCGATCTTCCCCCAATTGTTAACTCATTTTCTACATCTTCGCTAACTCTATCTTTTAGTTTAAGGTAGATCTTTAAGGGAACGCATCCTTTTCTCTTCCAATTGTTTACGATATCATGTTTAAGGCCGAGTTCCTCAGCAATTTCTCTCAATTTCTCGCCATTTTTTTGAAGAAAAGATCTGAATTTTACCCCTCCCCTCACATAAAACCCGTTGGTCTGATAGTCCCCAATTAGATCAATTAAATCTAACACTGCATTCTCATTTAATATTGGCAACTTCGAAGGAACTGCGACGAAGTTACCGATTTTCAGATCCTTTGTTGATATTGGAGAAAGCTTGCCTTCATCGCTTAGGGTAAAGAAGTTATGATGTGCCGTGACTTTTACTTTGCGTCCGCTGGCAAGCTTAACAAGATAAATTTCACTGGGAGGATGTTTCATAAAGCCAGTTATTTCAAAAGTTTTTACTTTATAATCCTTTGGGTCAAACCCTACAACGCGTAGCCCTTTTGGATTATCACAAGTAGAAAGGGTTCTCCCAATAATATTCACTCTTCCGCTAAGTAGGGCATGTTCAACAATTTCACCTATTTTCTTAAATTTGTACACGCCGTCCTCAACAACAAGTATTATTTCATCGTAGGGCAAACTATTCTCGGTGTCAATGTATAGGGCTCCCCCGCCTAAGCCTCCTTTTTCAGGCGGTAATTGAACATTGACGCATGCTTGATGAGCAATCTGGCTTTTGCCGGAACCGTATTCTCCATAAAATTCTGTTATTGTTTGTGTTTCAAGTCCCCCACCTAGGAGCTCATCGAGCTTTTTGCTTCCAGTTGTTAAGCGCAGCACATTTTGGCGCTTCTCCAGGAGTTCATCTGCCCGCACAAATGAGAGGGTGACTGATGATCTTGCCGCATTAATTATTTCAAAGGCTTTCTTGTCGCTTATGCCTGCCTGCTCTAGCTCGCGGATTGTAGCCATAGCTAACGATTCAACAGTATTAAAACCTAATTCGCGCAGTTTCTCCGCTATTGAAGACGTTACGCCGGGAATATCCTCAATGCTTAAATACCGTTTTTTCTCCACTTCATCCCCATACATTTCTCTCAGTAAATCTAAATTTTCAACGGATATTTAAATTAGACGAAAAGCAAAATATTTTGGAGCGAGCATGATGGAGGAATTTTACGTTGGTAGCGGATTTTGAATCTTTAATTGAGAATGCTGCCCTATCACTTATTAAGCTGGCAGCTGTGAGGCTTCCCATGGACGTTAAAGAGGCTCTACAAAAAGCCCATTGCAGGGAGAGGCATGAAATTGGCAGGCTGCAGATCGAGAACATATTGGAAAATATAAGGTTGGCTGAGGAGATGAATGTGCCATTATGCCAGGATACTGGCACAATTGTTTTCTATGTTAGGGCTGGGGCAAATTTTAGGGTTTTGAGTAGGGTTGAACCCGCCCTGTTTAGGGCTGTGAGGAGAGCGACTTTAGAGGTGCCTCTAAGACCGAACGCTGTTAACCCGTTCACTAATAAAAATTCCGGCGATAATACTGGAAGATATATTCCATACGTTAATTGGGAGATTTCGGATGGCGACTGGCTTGAAATATCGGTTCTCCTAAAAGGAGGCGGATCTGAAAATGCATGCGCTCTAAGAATGATGGAGCCAAGCGAGGGTGTTGAGGGTATGAAAAAGTTTGTTGTTGAATGCGTTCTGAAAGCTGGCGGGATGCCATGTCCACCTACAATAGTAGGCATTGGGGTTGGCGGAGGAGCAGACATAGCGATGGCGCTTGCAAAAAGGGCTCTGCTCAGACCCATAGGTGAGGAGAATCCTAACATGGACTTAGCGAAGATTGAAAAAGAGCTATGTGAAGCCATAAACGCAACCGGTATAGGTCCAATGGGTCTAGGCGGTGATGTGACAGCCCTAGATGTGAAAATCGAATATGCCCACCGTCATCCAGCGTCATATCCAGTAGCCGTAGCATTCCAATGCTGGGCGGCGAGAAGAGCGGCTGCACGCATATACCCCAACGGTGAAATTGAATACCTGACGCATAAGCCAAGATGAGGCTGAGAGAAAACGGGCGTTTTCGCTGGGCACTTAGCACGTAAGGCTAGATATGAAACGCATGAAACGCGGCGTTTCACAGCATCCCTTATCCTAAGCTTTTACAATATTTCCTATGGTGATTAAGCATGAGAAAAACGATTAATATAATATTTGCAATGGCTCCAGTCGCAGCGATGCTTGTGGCAGCTGTCAATGCTCAAACTTACATGGTTCAAATGTCCCTAAGCGAGAGGAAAAAAGCGGCTCATGCGTTTCACATTAAAACGGTCAAGGTCTCAATAAGTAATAACGACTCTCTGAAGGAAGCATTTGAAGGCAATCCTTCACTATATGAGGAAGGTGAAGCTTTTCTCTCTTATGCTAATGGAAGATATGCAGAGGGGGGACCTATAGTTGCGCTTTAAGCCCATAGGTGAGGAGAATCCTAACATAGACTTAGCGAGGATTGAAAAAGAGCTCCATGAAGCCATCTATGCATTACAAGTCATGGAGTCTTCCCGAGATGCTTACAAGAGCATAAATAGTATATTATGCCAGTTAGGGGTTTAAAGAGGGTGAAATTCTGGAATCTCAGGGAGCTGCTGGTAGCCGCAATCTGTACCCTTAAACGCGTATAAAGCATTAATAAATCCTCAGAGGTTTTGGCTTCGTTGGTAAGTATAGATGTAAGCACTGCCCGATATAGTCTTGAGAATGCGAAAAGTCTCCTTGAAGGGATGCCGAAACCTCTGTAGCAGGGCAATGTTCTAGATGCTGTGTATAATCTGCAAGTATTCTTCTAAAAAATAAGAATCCACAAGAAGATGGATTATGCCAAAATATTTATTATCGTGATACAAACCTATTTTTAGTCTTTTATTTTCTTTAATATTTTATTGGTTTCAGCCTCTAAAATATAAGTGCCTATTTTGGAAAGAATCAAACTCTTCATAAGGCTCTTCACCCTATGGTACAACTTCATAAGACCACACCAAACACTAAAAAGACCACCAGCAACACCCATAACTTGACAGTATCTTTTGGAAAAAATGTAAA
>CAYPJR010000025.1:0-16644 GCA_964411115.1 uncultured Candidatus Bathyarchaeia archaeon | reverse complement strand
GAGATGGGAACAACAAAGCTTTTAAATAAGTGTGAGTCTCTTTTTCAAAAGCTTATTGGAGGATCGGCATTGCCTAAAAAGGAGAAGGGGCGCTCACATTCCACCAGGCCTGTTGGAAAGAGATCCCCAAGCTGGTGTAAGTATCAACCTGAGGAGATTGTAGCTTTAATAGTTAAGCTTGCTAGGGAGGGGATTCCGCCGAGCAGGATAGGCGTAATACTGCGCGACCAGTACGGCGTCCCGCTTGTGAAACCTATAGTTGGGAAAAGCATAACTGAAATACTTGAAGAGAACGGTTTAGCGCCTAAAATTCCCGAGGATTTGGAAAATCTCCTCAGAAAAGCCGCGCGCATAACGGCCCATTTGCAGAGAAATAGGAAGGACAAACATAATAAGAGAGCCCTACAACTCATCGAATCTAAGATTCATCGCCTATCCGACTATTATAAGGAGAAGGGCATATTGCCCCCAAACTGGGAGTATAAGGCAACTGTAGCCTCTATTGCCTAAAAAGGGTTCCAAATGACCCATGATAAAGTCAGCGGCATCATTAATGAAGCCCAAGCGGCATCCAAAATTATTCTTGAAAGCCTAGATAAGGGTAAAAAGATCCTTGTAATATCCCACATGGATGCCGACGGCATATCGGCCGCCGGGGTTCTGGGGAAAGCTCTCTTCAGAGCGGAGGCTAACTTCTGCGTTAGAATAGAGCGATGGTTAGATGAAGAAGTTATAAATGAGGTATACTCACAGAGCGGGAGGGACACTCTAGTGATATTCACCGATATGGGAAGCGGTTACCTTGATGTTTTAGGCGCAAAAGCGGAGGGGAAGGAAACAATTATACTCGACCATCATCAGCCTATAGGTAAACTTGGGGAATCATTTATACATGTTAATCCGCACCTCTTCGGAATAGATGGAGCGAGGGAGGTAAGCTCCGCTGGAATAGCGTATTTTGTAGCGAAATCCATGAGCGAGAAAAACATTGACCTTGCACATCTAGCTGTTATTGGAGCTTTAGGAGACCTACAGGACAAGTATGATGAAAGGAGGCTGGGCGGCGTAAATGAGCTGATCGTCAGCGACGCTGTTAGATCCGGGCTACTGTCCGTTGAAACAGACCTTCTCTTCTTCGGTAGGGAAACACGTCCAATACATAAAGCCCTAGCCTACACGACAAATCCCTATGTACCTGGAATAAGCGGGGAGGAAGATGGAGCCCTAGCGTTCCTAAGCGAACTGAAAATTGAACTCAAAAGAAATGAGAGGTGGCGCGCTCTAAGAGATCTCACATCGGATGAGAAACGCAAGCTATTCTCCGCTCTGCATGATTATTTAATCTCAAAAGGCTTCAGAAGCGAAGCAGCCATGAGCCTTATAGGCGCGGTGTATATCCTCGTAAAAGAGGAGCCTTGGACGCCGCTTAGAGACGCACGAGAGTTCGCACTTCTCCTAAATGCAACTGGAAGAATGGGGGTTCCAGGCTTAGGCGTAGCCATATGCATGGGCGATAGAGGCGCAGCCTATGAGAAAGCCTTGGCGACTCTAGATGAATATAGGTTCACCATCACTAAATATCTTAAGTGGCTGAATGAAAACCCGAACCGTATTGAAGAATGGGAGAACATTTACATCCTTCACGGCGAGAAAGATATTGATGAAAAATCTATAAGCGCAATCTCAACTATAATTGCAATGAGCTTGCCGAAGCCGGAAAAGCCTCTAGTGGCATATTCCTTCATGCCTAAAGAAAGAGCGCTCAAAATCTCAGCTCGCGCCACAGATTCAATAGCCAGAATGGGATTAAACCTTGGAGAAATAATAAGCTTGGCTGCTGAGAAATGCTCAGGAATAGGCGGTGGACATGATATTGCAGCTGGCGCCCAGGTGCCCCATGAGCAGAAAATGCAGTTCTTAAAGTATGTCGACTCCCTCGTAAAGGAGTACTTGGAGAGGCTGAAAAAAGGTGGAAGCTGAAATATCGCTTCTCTACGACGATGAAGCTGAGGCGGAATCCATATTTAAAGCAGTCTCACCTGATAATGCGGAAACACCCAATGGGTTAATTGTGGAAACTCAGAGAATTGGGAGGAAAGTTGTTACAACAATAAAGTATTATGGTGAAAATATTGCGACTCTACTATCAACAATCGATGACCTGCTAAAATGTGTATTAACGGCTGAAAAAACCATTTCAGCTATTAAAAATATCTAAGTAAACGCGCACTTAAATACAAAAGGTTTTTTAGTTTCATCTTCTACTTCTCAAAGAGAAGAGAAAGAATTTGATGTTGGAAGAGAGGGTGATGTAAAAATGTCAGTCTTTGCAGTTCCAGGAGCATATGATAGAGCCATCACTGTTTTTTCTCCAGATGGCCGATTATTTCAAGTTGAATATGCGTTAGAAACAGTTTATAGGGGCTCAACAATCATAGGCATAACATGCCCCGAGGGTGTTGTTATAGGAGCTGAGGAAAAAATAGAGTCTAAACTGCAGAACCCAAAGTTCACTCAGAAAATATATGAGGTTGATGAGCATATTGGAGCAGCAGTTGTCGGATTGAGCTCCGATGCGCGCATATTGATCGATGAGGCTAGGGTTTTTGCTCAAAGCAATAGGCTCCTTTACGATGAACCGGTGGATGTGGAGGTTGTTGCAAAAAGAATCGGCGATATAAAGCAGCTTTATACGCAACATGCTGGAGTGAGACCTTTCGGTGTCTCAATAATTTTCGCCGGCGTCGATAAAGGCGGAAGCCAGCTCTTTACAACGGATCCAAGCGGAACATATAGGGCGTATAAGGCCGTTGCTATAGGAATTGGGCGTGAAACCGCTGAGAATGTGCTTAGGGAAGAATACCGCGATAACCTAACACTTGAGGAAGCCATAAAGCTCGGAGTTAAATGCCTAATTAAGTCAATGCAGGCGAGGGGTGAGCAGCCTAGAATCAAAATATCCATTGTTCCAGCCTCAACAAGACGGTTTACTATGCTGTCCGACGAGGAAGTTGAGAAATACATAAAGGAAGTGCAAGGCAGCTGATATACGATGAGTAAAAACTATACGATTGCGCGCATAAACATAAATGGGGAGAATTTTGAGATAATAGTTAAACCGGACCCAGCCTTTGCGTTTCGAAGCGGAAAATCTGTATCGCTTTCAGATGTGCTAGTTACGGATGTAATATTTACTGACGCGAATAAAGGCTTGAGATCCCCTGAAAAGAAGCTTAAAGAAGCCTTTGGAACCCTAGATCCGCTAGAAATAGCCAAGATTATACTTAAGAAGGGCACCCTCCAGCTGACGACCCAGCAGAGAAGGCAGCTCATTGAAGAGAAACGTAGGCAGATTATTGATTTTATATCACGCAACGCTGTTGATCCAAGAACGAAGCTTCCTCACCCGCCAACCCGCATAGAACAGGCTCTTGAGCAGGCTCACTTCCCCATTGATCCATTTAAAAGCGTTGAGGAGCAGGCGAATGAAGCAATTAAAGTTCTGCGCACAGTTTTACCGCTAAGCGTTGAAAAGATCTCCGTGGCGGTTCGCATACCCCCCGAGTACGCTGGCAAAGTCTATGGAGCCCTAAAATCCTTTGGAACGATAAAAAACGAGGTTTGGTTAAGCGATGGCTCACTTTCAGTAATCTTGGAAATGCCGGCTGGGTTCTATGGGCCCTTCTTAGAGAAGATGGGTGAGATGACCCGCGGAAACATAGAGGCCAAAATTTTAAAGTAGTTCAGGTGGCATAGCCATGTTCTTCTTTGAGAATAGACAGGTGGTAACACCCGGCGACCTTCTAGCGGAAGGAGACTATATAGCTGGCAACAACACGTATAAGGAGGGCTCTAAGATTTACGCCAGCAGGCTTGGACTTGTAGAGTATGGGGAGAAAGTGGTTCAAGTTGTTGCGTTGAACACGTTCTATATTCCTTCAGTCGGCGACCAGGTTATTGGTAAGATAGAAGATGTGAACATTAACGGTTGGGTTGTAAACATAAATTCCCCCTATAAGGCTACATTAAGAGCCTCGGAGGCGTTAAATAAGCCTTATAGGCAGCAAAAGGATGATTTAACGAGGTTTCTGGATGTGGGAGATTTAATCTTCGCCAAAATCATAGCTTTTGACCGAACCATCGATCCGGTTCTAACAATTAAGGAGCCAGGGCTTGGAAAAATCACCCAGGGGCAAATAGTTAAAGTGTCCCCTGCTAAGATACCTAGGATCATTGGGCGTAAAGCCTCGATGATAAATATGCTTAAAAGGGAGACTGAATGTAAAATAACCGTTGGGCAAAATGGCATAATATTAATTTCTGGACCAAGCCCGGAGCATGAAAGGTTAGCTATAATGGCAATTGAAAAGATCGCTCAGGAAGCTCACACCTCTGGGCTGACGGATCGAATTACTGAAATGATAAGAAAAGAGAAGGGTGCAAGAAATGAGCGAAAAGATCAGGTTAATAAATGAAGACGGCTTGAGGGTTGATGGTAGGAGGCCGAGGGATCTTAGGTCAATAAAAATGGAGGTAGGCGTATTAAGTAATGCTGATGGCTCAGCATATATTGAGCAGGGAAGAAATAAAATATTAGCCGCTGTCTACGGACCTAGGGAGGTTCACCCTAGGCATCTGGCTTTACCAGACAGAGCTCTTCTCAGATGTAGATACCATATGGCGCCATTCTCAGTTGAGGAACGTAAGTCCCCAGCGCCATCAAGACGTGAGATAGAGCTTTCCAAAGTTATAAAGGAAGCTCTTGAGCCAGCAATATTCCTTGAGAAGTTTCCGAGAACATCAATTGACATATTCATCGAAGTGCTTCAAGCCGACGGGGGAACAAGATGCGCCGGCACAACCGTCGCCGCTTTGGCATTAGCCGACGCCGGCATCCCAATGAGGGATCTTGTGGTTGCATGCGCCGCTGGAAAGGTTGACGGCGTCTTGGTGCTAGACCTCAATGATATTGAAGATAAGGAGGGCGAAGCTGATGTTCCAGTTGCATACATGCCAAATCTGGGACTAATATCGCTTCTGCAGATGGATGGATCATTAACCATCGAGGAGTTTAATCAGGCCCTAAACCTTGCAATAGAAGGCTGTAAGCAAATATATAATCTTCAGAGGGAAGCCTTAAGGGCCAGATACGTAACAATTAAGGAGGATGTTGAAGAATGTCTTCGATAATGGTTTCACGCATAAGGCAGAAGCAGATAGCCCAGATGGTGGCCAGCGGCAAGAGGCTTGACGGTAGAGGGCTTAACGATTACCGCCCAATTAAAGTGGAAACAGGAATAATTGAGAAGGCTGAGGGCTCATCAAGGGTGCTGCTTGGCAAAACAGAGGTTGTTGTAGGAGTTAAAGTTGAGATAGGCGAGCCTTTCCCGGATAGGCCTAACGAGGGGGTCTTCACAGTAAACTCAGAGTTTGTGCCGCTTGCATCGCCAGAGTTTGAAGCAGGACCGCCCAGCGAAGAATCCATCGAATTAGCGAGGGTTGTTGACAGAGGCATACGGGAATCTAAAGCCATTGATCTTGAGAAATTATGCCTAATCCCGGGAAGAAAAGTTTACGTAATATTCATCGATATCTATGTGCTTAATCATGATGGAAACTTGATTGATGCATCATCGCTGGCAGCATTAGCCGCTCTATTAAATACTAAAATACCGGTATATATCGTGGAGGAAAACGAGGTTAAGAAAACAAACAATTATATTCCGCTACCAATAAGGAACTACCCAATCTCCATAACCTTAGCGAACATAAGCGATAAGCTCATTGTGGACCCATGGCTTGAGGAGGAAGAGGCTATGAGCGCAAGGTTAACAATAACGTTTGATAACGATGGGAGAATAAGCGCAATCCAAAAGGGCGGCACCGGAGCGTTAACACCGCAGCAGATTATTGAAGCCGCTTATATAGCCAAAGAGAAGGCTGAAGAACTGAGAAAAATGGTGGTGAAAAATTAATGGGAAAAAGAACAAAGAAGGTTGGTCCAGCCAGAGGATTCGGACCAAGATACGGCGTATCCGTTAGGAAACGCTATGTTGAAGTCATATCTGAAATGAGGAAGCCGCATCCATGTCCACAATGCGGATTAAATTATGTGCATAGAGAAAGCGTTGGCATATGGACCTGTAAGAAATGCGGCTTCAGATTTGCCGGCGGGGCCTACACGCCGAAAACCAAGATCGGCATAACAGCTGAGCGAACAGCCAAAAGCGCTTAAAGGACAGGAACGAATGATTTTATTGACAACCTCACATAGGCCTACTAGAAGAGTTAGGAGCTTATGCAACGATCTAGCTTGCTCAATACCCGGCTTAGTCAAGGTTAACAGGGGAAAAACGAGCTTTTTTAATCTTGCTGAAAAAGCCATTCAAATGAAGATTGAAAAAATCGTTGTGATCGATAGATGGAAAGGCGGTCCGGGAAGAATAAGGCTCTTCAGGATAATTGATGGGAAGATGAGAGAGTGCTCGCCGCGCCTATATATTTCAGGCGTAAAGCTGAGGAGAGAGTTTACAGCATCTAAGGAGATAAGCCGGAAACTAATTAAATGCCTGTTTTTAGATTCCGGGGACATAAGCAACGTTGAGGTGGAAAGATTGTCATCAAGCCTATCAGAGTTTTTTGAAGTACCTACATTTAAGGCTGAAGAAGCCCCATCGAACTATGATGCATATTTACGCTTCACAAGCGGAGAAGATTGCATAGCATGCATCTCTTTTTACGCCTTACCCAGTAACGCTGAAATAGGGCCGCGTATAAAAATCTCTCACGTAGCGTGGCAGGTATGATTGAGTGGGCATCGGCGTCTATACGCATTACATTCCCATCCGCTAATGAAGCTGAAATAATAAGAAAATCAATTGAGCCAGAAACAGTTGCAACATTAAGGTACCGTTCAAAGGTTAAAGTGCTTAGAGATGGCGAAAGCATATTATTAAAGTTTGAAGCCAAAGATACTACGGCGCTTAGGGCTTCAATAAACTCCTACTTAAGCTGGCTTATATCCCTAGTAAACATATACAATTTTTTAGAGAGCCAGAAATAATTTAGGCAGAACAGGCTTTCATATTCACCGCACGCAGGAAAATCCATGAGTGAAAGAGAAAAAATTAAAGAAATAGCTCTGGAACGCATTAAGAAGCTCTTCAACCTAGCCCTGGAAATGCTTCATGAAAGGCCGGATCTAGCACAGAAATACGTGGAAAACGCTAGGAAAATCGCCATGCGAGCCAGAATTAAGATGCCAAGGGAAAAACGCCTCTTAATATGTAAGCATTGCAAAAAGTTTATTTTCCCCGGTGTAAGCTCACGTGTTCGCATACGATTAAGAAGAGAACCACACGTAGTTATCACATGCTTATATTGCGGTGGACACATGAGAAGACCGTTAAGAAAGAGGGATAAGTAATGCCGGCACGCGCATCTCATAAAAGAATCTCCCCTAGAGAAGCGACTGTTCGCATAGGCAAGAAGGGATTAACTGACGCTCAGATAATAGAAATAGCCAAGCATCTTGATAAGAGAAGAAAAGTGAAGGTTAAAGTGTTAAAAACTGCTTTAACAGGCGACTCTGTGGAGAACATTGCTCAAAAAGTATCTTCAGCAACCGGTTCAAGGGTAATTCGAATAATTGGTCACACATTCACATTATCCAAACCTAAAAGAATGAAGAAGTAAGTATTTATAAGACCGCATTCTAGAATAGTGAAGAAATGAATTAAGCGAGGAATGAATAATATTGCCAACGCCATATGATGTCCCACCAGCGGTATTAATAGAGCAATTAGCGAAATACTTAAAGGACAATGTCGACGTCATTAGGCCGCCGGAATGGGCACCATACGTGAAAACAGGCTCCCACGCTGAGCGCCCCCCACAAAATCCAGACTGGTGGTATATTCGATGTGCATCCCTACTTCGGAAGATCTATTTAATGGGGCCGATAGGCGTTGAGCACTTACGCTCCGAGTATGGTGGAAGAAAGAATATGGGAGTTAGGCCCGAGCATACTAGGAAGGGGGGCGGAGCCATAATAAGAAAAGCTTTACAGCAGCTTGAAGAAGCCGGTTTCATAGAGACTGTAAGGGGTAAAGGAAGAGTAATCACTCCTGAAGGAAGAAAACTTCTAGATTCACTTGCGGCTAAAATCAAAAAGGATCTGGAAAAGACAATCCCGGAGCTAACGAAGTATTAGAAGGCAGGTGCATCATTTTTGAACGCAAACGAGGAGGAACTTGAAGCCATAAGAAAACGAAAACTCATAGAGCTACAGCAGAGGCTTTTACAGGAGCAGGAGACTGCGGAGGAACGGAAGAAATTTGAGATGGAGAAACAAGCCATATTACGAAGAATACTCACGCCTGAAGCTAGGCAGAGGCTTACGAACCTTAAGATGGTTAAACCCGAGTTTGCTTCGCAGCTTGAGCTGCAGCTCATTCAGATTGTGCAGCAGGGGAGAGTAAGCATTCCAATAGATGATGAGCAGCTGAAAGAGATTTTAAGAAGATTACAAATAGGTAAAAAGGAGATTCGCATAAGGAGGATATGAGAATGGCTAGATATAAGCCCCTCGCCAAAAAACTTAGACTTATAAAAGCCGGCAAGGAAAGTAGGGCTATACCATCATGGGTCATAGCCAGAACATTAGGTAAGATCGCCAGAATCCCAAGAAGACACTGGAGAAGAACGAAGATAAAAGCTTGAGGTGTCACCTATGAGCAGCAATAGAAAAGATGGGGAAAACGAGGAGGAGAAAATCGGGGAGAAAATTGAGGAAAAGAAGAAGACCGAATCTAAACCTGAAAGCGATATTGTGGAGGAACGCATATACACTGTTCCGCTTAGCAGAGCATGGATTATGCCAGTAACTAAAAGGGCTCCCAGAGCGATACGCATACTTAGGGAGTTCATTAGAAGACATATGAAGGTTGAGAATGAGGACATAATAATCTCAAATGAGGTTAATGAGAAGATTTGGAGAAGAGGAATCGAGAAGCCTCCGCGGAAAGTTAGAATAAAAGCTGCAAAAGATAAAGATGGATTGGTAACAGTCTATTTAGCCGAAGGAGAATGAGGATGCCGCTTTTCCTCCTCGATGTTTTTGGCAGCGCAAGCATAGGCGTATTTATGCGGGCAACCGACAGATTCATAGTTGTGCCAAATCAGCTGCCTGAGAGCACAGTAAAGAAGATTGAGAAATGGTTCAATATGAAAGTTATAAAGACTAATGTAGGCGGCTCAGTGTTGATTGGTTCTTTGATATGCGCCAACTCATATGGCCTAATTCTTCCGCATTCCGTATATGATGAGGAAATAGCTACCTTAAAAACGCTAACTGACGTAAACATAACTGTGATGGAAGACAGCAAAAAGACCGCGTTTGGGAATCTTGTCTTAGCCAATAACCGCGGCGCAATAGTTGATCCTAGGCTGAAGAGGACCGAGGTTAAAATTATATCTGACACGCTTGGAGTTGAGGCCGTGCCCGGTGAAATAGCTGGATTGCCCTATGTTGGCTCGCTTGCAGTTGCAACAGATAAGGGGGTTTTAGCCCATCCGCTGCTTAAACCTGAGGAGGAAAAGCTTTTAGGTGAGGTTTTAAAAGTTCCTATTAATGTTGGAACCATTAACTGCGGAATCCCATATGTGGCCACAGGTTTGATTGGAAACAGTAATGTTGCTGTTGCAGGTTCCTTAACAACCGGTCCGGAATTGTTCATAATAAGTCAAGCCTTAAGGATGGTTGAACGCCATGAGTGAAATTAAAATCTATAGGGTGATTGGAAAAATCATAAAACCAAATTTTGAGACAAGGTTCCATAAGGAGATCAGAGCCTTAAAGCCTGAGCATGCTCTGGAGGAAATCTATAAGCTCTTGGGAAGCAAGCATAGAGTTAAACGTTTTCAAATAGAGATTGAAAACGTTGAGGAAGTCCCGTCCGAGGGGGAAACCTAACCTATTTAAGTTTAAGTAAATCTTTATGCTTTTAGGTGATTTAATAAATGTCAACCCAAACTGAAGATGAAGTTAGAAGGCTGATAGTTGAGCTTAGAATATTAGAAAGCACCGCTGAATATCTTCAATCAAGAGTAAATCTAATTAACGCGGCTATAACGGAACTTAATTTAGCCAGCATGTCTCTTGAGGGGATTGAGAAGAAAGATTCAGATTCAATATTTGTTCCAATCGGCGGAGGCTCATACGTTAAAGCTAAACTTGAGGATACGGATAAAGTTGTTTACGGCATAGGCGCCGGAATAGCTGTTGAAAAATCTATAAAGGAGGCTAAAGAAGGCATAGCGAACCGCATAGCTGAACTAAGCAAAACTAAAGCGGCCTTAGAGCAGCAGCTAAATCAGGTTTTAATGAGAATGCAAGAGGGACAAAATAAACTTCAAGAATTAACAGCAACACTTAGAGAGCGGGGCTGAGAGAGAAGGGCATGTTTGAAAGGTTACGTGAAGCAATAAGCGGATTCATAACTAAGGTTTCAACAGCGGAACTTAAACCGGAAGAAATCCGTGAAATTATATGGGAATTCAAGCTTGCTCTTATAGAGAACGACGTCGCCGTTACTGTCGCTGACCACATATGCGAGCAGCTTGAGAATAACCTCTCAGGTTTAAAGATAGGCAGATTTGATGATAGACGCGTAATAGTGAGAGAAGCGTTGAGGGAAACCCTTCTAAAACTGTTTGAAACCCCAAATAAAATAGACCTTACAGAGATAATTGAGAAGAAAAGAGCCATGAAAGAGCCATGCGTCATCGTTTTTGTTGGGATAAATGGGACTGGAAAAACAACAACTATAGCTAAAATTGCTAATTTGCTGCTTAAGAGAGGCTATTCCGTTGTTTTAGCGTGCAGCGACACTTTTAGAGCCGGCTCAATAGAGCAGCTTGAGCAGCATGCTAAAAAACTCGGAGTTCACTTAATAAAGCATAAGTATGGTTCAGACGCTGCCGCCGTAGCCTATGACGCTGTACAGTATGCTAAAACAAGGGGGATAAGCGCGGTGTTAGTTGATACAGCTGGGCGAATGCAAACAAACAAGAATCTCATGGCTGAGATGGAAAAAATAATCCGTGTTGTAAAGCCGGATCTAACAATATTTGTCGGCGACGCCTTAACTGGGAATGATGCTGTCTCACAAGCGGAAGAATTTGACAAGTACGTAAATATCAGCGGATCAATCTTAACGAAGATGGATGCTGATGCGAAAGGCGGAGCGGCGATTTCAATAGTTTATGTGACAAAAAAGCCGATACTGTTCCTTGGTGTCGGTCAAAGATACGAAGATATAGAGCCATTTAAGCCGGATCTTATAATAAACCGGATATTTAGCAAGCCAAATTAATGCTTTTCATGCTTAAGATGATCATTATAAAGTCGGAGGCAGCATGAAGATTTTTATGATTGAACAGTAAAAGGTAATCTATGATGAAATATGAAAAGCTGGTTTAGACCTAAAATATCCCTAGAGGGATTCTGGAAATTTAAAATCGACGAAGATGACATCGGCGAGAAAGAGGAATGGTTTAGGGGGTTTGAATCAGAAGATCTAATTTATGTTCCATCATCATGGAATGAGCAAAATCCCAGATGGGACCAATTTAGCGGCGTCGCTTGGTATCAGAAAGACTTCTATATGAGGGAAAATTTGGAGGGTAAAATTGCCTGGATCATATTTGAGGGCGCAGGATACAAAACTAAAGTTTGGATTAATGAGAAATTTGTGGGGGAACATGAGGGCTCATTCACATCGTTCAAATTTAAAATCGACAATTTAAAAACTAGGGATTTCAATAGAATTGTAGTGAAAGTGGATAACACACCATCGATGTATGCCTTGCCCCCAGCCGTGAACCTTAACGTAGCGGCCTTCGATTTCTTCCATTACGGGGGCATACATAGACCGGTCTATTTGGAGCTTACTGATCAAAATTATATTAAAGATTTAACCATAAATACCAATAGCGAAGGATACTTGAAGGTTTCAGTCAACATTGCATCTGGAAAACCCGTTGACTTAAATGTGATTTTAAGCAGCAAAGATGGAACATTAATTGTATATAGGGAGATCCTCAGCGGTGTGGAGCCCGGCGAACATATTTATGAAAGGAAAATCGATGGAGTTAAACCTTGGAGTCCAGAGACACCTAACTTGTACGCTCTAATCCTGGAAATATATCTCAATGGAAATATCAGGGATTCGGTTTATGAGCGCATAGGATTCAGGGATGTTGAAGTTAAGGGCGGCAAAATATATTTGAATGGAAAGGCAATCTTCATGAAAGGCTTTGGCAGACATGAAGATTTCACTATTTTCGGCAAATATTTGCCGGGTCCAGTGCTTATAAGAGATTTTTATCTTATGAAAAGGATGAAGGCGAACTCTTTTAGGACATCTCATTATCCATACTCCAGCGAACATTTAGACTTGGCGGATGAATTTGGTTTTCTAGTGATTTTGGAGCCGCCCCTATGTTACTCAGGCATTGAGAGAATAGTTGCAAAAAGAGAGGATTTAGCTAAATTATTCAGCGACGAAAACTATGTGGCTAAAGCAAAGAGAGTTATCAGCGAGATGATTAGGGAACATAAGAATAGGCCGTCAGTTATAATGTACAGCGTTATAAATGAGCCGCCAAGCGACATACCTGAGGTTGCCGAGTTCATAGGGAAACTTACCATGTATTTCAAGGAGATGGACCCCTCAAGGCCAACGACTTTCGCATCGCATAAGAGCGTCAGAGATTTGGCTTTAGGCTACGTGGACGTCATATCGCTGAATTTCTACCGAGGATGGTATTCTGAATGGGGCAATATAGATGAGGGAGTAAAATCTATGATGGCTGATCTTGAGGAGATCAGCAGAAGAAACCCGGAGAAGCCTATAATTATAACAGAGTTTGGCGCCGACGCCATTATAGGGTTACACAGCGATCCTCCGAACATGTGGTCAGAGGAATATCAGGCGGAATTAATTAGGAAATACGTGGAAGCCCTCTCAAAGAGGAGCTTTATTGCTGGTTTACACGTATGGAACTTTGCTGATTTCAGAACCCCCCAGAATCCTGGAAGAACGATCCTGAACAGGAAGGGCGTATTTACCAGGGATAGACAACCAAAAATGTCAGCGCTAATTCTATCATCGCTATTTAGCAATTTGCCCACATTCACAGATTGACACTCTCCACGGCTAAAGCCGGGAGATTCTCGGTTTTTCAGCCCAGTGGCTTCATCATACCGGATACTCTTTTTCTCGATTGAACCTATCCTTAAGCCTTCTCAGAAGTCTATCCGCTTGTTGTTTAGTTACTGAGTATAATGGAACGGTTTTATCTCCTCTAAGATATTTCTGCCAATTTTCGTATTCATGTTTCAAAAGCTCTTCTTTGCCCTTCCGAAGCTCAAGAATCTTAGCCTTAATAGTCTTCTTAACCTTCATGAGCGACTCGCTCAAAACATCATATCGAAAACTCATATTTAAAACTTTACGGCGATTCATCTCCACGATTAAAATCGGAAGCCTTCTCGCCGAATAAGGTAAAATGCAAAAAACTCCGTTGATCAACCCTAAAGATGCAAAGATATGCTCATTATAATTTTCCCCGTTAAATAATGGGCAATCTGAAAAATGGTTAAGCTAGATTTAATTATTTATGGGCGGTTATGATGAAGAAGGCAAAGGTGGTTATCGTTAAAGGCGACAATCCATATGAAATGCTTAAAGGAGCCCTAAAAAATTATCGGCTCTGAAAAAATCATATCAAGGGAAGATAGAGTTCTCATCAAGCCAAATTATGTTTCAGCTAGGCATCCTTCAACGGGCGTTACAACCGATTCACGCATTGTTGAGGGCATAATTATGCACCTCAAGGATTTAGGGATCAGCAATATGGTTGTGGGTGAGGGCGGAGCAGGCGACACTGAGAGAGCGTTTAATGTTGTGGGAATAAAGGATGTTGTAAAGCGGCACAACATTAGGCTCATAAATAAGGATCCAATAATCAGCCTAAAAATACCTAACGCTTTAGCGTTGCATGAGGTTGGGATTGCCGAAACAGCCCTTAAAAGCACATGCATAATAAATGTTCCGAAGCTTAAGGTTCATCATATGTCCCTAGTCACATTATGCATGAAGAATCTTATGGGCTTGATTCTTCCAAAAAGCATCATGCATGATAGATTGAATGAGAAAATAGTTGATTTAACCACGCTCTTCAAAGATAAAGTGAAACTTAACATTATAGATGGGTTGGTTGGTTCCGAAGAAGATGAAGTTTACGGTTCACCGGTTCAAATGAACCTCATTATCGCGGGAACAGTATGGTTGCTGTCGATGCAGTCGCTACAGCAGTCATGGGCATAGAACCCAGTAAAGTTAAATATCTGAGGCTTGCTGAGGAAAGAAAACTTGGAACGGCAAATCTGAATGAAATAGAAGTTATTGGAGAGCAGATTGACAGCGTTAAAAGAGAGTTTAAGTTACCTTCGACATTCAGATAATGGATTTATAAGCATCCTCTTTGAAGCGTAGCGGAGAACAAAGACAGGTCAGTGGAGTAACTCTCAGTCACGGCGCGGTTTGGCTCCAGCATTTTCATCACATCATCCCTAATATATAGGGAAAACACTACGCAGATAAAACATTTATTCCTCATCTGTTAAAAGCTATTTGGAGGATAAAATTAGACGTGAACCGATTAATTATTCCAGAACCGTTTTCAGGCGGAATGCTTCTAACCTATAGATGCACCAACGAATGCAGACATTGCATGTATGCCTGCTCCCCAAAGTGGAGAAACGACTGGATAAGCTTAGGTGACGCTGAGAAGATTCTGAAATTTCTCTCAACGATTTTTAAAAAGCAGTATCCAAAGAACTTCAGCCAATTGGGGGTTAATCTTGGCTTACACTTCACCGGTGGAGAACCATTCCTGAATTTTGATCTACTGCTTAGACTGGTTAAAATGGCTGATAAATATGAGATTCCGTCGGTTTTTGTTGAAACAAACTGTTTCTGGTGCGTTGATGATGAAGAAACTGAAGAAAAACTTTGTAAACTCAGAGATGCTGGTTTAAAGGGCATACTTATAAGCGCCAACCCATTTCTCATTGAACAAATTCCCTTCGAACGTATAGAACGCGCTGTAAATATAAGTGAACGCGTATTTGACGGCAACGTAATTGTCTACCAAAACATTTTCTTAAATCAGTTGAGGACAATAGATCTTAAGGGAACCTTATCTTTCGAGAATTATCTATCAATAATGAGAGAGAAAGATCCTTTAGGGCTCTATGCTGGACTAAGTTTTCCCTCAATTTTACCTATGGGCAGGGTGCCATATAGACTCGGCTACCTTTATAAGAGGTATCCGACAAGCAGATTCTTTGACGAGTCATGCATGGAGGAGCTAACGAGAAATTGGCATGTTCATATAGATAATTATTGCAATTACATATCCGGTTATTGCGCCGGCATATCTTTAGGGGATGCTAGAGATCTGGAAAAAATTTGTCAAGATGGAATAAACCTTGATGAAAATCCGATAATAGAGATCCTTGTATCGCCTAAGGGCATAATGAAACTCTTTGAGTACGCAGTTAAAGAATATGGATATAGGGAGAGAAACGATGGATACGTATCGAAGTGCCATCTCTGCCTTGATATAAGAAAGCACATCGTGGAGCAGACAGATGATTTTAATGAGCTTAAACCTAGGGATTTCTATAGACATCTTTAACGTTCTCCACGGCTGAAGTCCGGAGGAGGCGACCGGCAGCCTTCTCGCCTTCCATGTGGGGATGCCGCCACTAAGTTATCCCTTTAGGGGACTTGGGATTATGTACCCTCATGGGCGCTATGTTCGATCTACGCTCTCAACGCCCAGCCAGACACCTCAAGACGTATCAAACTTAAATGCCGCTTACTGCCACAACCTATCGGCAATTCGTCCCTAAAGTTCCAGGCTTACTGTCGAGCTTGCATGGTTGAAAACTCTTAGGAGACATGCTTCTACGAAACAGTAAAATACCTATTATGAGCATATTTTTGTGACAAATATTTTTTCAATAGATTTTTATTTTTAATCATGAAATTTATATCAATATTAACAATGATTTTGGGCAGAGTGAAAGATTCATGCCCCTTCAAAAGAACTCTTTAAGAAAGAAGATTGAAAGCGAATTCATAGAGGATGAAGCAAACATATCTAAGCTCATTGAAGTATTAATAAAGAGCTTTTTAATGACTGACAGCGATTACGGTGTAATATCTGACATAAAAATTGATGTAGACAATGTTTACAGACTTGTAAGGAATTACATAGCTGAAGAGAGATTAGATGTATGCGCATTGAAACTCGGCGACCGCATATTTATGTCAAAGACAAACATAGGTTTCGATGATATTTACGCGGTCATAGAGGAGCATTCGCAATTGAAGGCGAAGAAAGACATGGTTGAAATATGGGATGACGCGGTAAATAGAATAGTGCATTTCCTAATAATACCATTAAGAAAGCACTTTCCAATAGAATACGCAACAGAAGCCGAGAGAGATAAAATTGTAGATACCCTTCTTGATGAATACTCAAATATATGGTGATAAAAGGATACGC
>CAYPJR010000024.1:0-16848 GCA_964411115.1 uncultured Candidatus Bathyarchaeia archaeon | reverse complement strand
ATATTATCAGGACGAACAGTTCCCTTATCTTCACTATAAGCCATATCAAACACCTTAAGAGGAAAAATGCCCTTTTTATTTATAAAAGGATCGCTCAAGTTTTTCGACAGCGTTTTTCATAATGATTCATAATCCCAATCTTTTTGGACTTAAACTATGCAGCGCTCTAAATTCAATGAAGGCCTCTACTGAGCGCTGAGGTTACATGTCAAGCTAATGGCTTTGAAGCGTCTCTTCATTCCTCAGCGCCTACCAGCAGATGCTAAGCGGCACAAGCATCTAGGCTGGAAGAGAGTTAAGCAACCCTCAAGGCTTCCAGACACTTTCATCTTGGAACCCCTGCGTAGCAGGAATTGATAAATAAAGAAAATTGCGCATTCATTGATGGGATGTGGCAACGTGAGACTTAAATGCTTCTCATAGCGAATCTTGAGGCGTTCAGATAGCCATGTCTTATTGATGCATTGAAATCTTCAAATTTAAAAATCTTCAACTTCTTTAGATATGTGCTATGAACGCACTTTAGCCGCTTTGAATCTCGAGGTGGATGATAAGGTTGCTAAGGTTGAGTTTCTGTAGCATACAGAATTCATCGCTGGAGTTTCAGGCTTAAACCCTTTTAAAAATCCTGAGGCTGCTTTGAGTAAGGCTTACGAGAAGCTCGACCTAAACATGATATGGTTTATGTATGATTATTTTAGTCCATGGGATTTTGCCATGCTGATGGGTTGATCTATTGCATAGCGCCACTCCTAAAACCAGCCTAAATGATCAGCTTGAACATATTTGCGAAAAGCTGCAAAAAGAAGTTCCGCCTTAAAAATAAGAGAGTTGCTGGTTTAAGTGGGCTGCTGTGAGGCCGGTATCTTTATTACCGTTGCGGAGTGCGCTGGAAAGATATATGTAAATCTTTCGCCGACTTTTACGCTGGGCTTTTCAATCAATTTTACGTTATCTTTATTCTCTCTATCATTATATGCATTTACGTCTTTTGCGTTTAACTCAAATATCTGTCCAATCTTGTCTGGAGCGAAGTCTCTAAGTTCAATTAGGCATTCAATATCTTTGTCTCTATGTGCGTTAACTACCGCAATATAAAGCGTTTTTCCATCCTTACTCATTGTCGCGCTCGCATCTAAAAATGGAATTTTCTTAAAGGAGGCTTCTATCTTCCATTTCTCCTTCTTAGCGCTTATATCACTCAAGCTATAAGTTTCAGACTCAACTTTGCTTAAGACAGATATTTCACCAGTATGATTAACATATAAGTCGAATGCGTGATATCCCGCCTCAAGAACCAAGGCGTTTCTATAAGCTGTTAGGGGTTCGTTGAATGCCTCCCTATTTCCTCTTCTTCTAATTCTTTCATGGTCATGTATTAATGCAAACATACATGCTATTTTAAGGTATTTTGCATGTCTCTGGAATACGTTTAGAAGCCTACATATACCCAATGCGTCTCTAAGAGTGTGGCAGCCTGAAATATTCCATTCATCGAAGGATATCCCTACCTCTTTTTCAGCTGGTTGCGGCGGTAGACCATATATTTCCTCCCCTAATCCTCTTGTCCTATAAATAGCTGAGGCGACATTAATAGTGCTCTCCACAATCTTTAATTCCTCATCAGCATATACCGGGCAGGCCAAGACCCGATAATAGTTTTCCTCTTCATCCTCGGTTAACAGCTCAAAATAGTATTGATGCACTGAAATGTTATCTACTAAATCGAAGAGGGTTCTTAGCACGGTGAGATTCCATTCTGGACTCGCCCTTAAAAAGAGACCTACAGCTGTTAAATTTATGTTTGGGTCAACTCTTCTCATGAGCTTAGCGAAGTCTCTTGCTTTCCACGCGTATTCTTTTGCGGGCAAGTTTCCTATTTGAAAATCACCCCACATCTCGTTTCCTAAGCTCCAATACTTAACATTATAGGGCTCGGGATGACCATACTTTTCCCTTAGCTTAGCGTAATACGTGTTTCCCTTAATATTGCAGTATTCAACCCATCTAGCGGCTTCCAAAGCGGTTCCAGAGCCAGCGTTAACAGTTATGAAGGGTTCGGCGCCAATTAATCGGCAGAACTCTATAAACTCATCGGTTCCAAAGCGATTTGTCTCCTCAGCCCTCCAGGCGAGATCATATAATGTTGGGCGTTCATCTCTAGGTCCAATGCCATCCAGCCAGTTATATCCTGAAGCGAAGTTTCCACCAGGCCATCTTAGTATTGGCAATTTGATTCTTCTACAGGCTTCGATAACGTCTCTGCGAAAACCCTTCTCATCCGATAGTGGGTTACCCTCATCAAAAATGGCCCCATATATCAGTCCAGGTATATGCTCAATGTTAAATCCATAAATGTTTCTGTTAATATCAGCCATCTGTATTCCGGCATATACAACTATTCGACTTTTATCGGACAAAATGATTCTCCTCCAACCTTTCCGCAATCTAATTAAGGAATGTTGAACAAATATAAATTTTAATATGGGTCACGCAAGTTCGATTTGAAAACGCAGGATACCGAGCCTAAATGATCTTCCAGAGCGTTTCCAGGAGGTTCACGATGATGCTCAAAGTATCTCTATAAGAGTTAGCTTGTTCCCAGAGACGCATATCTGACATTTTTCATGCGGCTCATCATGACCTTCGGACTTAAGTGGACCGTCAAGGCCATCTATAAAGATCCCAAATGGCTTTTAGGTAAATTCGGCAGACTAAGCCTAATGCAGGCTAAAGCCAGGGGCTGACGGCTCATAATAAAAGAATACTGCATCTCATTAAAGAGGCTGAGAGATATTTAAGGGACGAAAGTTCATATCCGGGTTATTTTATTAATTTTTAAAGTTCCATACCTGATAATGTTTCCAATAGTGAACCTTAAGACTATTTTGAAGCGACCGACAAATATAAACGTAGACCATTCAGAGGATAGTTTCTGGGCGGATAAACCTTTTTAGTTCTAACATCATTTAATAGAACTTGGTGTATTTCCATGAAGATTATGGTGTGCGGTAAGGGCGGTTCGGGAAAAACTGTTTTAACGGTTTTAATGGCTAAGGTGCTCTCGGAGAACTTTAGGGTTTACATAATTGACTCGGATGAGTCTAATGTTTTGTTGCCGGCATTTTTAGGTGTGAAGCCGCCTAAACCCCTAATTGAATATATTGGCGGTAAAAAAGACGAGGAAGTTCTGGAAAGGATCTTTCCTGACATAGTTAAGGCGCTGGCTAAGGCTAAGGAGGGAATAAGGCTTAATCTGCTGCCGCCTAAATATTTATCCCTCTCAAATGAGGGGATAGGGCTGATGATTATAGGTAAAGTTAGAGAGTATGGTGAGGGATGCGCATGCCCATTTAATGTGTTAACAAGGGCGCTGCTCGGCAACTTATACTTGGATAAGAACGAAATTGTTCTGGTTGATACCGACGCTGGGGTGGAGCATGTTGGCAGAAAATTGGAGGAAGTCTGCGACGGGCTGGTCATAATCATCGATCCCACAGCGGAATCGCTTGAGCTGGCTTTGATGCTGAAAACTATAGCCCAAAATCTGGGAAAGAAGTTTTGGATAATAGCGAATAAGTTGACTGAGGATGCTGAAGAACCGCTGAGGGAGGAAGCCGCGAAATTGGGTTTAAAAATAGATGGAACCGTGAGATTCGATAGGGAACTGTATATGTCATGCTTAAGGAAAGAGCCTTTAAAATCTACTACGGCAATATTAGACTTAAGAGAAGCATTGAGAAAGCTTGAAATAAGCAGCGCTGGCTTAACCGAAAGGAATCATTAGCAAGGGTGTTCCCAATGTGTTTATTAAAAGTCTATATTGAAGGTTCCTCTGCGGATAGAAACCTCGCTGCCCAAAACGTTGTTTTAGTGCATATGGAGGGCAGATCGATTAGGCTTATCGATGTGGAATCAAAAGAAGTAACCTTAAATAATGTTGAGCCAGTGTTGATCGATGCCTTAAATTCAATATTGATCTTAAAGAAGATTTAATTCTTAAAAATTTTCCCTTAAAAGGGTTTCTTTCAATCTATTAGGCAATTTTAAGGTTTTATTCTCTAAAAAATAAATTATTCTAAAAAATATTTTTAACCCTTCATTTTTTAAACCTATTTTCTCCATTTTTGACCGAAAAATTTTATTTTAGGTTCGATCGCTTCCAATCGAAATATTTATAAAAAAATAATTGAAATATTTAAAGATAAGGAGAATTAGCACCGTATGCAGTGTCGGCGCATCAATATATTCAATATTAAGCGTAGAAGAGAAACGGTGGATGTTCAACTTGGGCGTCCACATCATTGCGGACTTCCTGGGAGTGGATCCCGGGAAGATAGCGAAAGTAGAGGACATACGTCCAATTTTGGATAGAGCTATCTCTAAATCTGGCCTTCATGCTATTTCCTCAATTTTCCATCAGTTTGAGCCTTTCGGTGTTTCTGCCGCATATGTTTTAAGCGAATCTCATTTGAGCATTCATACATGGCCGGAGCATGGATATGTGGCCTTAGACATATTTACCTGCGGCTCGGATGAATGTGCCTTTAAAGCTTTTAACCTAATTATTGAGGATCTTAAGCCTAAGATTATAGAGAAGAAGGTGCTTAGAAGGGATTACTATGAAAAAAGTCAAAACTCAAATACTTACCAGCCTGCTAAGATCCAGAAAGAGCTTCTGGGAACTGCTTGATGAGAACCGATTCACAGTGAAGGATTTTGTAGCCGCCTTAAATGATCTTTTCAGAGAGGGACTTATAGGTGTGGAAGAAAACATCATCTATGTAACAGATAAGGGTTCAAAGGAATTTAATAGGAACATTCTGGATTTTAAGAGCGAAAGATGCGATAAATGCGAGGGCAAGGGAATCATTTCGGATGGGAAGTTTAAATATGTTCTAGAAGAGTTCAAGCGCATCGCTGGAAAAAGGCCCCCTCCAAAAGCGCATTTCTTTCAAGGATACATGCGTGAACATGACGTAATATCTAGGATTGCCCTAATGCATCAATACAATGATTTGGCGAGTAAAGACTTCATACTCATTGGTGATGATGACCTATTAAGCATTGCTTTAGCCCTTACAGGATTACCCTCAAGAATCTTTATTCTAGACATTGATGAAAGACTTGGGGATTTCATAAAGACTATAAATGAAGAGTATGGGTTTGAGATAGAATTCCGGAAGTATGATGTTTCAAATCCTCTGCCGGAAGATCTAAGGAATAGCTTCGACGTTTTCTCCTCAGAGCCGCTGGAAACCCTAAGTGGGCTAAAAGCCTTTCTATCTAGGGGCGTAGCGTGCCTAAGAGAAAACGGTGTGGGCTATTTCGGTCTCTCAACTGCGGAGGCATCATCAAAGAAGTGGCTTTCCATTGAGAAGCTGCTTCTGAAAATGAACTGCACCATAACGGACATAATTAAAGATTTTTCAAAGTATAAGACGCTCTATGAAACGGTCAGCTATGAAGATTTCATTAGAAAACTGAAGTTTCCAGTGGAGATGAACCCTGGAATCTACTGGTATAAATCATCCCTATTCAGGTTTGAGGTTATAGGTGAACCTAAACCGGCTGTAAAGCCGGATAAACATATAACCGTTATATATATTGATCGGCGTGAAGACATAACTAACCCACTCCTCTACGCTAAAAAGCTTAACTCACTCTGAAAAATATCTTTAAATAATCGTGAGAAGTAAACTTAAAATAATTGAATGACTTGATTTTAAACAAGTCTAACAATCGTGATGTTGGAGGATGAATAATGAGCAAGCCTGAAAAACCACATTTGAACGTAGTCATAATTGGACATGTAGATCACGGAAAATCCACAACGATGGGTCACTTCCTATATCTTACGGGCGCAATCGATGAGAGAACGATAAAAGCCTACGAGGAAGAAGCGAAGAAGCTGGGCAAGGAGACCTTTAAATACGCGTGGGTACTGGACAACCTGAAGGAGGAGCGGGAGAGAGGGCTAACGATAGATCTGCGTTTCCTAAAGTTTGAGACCCCTAAATTCTTCTTCACCATAATAGATGCGCCTGGACATAGAGACTTCGTGAAGAACATGATAACCGGAGCAAGCCAAGCGGACGCAGCCATCCTTTTCGTTTCAGCTAAGAAGGGAGAATTTGAAGCCGGCATAGGTCCAGGAGGCCAAACTAGGGAGCATGCCTTCCTAGCCTTTACTTTAGGCGTTAAGCAGCTGATTGTTTGCATCAACAAGATGGATGATCCCTCAGTTAACTGGAGCCAGGAGCGCTACAATGAAGTTAAGAATGAAGTAAGCCGCATGCTTAGGCTCGTCGGATATAACGTTGCTAAGATTCCGTTTGTGCCAACCTCAGGATGGACAGGTGACAATCTGGTTAAGCAGAGCCCGAACATGCCGTGGTATAAGGGTCCAACGCTCTATGAAGCCCTTGACATGTTCGAGGTGCCGCCTAAGCCGATCGATAAGCCGCTGAGAATACCGGTGCAGGACGTTTATTCAATAACCGGTGTTGGAACAGTGCCAGTTGGGCGTGTTGAAACCGGCGTCCTGAAAGAGGGTGACAGAATAATAATTATGCCGTCTGGGATAATAGGCGAAGTTAAGTCGATAGAAACTCATCATACGAGAATACCGAGAGCTGAGCCCGGCGATAACATAGGCTTCAACGTTAGGGGCGTTGCTAAAACCGACATAAGGAGAGGAGACGTTGTTGGGCCTCCTGAGAATCCACCAACAGTAGCTAAGGAGTTCATAGGGCAAATAATAGTCATATATCATCCAACAGCTATAGCCGCCGGATACACCCCTGTGCTCCATGTTCACACAGCCCAGGTTGCATGCAGATTCGCGGAGCTTCTGAAGAAGATTGATCCTAGAACGGGTCAGACAATTGAGGAGAAACCCTCCTTCCTCAAAACTGGAGATAGCGCGCTGGTCAAATTTGAACCGTTAAGACCAGTATGCCTAGAAGTCTACACGGAGTTTCCAGAGCTTGGGAGGTTCGCTGTACGAGATATGGGAACAACGATTGCGGCTGGCGTGGTGAAAGAGATAACTAAGAAAGTGGAGGTAGCGCCTAAAAAGGTTGCATAATGACTAGGGAGAAAACCGTCTTCCTAAGCCCTTTATTTTTTTAAATTTAACAACTTGAAAATTTAGTCAAAAGAGAGGCCTTTGAAGCATCTATGAGCGAGGAAAAGATTGAAATAATATATTTCTACTCGGATCTATACGAGAGTAAACGAAATCTCCTTCCAATAGTAAGGAAACTTCAGAAAAGAAAGAATATACGAATACGCCTAGTTAACGTTGAGGATCCGGAAAACGAGGAGTTAGCAGAGGTCTATGGCGTGAATAGTATCCCGCTGATCGTATTTTTAACGCCTAAAGGTGAGATAGCGGCTAGGAGAAGCATGCCGCTCTCAGAAATATCCGCCATAAATGAGATCGCTAATCGGATCTTTAATGGGGATCTCCCTAAGCCGCATATTAACGATCTTAGAAGAAAAATCTTAGAATCATTAAAATCAGTTTCAATAAGGAACAATCTAACTTTGATAATGGTTGACCAGGTTGAAAACGACATACTTGAGGCGGACTCCGAATCGGAAATCTACGACGCGCTAAACTTCCATATAAGCACAATAAATCACACAATAAATGACCTGGAAGAATTCAAGAGAATCTTACAGAAATACATGAAAAAACAGCAGAACTTCATAATTTAACCCACGGCTGAAGTACGTGGGGTTTCCCGCCCATATTATTAAGTCATCCAATATAGGATATTTTTTCCTCCTCTATTCTTCGAATCTCTCTTTCAGCGGCTTTCCTCTGCTCTTCTATCTTTCTCATTCTTTCCTCTATCTCCACGATTTTATTGATTTCCCTATCAATATCAGATAGGTCCAGATTGAGATTCAGCATTCTCATAAGGATAACCAGGATGCTTTTTGCAGCTTTAGGATCTGGCATGTAGCCGGGCGTCTCACCCAGAAGGCATATGCCGTCTATACCTCTAAATTTCGCTAGACCCAACAGTAGTCCAGCTGCTCCAACAACTGGGCTTCCAGGAGGATTAATTAATGATCCGGCGTCCAAGGCTTTCTTAAGCGCTTCAGGGCTTGTTGCTGAGGCTAAAACCTGCGGTGTGTTAACAACATCCCTTCTATATCCGCCCACAGTTATGATTAGGCTAACATTTTTCTTGCTTGCAAACTCAATTATTGAATCAGCAACTTCATATTGTCCCTCAATTGTCTGAGCTTGGCTGTCGCCGGTTAAAAGTATTAGGTCGCTCCCTCCAAATTCATTCTTCCAATAGTAGAACTCATTATTCAATAGTTTAATGCTGCCCTTATCATTCACTAGAACGTAATACGCGAAGTGAGGCGAATAAAGCTCAGCGATCTTCCTAGCCCTCAATTGCTTTATTAAATACTTAACAGTTATCTTGCCGACCATTCCTAAACCTGGGAGGCCCTCTACGAGGACTGGATTTTTTAATTCAACATCCTCTTTCTCTACTATTATTGTTTTCTTCATTCGCCATGCTCCTTAAAACGCTCTTATATTTAGCATATTTATCATCCGGAGAGAACCTTGCTGGATGCGGTATGCCTACATCTCCGCCGCAATAGGGACATTTATCCTTCTTAAGCGTGTATCTTCCGCAGCCCACGCATCTTCTCAGAAGCCAAACCATGATTATTTCCCGCTTTGAGATTCAAAGGATCCGTAGCCACCTAATTTAGTTATCGTTTCTATCGCGGTTTTTGCCACCCTATTCAATATAATGTTTGCTTCCTTATAGTCTTTAGCGGTAACTTCAATTTGATATTTAGGCGGTGCAATCGTATATATCTTTACGTTTGATCCGCGCGTTAAACCGCTCTCTTTAGCCCTTAACAGGGCTTCCTTTATCCTTAAAACTCCGTCTGGTTTTATGCATGTTAAACTTAATGTTCCTTTAACTTTAACAACTGAAAGTTTAATTCTTTCTTTAGCGATTTCAGTCAGCGTTTCAGCGATATCTTTAGGTACGCCCACTTTTAATAGCGCCTCAACCCCCTCTCTTGCAGCGGCCTCCAATCCCCCATAAATGTCGCTAAATGATTTCTCAAGCGTTCCGCCAACCTTATCGTATAGCTCATCTAGGGGGATCCCGAGCTTTTGAGATGCACTTCTAAGTAGGCTTTCCGCCTTCCTGCTTCTCTTCCAAAGCATGATTTTTTCTCGCTTCTCACGCTGCGTAACCCTTCTAAGCGAGAGGTCTATTTGATTTTTCTCAGGATTAACCCTTAAAACCTTTAGTACAAGCTTCTCTCCTTCACGAACATGGTCACGTATGTTTCTTATCCAGCCTGAAGAGATTTCCGATATGTGGAGGAAACCGTCTTTTCCGTACTCATCTAACGTAACATATGCGCCGTACTCTGTTATTTCATTAACGGTTGATATTACGAGTTCTCCAACCTCAGGCCACTCGTCGCTTTTGAAGGCGGACATCTTTCCTTTTGCACCTACTCAAACATATTTATTATCTCACCTTTAATGTTAGCTTTACCGCCTGTCGGTTCAGCCAGCGTTGATCCGCAAATGTTACAGCGCACGACCGACGCCGCGTTGCTGAAGATCACTTGTTCATTCCCGCAATCTGGGCATTTCACCTGGAGAAAGAAGCTTCTTGGTTTAGGTATGATTTTCTCCCAAATCTTCATTTCAACACCTCATCAAAGCATCTTGTCATTCTATTGTCATCTTCTTTAAGCGTATACCCTCCCTATGAATTATGTGTCCACAGTCCTTACACTTAAGTTTCAACGTTTGCTTCTTAGTTGTCTTCGCTTTACGTCTAAGTATCGGATATTTCTGCCCGCCGTAGCCTTTCCTTTCGCGCTCATGGGCGCGCTCGCCTTTAGCAAGGGCTCTACGTCTGCCCTCTTTATATATGGAAACAGTGTGTGCAGTATGCTTATTGCATTTTGGGCAGTGTGTAACTATTTCCTTAGGCACATTCATTGGGATCACGCCGCGCAGTAATTATTCATTTGTATAAAAGCGAATGGAAGTTTATTTAAACCTTTTGAAGGCTTCATCCTCAAGGTTTTCGACGCCGTGAAAGAGCGGGGGGCCATAGCCTTCTTCCCTAATGTAAGCGATTGTTTCCCCCCTCTTAGGCGCTATCTTCGATCCAATATAGGCGGTTAATATCGCCGTTACTGGAGAAATTAAATACATGATTACATCGAGTAATGTTGGTACACCATAGTCCATGTAGAGCGACGCCAATGACTGATTGGCTACATAAAGTGATCCTAGAATCATGCCGGCAATTATGGCGTCGGTGAAGAGGTATGTAACCATTGAGACGATGGCAGCGTCCTTTAGCCCCCTAGTTCCAGAGAAATATATGACGATTAAGGAAGCGAGGAAATGCGGCACAAAGTATAATTGAATATTGGCGAAAGACATGAGGGATGATATCGTCAGCGATAGGAAGGAGCCCAGCAAACCCAGCGTTATAGGTCTCGTTATGGATTCCGAAGGGGCAATCTGTTTCTCCTCAACCTTTCTGACTGGGGATCCGCAATTAGGGCAGAAGAGCGCGCCTTCAGGCAACTTAAAGCCGCATCTGCTGCAATTAGGCATCTAGTCATCCTCCTCCTTTAAGAATGGACATTAGCCCTATAAAAACTTCATGTAGCTATCTAAACTTTAATCGATGTCTTTATATTCATCCAACCATTTCCTCATACTGTTAATTGAAAAGGGCATGTGATTGTAAATGAAGAAAGGAGAACTGCCCCGTCAGCCGGAGATAAATATTGGCACAATAGGACATGTAGATCATGGCAAAACAACCTTAGTTGAGGCCCTTACTGGAGTTTGGGCTTCAAGACATAGCGAGGAATTAAAGAGGGGAATAACCATAAAGCTTGGGTATGCTGACACCGCGGTTTATAGATGCCCCGTATGTGAAAGCCCACATAATTATTCGACAAGCGAAATATGCCCAAGATGCGGCTCCAAGGGGGAATTTATCCGCGCGCTTAGTTTTGTTGATTCACCGGGCCATGAGGCTCTAATGGCAACGATGCTCTCCGGCGCGGCGGTTATGGATGGCGTCATACTGGTCATAGCCGCTGATGAACCATGCCCTCAACCTCAAACCTCTGAGCATCTCGCCGCAATAGAGATCATAGGAATTAATAAAATAGTCATAGCTCAAACAAAAATAGATCTGGTTGATAGGAAACGCGCACTTGAAAGCTACAGAGAGATCGTTGAGTTTACGAAGGGAACAATAGCTGAGGGAGCCCCAATAATCCCCGTGTCCCCGATACATTCAGTTAACATAGATTTGCTGCTTTACGCCATAGAGAAGCATATCCCCACGCCGCCCCGAGATCCAGCTAAGCCGCCGCGTATGTATGCAGTCCGATCGTTCGACGTTAATAAACCGGGAACGCCAGCTGAAAATATTGTTGGAGGCGTTATAGGAGGTTCAATACTGCAGGGAAAATTCAGAGTTAACGATGATATAGAGATACGTCCAGGGCTCGGCGCTCCTGGGGCGAGGTCCGCCTATGAACCCTTATTCACAAAGATAACTAGTCTCCATGCTGGCGGAAGATATGTTAATGAAGCCATGTGCGGCGGCTTAGTCGGCGTAGGCACCCTTCTGGATCCATCATTAACAAAGGCTGATGGGCTTACTGGAAATGTTATAGGCAAACCGGACACGCTTCCGCCGACAAGATACGATTTAACCCTAGAAGTTCACTTATTTGAACGCGTGATTGGAATGAAGGAGCAGATTGAGGTTAAAAATGTAAGTCTCGGAGAATCCTTCCTGCTGGATGTTGGAACATCCATAACCACCGGGACCGTTACGCATATTAAAGGCGAAAATGTAGAGATGAAACTTACACGCCCAGTATGCGCTGAAGTGAACTCGAGAATTGCGATAAGCCGGAGAATATCTGGGAGATGGAGGCTCATAGGCTATGGAATATTAAAGTAAGCAGCATTAACCTAGGTTAAAGCATGTTTTTAAGCGAATCACGCCGCTATATATGCACTTAAATTTCTACTATGCCCTAAAACTTAAGGCTAAAAGTGATGCGGCTGAGAAAATAAATATACTTTTAAATCAAAGATACCCTAGTAGATCCTTTAATGGAGGTTGCGTAGTGAAATGGGTGGAAATTTCATTCTACGGATAACTAGGGAAGAATGGTTTAAGCAGGTCTTCACAATAATGAAGTATTACCCGGGGATCGTTAGGCGATGGGAGCCGGACGGCTTAATCTTTTTAGCTAGGCGCACAGATAAAGGCGACTCTTTTGTAGGATACGGCGTGATAAAGGAGTTTATTAAGAGAGAAGATCTTTCCGAGCATGAGAGGCTAGAATGCGAGAAGATGGGCTGGAAAGGAGCAATAATATTTAAGGAATTATATAGGTTTGATCCGCCCTTACCAATCAGGGAAACCGTGCTAAGCAATTTAAAAGCGAAGGGTAAATGCTGGCATGGATACCCGCTAACGGATGAGCAATCATCTTTAATACTAAATGCTGCTAAAGAATTATGCGCCATCCAAAAAATAAGCTGAAATCTTTAAGGGACTATGTAACAGCGCCCGTTGGAAGCTTTTGGCAAGCAAATCCGCATTAAGGGTAAAAAAGAAAGCGATGGCTCAGTTAAAAACTCTCGTAATGCACTATTTCTCTAAGCGTCCTCTTATAAGGTGGGCTAGGCCTCTCGGCTGGACGACCGATAGGTACTATTGCAACCGGCCTTAAACCTCTCGGTATTTTCAGAATTCTCCTAACTTCGTCCTCATAGAATGCGCCAACCCAGCATGCGCCTAAGCCAAGCGCGCATGCGGCCAAGAGCATGTTCTCAATGGCTGCCGCAGTATCCTGTATGCAATATAAGGTTGCCCCCCGGTTCCCGTAGGTCCAGCTGGATCTAGCCTCGTTTGCGCAGACAACTATTACAACCGGCGCCTCCTCTATGAACATCTGGTTTAGGGCGGCTTTGGCAATTTCCCTTTTAGTCTCAAGCTTCCTAACAATGATGAATTCCCATGGCTGAATGTTCCCGGCTGAGGGAGCCCACCTGGCTGCGTCAAGAATTTTCTCAAGATCCTCGCTTGAAACGTCCTCAGATGTAAAGGAACGTATGCTCCTCCTAGATTTAATCAGGTCAAATATGTCCAATATTAAACCCCCAATATCGCTAATATTCTTTCCCGCTTAAGGAATATATGTATGTCGACTTGCTATATCTCCCCATGTTAGAAACCCTATTATTCATTCTTAGACCATCTTAGGCTTTAGGATGGTGATATATTGACAGATGATTTTTCGGGGAGATGGGAAGGTGAAAGAGGCGGATTAAAGGGTGCACTTCATCCAGTTAAGCCCCTGAAAAATCAGATGAATGAGGCTATTAGGGGTATTGAGCGTCAAGTGAATAAAGTGAGCAATTATATTGAGCATTATACGAGACGCGAAGAAGAATTAATGGAGAAGATTATTAAAGCCTACGAAGCGCGCAATGAAGTTAAAGCAAAAGAGATTGCTGAAGAACTTGCTGAATTACGTAAACATAAACTTATGCTCATAAATTCTGAGCTGTCCTTGAACATGGCGCTGCTTAGGCTCCGTACAATATATGAATTTGGAAACTTCATGTCCGTTGTAGGCTCCGCGAAAGAAACAGTGCAGAAAGTACGCTCGGAGATTCTCAATTTAGCCCCTGATGTGGATTCTGAACTAAATAAGCTTGAGGATATGCTTAACAACGTGATGCTGGAGGCTAATCAAGATTTAAATTTAACCTTAAATTTTAATGTAGAAAGCGAAGAGGCAGATGAGATTTTAAAGGAAGCGTCAATGCTTGTTGAGAGCGGGGTGAAGAGAAAATTTCCATTCTTTCCAAATGAGGAAAACAAATAAACCTTGAGCGGCGCATCTTATATTGTCATTTCTATCTCGCTTATACTTCCCGCGTCAAGGCCGTATATATCTTCTATCTCATAAACATTATCGTTTATGTCTGTTATAACGATTCTATTGACCATCTGCGTGACGCTCATTCTCCCCCTAGTTCTAAATTTCCTAGGACCTTTATCGGTTAACACGTCCCATAAGAATTCATCCCCGCTTGTTTCGATCTTTTTAATTTTCAGAATTCTCGGGATAAAGTAGATCTTGTCCAAAAGCCTTTTTAGATTTTTTATTGACTCATCATCCAATTCCTTATAGTTCTTTATAATACATAAGTCTGCACCGTAAGCATCCCTGAATATTATGAACTCCGGATGCGTTATCGGAAAAGGCTTCGCTGGGATAAGCCCGGATAAAACTTTTCCATCAACCACTATTTTAAGGGTGTTATCTTGCTCCTCAAATATCACCTTCACCTTCTTCGGATCCAAAATATTAAGGCTTTTTAAGAAATCGGATAAGGGCATCCTCTTTATCACCTCTTAACGGCGCCTATCGTAATAGTTTCCTCCGCAAATTGAGCCCTATAAAGCTGACTGTATAATCCGCCGGATTTCATGAGCTCCTCGTGCGTGCCAACTTCAACTATTTTGCCCTTATCCATGACAACTATTCTATCGGCATTCTGCAGGGTTGATAGTCTATGCGCAATTATGATGGTTGTTCTACCCTTAGCGAGGTTCTCCATCGCCTCCTGAATCTTCTTTTCAGTTAAGGTATCAACCGAGGATGTTGCCTCATCAAGTATTAATATTTTAGGCTCAGTTAGTATGGTTCTCGCTATTGCAACACGTTGCCTCTCACCTCCGGAAAGCCTCCATCCCCTATCGCCGACATTCGTGTCGTAGGCTAAGGGCTGGTTCATGGCAAATTCATGGACATTCGCTGCTTTTCCAGCAGCGATGATCTCCTCCGGGGTTGCATCCTGCCTGCCATAGGCAATATTATAAGCTATTGAGCCATAGAATAATATGGGGTCCTGCAGAACTAAACCTATTTGGGATCTTAAACATTTGAGCTTTATCTTCCTCATATCGACGCCGTCAATGTATATGGCTCCTTCAGTTGGATCATAGAAGCGTAACAGTAGCTTAGTTAACGTTGTTTTCCCCGATCCGCTTGGTCCAACTATGCCTATTTTCTCCCCAGGCTTAATCTCAAGATTTATATTGCTCAACACTGGAATGTAGGGATTATATCCGAAACTTACATCCTTAAATTTTATTGCGCCCTTAAATGTGAATTCAACAGCGTCAGGCGCATCTTTAATATCCGGCTCAACCTGCATTATTTCCAAAATTCTCTCGCTTGATGTAAGCGATGACTGCAGGGGCTCAAAGAGGTTGCTTATGGTTTGTATAGGTCCGTAAAACATACCCATGTAGCTCACAAACGCTACCAGGGAACCGAAAGTTATCTGCTCCTTCAGCACCTCATGCCCGCCAATCCACCAAACGATAGCTGTGCCGGTTGATATTGAGAAGCCTAATAGCGGAAAGAACCTTATATGAAGTAATGTAATCTTGAGATTCGCTTTGACAAGATTAGTCATCCTTTCAATAAGCCTCTTCAGCTCAAACTTCTCCTGGGTGAACGTTTTGACAACAATTATTCCCGGGATCGTATCCCATAAGAGCGAGCTTACATCCGCCCACCTGCGCCAAGCTTTATGGTAAACCTTATGTGATCTCTTTCTGAACAGCGGGATGCCGACAATGATTATGGGTATGGGTAATAGTGCAAAAAGGGCTAGGTTTAAGTTCATCGAGAAAATTATCACGCCAATCCCCATTATCTGCAATATGCTTGTGATCAGCGTCTGAGTTCCCCATGTTAGAAACCACTGAACCCTCCCGACGTCATCCGTAACCCTAGTCATAACGCGCCCAGAAGTCATCCTATCATAGAAGGCGAGAGATAACGTTTGCAGATGCTCATAAATCTTCGTCCTCATATTGTAAATTATCCTCTGCCCAAGATAGGAGAGGGTGTAATTTTGAGCAGCGCTTAAACCAGCGTTAAGCGCATAGACCGATATGAAGGCTATCACGATGTAAAAAAGCATGCTGATGTTTCTCTTGGCGAAAACATCATCTAGGAGAATCTTCATAAGATATGGCGGTGTTAAGTTTAGGGCTGTAATAGATAACGATAATATCACCGCTAAAATCACATAGTGAATGTGGGGCTTTAAGAAGCCCATCAGCCAGAGAAGAGCCTGAGTCTTTTTCACATCGCTCTTTTTAGCCAATAGTTCTTCCAGAACCCTCGAGTCTACGTTTTCAGGTTTCAATTCTTTCTTAGCGATTTTATCTATAATCTTAGCCATATTATAGAAGTCGTCGAGGTGCTCGCGGGAGAAGCGTATTGCGCTCCTAAATCCATTATGGGTCTCTAGAATTAGCTCAGAGTTACCAATATAGTCTTTAACTGAAGCTGAGCGGATTTCACTTAATGGGATCCGCTCAATATTCTTCGTTATTGGGTTCAAAATTATGATTTTATCCCTAGTTAAGATCAGCCATCTTTCACCGAAATTTCCATTCTCATCAATATCGCTTGAGACATAATGGATAATTTCTTCCCCCTCATGTAGAAGCGGTCTTATTGAATCCATCCCGTTCGAGATCCGTTTTTCACCTATCAGCTGCCACATTTTCCTCATCGCTGATGGGCTAACATTATTGTTAGTGAACAAGGGATCTTAGTAATAAGGTTTTTTATTAATTAATCAAGATTTTAGCCATCATTATGAAAACTCTTATATTTTTAGCTGCCTATGCTAGGTTTGGTGTCCGCTCTGGAGAGGTTAAAAGTTGGTTTTATAGGTTG